>JAGCPD010000065.1 GCA_017645305.1 Bacteroidaceae bacterium | reverse complement strand
GTTACGAATGGAATCACTGAAGGATACGTCAACAAGCTGAAAGCCGTGAAGAGGCTGATGTATGGAAGGGCTGGAATTGAACTGCTGAAGAACAAACTGGTAATGGAGCATGTACTTTTCAACTAAATTGAAGAAGAACCATATTTTGTTACACAACTCGCAAAATACTATCATGAGTTTAGAGTCTCTACGTATGTTTGAGGTGCATTTTTACTCATGCTTTATCTTTTTCAGCTACAAATATACAAAAAAATGAAGAAACATATTTATTAATTTCGAAAAATCTTAATTATTTTTTTTGGAATTACTAAATGAAAATGTTATTTTTGCAAAGGAAAATTTTTGTTTGCAGAACTGAAAATACATATTTATAGTACTTCAAATATAAATTTGCAGTACATTGAACATAAGTTCGTAGTACTGTGAATAGAAAAAAGAATTAAGGGAAAAGAGAAAAATAAAAGAATAAAGAACAAAAAATACTAAGGCTATGACAAACTATATACTGCAGGAACTGCCTGAAGGAATGAAAGAAAGGGAAAACGTGGTGTTCCCCAAAATGCAGACATACACAACGTTCGACACAGAAACGGTGCTGAAATACATGCGCAACTACGCCGGCAACCTAAGCGAAGGTATCATGCGCTGTGTATTGGATGCTTTGGCTGAGACAATGAAAACGTGTATGCCCTTGGGACACAACATAAAGGTTGACGGGCTGGGCGTATTCTCACTCTCGTTAGGCTTTGACACATCAACGCCTTCCGAAAAAACCATTGCCACAAAAAGCAAAGATACAAATGACAAGAGTGCCAAAACCAAATACAGACACATCTGCATTAAGGGCATTAACTTCAGGCCGGACCGTGAACTGATTGCTGATTTAAACAGGAAAGCAACCTTTTACCGTGTGGAATCGAAGGTAATAACACCCAAAACCAGCAAGTTCAGCAAAGAAGAACGTCTGGCAAAGGCGTTAACAATTATAGAGAAGCACGGATTTATGACGCTCACCGACTATGTTTGTGCAACAGGCCTATGCAAATCCAGCGCCTCAACGGATTTGAAGTCAATCGTGGCCGATCCCGAATCTGGCATTACCACAAGAGGCAGCCATTCACACAAGGTCTGGGTAAAAAAAACTAAGCAATCAGAGTTCTGAATCGCTGCATTCAAAGGTATTGCCTCGGCGAATGTCTCCTGTGGTGAGACCCAGCTTCAGCCACTTCATGCGCTGCTTGCTGGTACCGTGGGTAAAGGTCTCTGGCTGCGAGTAACCACGTGCCTTCTCCTGCAAATAGTTGTCGCCAATGACCTGAGCGCAACGGATAGCCTCTTCCAGATCTCCGTCTTCTATACTGCCAAACATCTCGTTATCGTGATAAGCCCAGACACCGGCATAGAAGTCGGCAAGCAACTCCAGACGGACACTTACCTTGTTGGCATCCTTCTCGTTGAGACGTGACATCTGTTCGTGGGCCTTACCCAACGTACCTAACAGATATTCCACATGGTGACCCACTTCGTGGGCAATCACGTAAGCGTAGGCAAAATCTCCGTCGGCCCCCAATTGCTGCTTCATGGAAGAGAAGAAAGAAAGGTCAATGTACAGACACTGGTCGGCTGAGCAATAGAACGGCCCCATGCTGCTCTGACCGTTACCGCAGGCAGTCTGCACGCTACCGGTATAGAGCACCATCTTGGGAGGCTCGTAGGTACGACCCAGTTTCTTGAACTCCTCAGTCCACACATCTTCCGTTCCAGCCAGAATCTGCTTGGAGAACTTGGCCAGTTCCTGTTCCTCCTGAGTAAACTTGCGTCCGCCTTCAGGCTGCTCAGTAACATTAAGTGTTCCCACGTTATTGATGATATCCTCCAAGCCAATACTTCCCTTGGAAAGGAATGTCATCAACAGGACAACAATGATTCCGCCAATACCCATACCGCCCATCTTGGCAGCAGACATACCCCTGCGGTCATCAACGTTAGTACTTTCTCTTCTTCCTGTTAGTTTCATCTTATTTGTATTTGTTTGTTAGTTTCCTTGGCTACAAATTTAACAACTTTTCTTCACACCAAGAAATAGTAGGCATTAATTTTTACAACTCAGCACATAATTTGCCTTCTGCACCTTACATAACACAAAAAAGCGTGCAGTCTAAGACCACACGCTTTTCCTAATCATTTATGCGTTATTACTTAACCTCCTCGAAGTTGGCATAAAGGCATTGCTTTGTGCCGTGAAGCAACAATATGAGTACTGCATATCCGCCTATAAACATGGGTTTGGCAGCAAGAAAGCAAAGCAACTCCTTGTCCTCTCCTATTAGTTGTTGAGCAACCTTATAAGCACAAACTATGTAGGTGATGATAAACAGTCCCAAAAAAGACGTGCCAATATAGCGATGTACTCCTTTCGTTGACGGTAACGGAAAGATGTTTATCTCCATTATAATGTCTAATATGCGAATTGTTCGTAACTATGACTACATGTCCAAGCTATCCTCTTTGAGTAAGAAGTCGAAAAGACCGATTGTGAGTATTCCCTCTTCGTTTCGACGAGGCATAATGTGGTCTTTCACAATGATCACCTTCTTGAAAGAATCATTGATGTTCGTAAGTGGGCGAGATTCCTGTATCTCTTTCTCCCTGTCAGGGATGGACAAGGCTGACTGCACATAATACTTCTTACTGCCGAGGCTGGCAATAAAGTCCACTTCAAGTTGAATACGAACCCACTTGCCATCCTTGTCCTGCTTCTTTATCTCGACCATTCCGACATCTACACTGTAACCACGTACAAGCAATTCATTGTAGATGATATTCTCCATGATGTGCGTTTCCTCTTGTTGACACATATCTAAGATGGCATTTCTCAGACCTATGTCAGAGAAATAATATTTGGATAGTGTGTTGATGTATTTCTTACCTTTTATGTCGTAGCGTATTGCTTTATTTAACAGGAACGATTCCGTCAGATAGGTAAGGTAATTAGAGATAGTTTGACTACCAATGCTTACATTCTTAACACTTTTGAAAGTGTTCGACAATTTAGTCGGATTGCATGGAGCACCTATAGATGATGCCAAAATAAGCACCAACTCACGGAGTTCATTATCATTCTTGATTTTATGCCTCTCAATAATGTCCGCAAGATATACAGTTTCAAACAAGTCCTTCAGATAGTTTATCTTTTTTTCTTCGCTCTCAAAAGATTGGATGAGCGGCAGACCACCATAGGTGTAATATTCACGCCATGCATCCTGCTTGTCACCGCCAAAGGCAGAATAGAACTCAGTAAAAGACAATGGGTTAACATGAATAATCTCTCCCCGACCACGAAATTCCGTAGGAATGTCTGATGATAGGAAGTGAGAGTTACTGCCTGTCACGTATGTATCGGCATTATCAATAAGCCGGAAGCTGTTCAACACATCGACAAACTCATCCATCAATTGCACTTCATCAATAATGATGTAATACAGTTCCTTGTCCTTGATTTTGTCATGAACATAATGGAGCATTACGTCTGGATTTCTCAGTTCCTTATTCATGCGGTCTTCAAGGTCAATGCGGATGATGTGGTCATCAGCCACCCCATTATCTAATAAGTAGTGATAGAACAAGACGTTCAGCAGATACGACTTGCCACATCTACGGATTCCTGTTACCACTTTGATAAAGCCATTCTGACGACTTTCTATCAACTGCTTTAGATACCTGTCTCTTTTTATCTCTATCATTTGCATTATATTTTTGCCAGTATTGGCAACTTTTTACGGTGCAAAGGTAATGATTTAAATCCTATTGCACAAGGCTTACATTAAAAATCTGCCAATTATGGCGATTTTTTAATAAACCAGCATAGATTCTTTATAGCTATCACATATGGAAGTTTGAGCTGTAAGCCCTATAAAATCGAGTTATAGCTCAACTATGCCATGCACCTAATCTTTTATAACCCATCGACCATCATTACGACCACCCTCACGGGTCAACACTCCTTTTTCTTGAAGGACAGCCAGCTCACGCTTAATGGTTTTATCCGATACCTTTATCTTTTGGTACATTTCCTGAATTGTTATTAGGTCATTGGTCTTTATGAGAAATAAGATAATTCCTTGTTGGTCAGACACTTCCTTTAGGACTTCTTTTAGGTCATTTTCCCCATTACGACTCCTTTTACGACACCTTTTATGACATTTTTGGGGGCATTTGTCTTTTTAAGAGTGTGTTACTCATGTTACTAGTATTACTCATATTGATAAAATCTGAACTATAAGTCTATAAAAATATGAATTATAGCCCAACATATTACTCACATCATATACCCTAAAAGTAAAGCTGTAATTCAACATTGTATTGAAAAACCGTCTCAATCGTACCAATGTTTATGTGTCGGCTGGTAGATGTCTAACTATATTGGAATCTAAATACATCAAGAAAGTGAAAAAATTTTCATTTTTTGACGTGATAAATTATTAATTTTACGATTTGTTGATGACAAAATGAGATATTCTTTGTATCTTTGTACCAATTAAAACGATTTATAATGGAAGAGAATAGAGATTTGAATCGTATCAAGGTTATGCTGGCCGAAAAGAAGCGCACGAACAAGTGGTTGGCAGAACAACTTGGTGTAAATGCTGCAACAGTAAGCAAGTGGTGTACTAATTCCTCTCAGCCATCATTAGATATGTTGGGTAAGATTGCCGATGCTTTGAATGTGGACTATACCGAACTCGTTAGAATAAAGCGTAATTTAGTCGAAGAAGAAAAGTAGAACAATGGCCTATGACAAGGATTCACAATACTCAGAAAAACCGCAATTACGAGAACGCCCAGCATTGGAATCTGGATGCAGAGTATATAGAGCCATTGAAGGAGTTTTTTAATAAGCATTTGTTAGAAAAGTAATAATGGATGAGATAAAACAATATAAAAGGCGAGGTAGACTTCCGAAAATAGAGGTTGTTGATCTGTTCTGCGGAATAGGAGGACTGAGTTATGGTATGAAGTCAAAAGGTTTCAAAATACTTGCTGGTTTTGATTTGGATTGGACTTGTCAATATGCATATGAAACAAATAATGATGCAAAGTTTGTATATAAAGACATTAAGATTGTAACCAAAGATGATATAAAGCCATTATATTCAAAGAAAGCCATTAAGGTGTTGGCAGGATGTGCACCTTGCCAACCTTTTTCGTCCTATGCATACAAAAACAAGAAGAAAGACCCTAATAAATATGATTTACTTTATGAGTTTGGGCGATTAGTTAAGGATGTTCAACCAGATATTGTGACAATGGAAAATGTGCCAGCAATTGCATCCTTTAAATTAAAGCCTGTCTTAGCAGATTTCGTAAACGTGTTAAAGGAAGAGGGGTATCATGTAGAGAATCAGGTCGTCTATTGTCCAGATTACGGAATACCTCAGACTCGGAAGCGTTTGGTTCTCTTGGCTTCTCGATTGGGAAAAATTGAGTTGATTCCACCTACACATAAAAAAGATAATTATGTGACTGTACGAGATACTATTGAAAATCTTCCTCCATTGGAGGCGGGTGAAAGTAGTCCACGTGATTCTTTACATAGGTGTCGCACATTGTCACCTCTAAATATGCGAAGGATGATAGCAACACCATATGGTGGAAGTTGGAAAGACTGGCCAGAAGAATTGTTGTTGGATTGTCACAAGAAAGAAGGTGGAGAAAGTTTCGGTAGTGTTTATGGACGTATGGTTTGGGATGAACCAGCCCCAACAATGACCACCCTCTGTACTGGTATTGGCAATGGTCGTTTCGGACATCCTGACCAAAATAGAGCTATATCTGCCCGAGAGGCGGCTATGTTCCAGACATTTCCATTAACATATCGCTTCTTTGAAAATGAGGAAGAAGTTTCTTTGTCTAAAGCTTCTCGCTATATAGGGAATGCCGTCCCGCCTCGATTGGGTGAGGTGATTGCTGAAAGTATTAAAATTCATATAAGAAATCATAAAGGGTGATATAATGGATAAAAACGGTTCATTGAAATGGCGATTTGATGTTAGCACATTTCGCTTGATAGGTCGTGATTTGATAACAGATCGCGTGACTGCTTTGTTCGAACTTGTAAAAAATTGCTATGACGCAAACGCTGATGAAGTAACTGTTTTGTTTGAGAATGTTGGGTTAGGAAAGACAAATTCTTCTATATATATAAAAGATGATGGTATTGGAATGTCTTTTGCTGATATCAGAGACAAATGGATGGTTATTGGTACATCGAATAAACGTTCTAATCCACTAACTCCCGAGCCTTATAAAAGGAAATGTGTGGGAGAGAAGGGCATAGGTCGATTTGCAGTAGATAAATTAGGCGACAAAGTAAACATTATTACAAAACAAGAAAAGGCCGAGCAATGGTTAAGTGTAGAAATTGATTGGGAGGCTTATTATAATCAAAGTACGATAAATGAGGAAATAAAACTTTTTACTGATATAGAAAACCATTACGAATTTTATGATGCCGATGAACTTAATGCACATGGAACAACTTTAAAGATTACCAATGTTCGAGAGATTTGGCTTGAAGAAGATATTAATCGTTTTGTTTCTGAGGCATCAAAATTGGTGTCTCCATTAGCAAACATGAGCTATCCCATGACAATTAAGGTGGTTGCACCGGAATATAATATAGAAAAATTAGCAACAAAGAGCTTGGATGATGTAAATATTGCAACCATCTATTTTTCTTTGGGATTTGATGCTCAAGGAAAGACTCAAGATGCAGCATATTTCAATGAGGATACTGGAAAAATTGATGTGCGGTCAATTCCAATGAAATCATTTGGTGGCATTAAGATGAAAGTCTATTTCTTTGATGAAGCCGCTCGCCGGCGATACCGTAAGGATTTCCCAAATAATCAAATAGACGGTATTAAAATTTATCGAGATAATATTATTACTACCCCTTTTGCTGAAAATGAGTCAGAAGATGATAAAAAACGTGATGTGTTAGGTATTGACAAAAGGCTTTGGATGAATATCTTCGACCGTGTTAGCACTCGTGAAATAATAGGAGTAGTGGAAATAACTAAGGAAGGCAACCCTATGATTATTGATGCAACCAATCGGCAGGATTTTGTTGATAATGAACAATATCGTGAATTAAAAGAATTTATTATTACTCAATTGGATTCTATTGAAAATTTTAAGAAGTATATAAGAAAAGAAAAAAGAAAGAAAAGTAATAACACTTTAGAATCTGCAGGTGATGAAATACAGAATTTTATTTCTTCAGTTGAGAGTATTGCCCAAAAGAATCCGAATCTGAAAGATAGTCTTGCCCCTGTTGTAGAACAAGCAAAGAAAACGGGTAATGTAGTTAAAACGGCTATAAAAGAAAAAAAAGAGGCGGAAGAAGAGTTCGCACGTAAAGAAAACATTTACATGAGTATAATGTCTTTACAAGAATATGCGATCCATATCACGCATGCAATTAGGACGACTTTAAACAAAATACGTGATAGAATAGAATATTTTAATATGTTTTTCCCTGATCCTTCAGAAGAGGAGATATTTAAGCGTTATGCGAAAGAGATGTATTTTGAATTTCTAAACGCTAATAAGGTTATAGATTATATGTTGAGTTATTCTCAATCCAATCTTAAACCAGAAGATATTGCACTTGATGAGACAATACGTGAGATTTTCTTGGAATATAAACCTTTGTTCATTTCAAATGGAATAATACCTGATGTTGTTATTCCTGAAAAAATAATGTTAAGAAATACTCGCCGTCAGTTTTTTAGAGACATTTTGCAGAATCTTCTTGATAATTCGATAAAAGCCGTGAAAGATGCTGAAAAAAAGATTATAAGGTGTTCTGTCGTTGTTGGAAGAGACCAATTGGAGATTTTGTTGTCCGATACAGGAAATGGGATTCCTGCGGATAAACGAGAATGGGTTTTTGGCATTTATAATACAACAACACAAGAACAAGGTGGGGCAGGAATTGGTCTTTATATTGTAAAAACGCGAGTAGATTCGTTGAAAGGAAAGGTTTCCGTAGTAGATAGTGAATTTGGAACTATAGGAACAACAATCAAAATAGAATTACCATTTAAAAAATAGTATTATGGCATATAAATTAGTTTTTATTGATGACAATATGCGTGAAGGGAATGACAATCCTTTTGTGCGTTCTATTGGTAAATTGAAAAAAGAAGCAGAAATTAGTGTTTTTACAGACCCGGAGATAGGTTTGAAGTTTGTTCTTGACAATTTGAATAGCAAGATGATAGTCTTTGTTGATTGTAAATTCGATGGATATGGGCTTCAAGGAATAAATATTCTTAAACAGATACGTGAACAGACTTCTTTGCTATATATTGTGATGATGTCTGCAAATGCAATCAGTCAAATAGCAGGACTTGATATAATTGAAATGATAAATGAAGACTATATTTGGTTCTTTGATCGTAATAATGGTACGGTAATGGATGCATGCAATTTGATTGAAAAAATACGTAAATTGTGGACAACACGTTTTGATTGTGTTCTTGAAGAGTGGATTATTCGTCATCCAGAGGATGCTGATAAATATGCATATAGAGAGGTCGGAGGAAAATCTTACAAATGGTCAGAAATGTTAGTAGAATTACGACATCAAACGGCTATTGGTAAAATATTCGAAGGTATGGTGAATGATTATTACATCTATCAACTTATTAAGTCTGAAGAGAATAATGGCTAACATATTGATTGCTTGTAATAATGATGCAAATGTGGAGTTGCATAACTTTATGCAGTCTTGTGCGGATGTCGCAAGACAATATTGTGCAGACAATAATCATTCATATACCACTGTTATACCTCCTTCTTTGATAGAATCAAATGTGATTCCTCCAATGCAGAAACATCAACTCTGTTTTATTGCGGCTCATGGTGATTATGATGGGATTTACAATGAGAAGGATGCCGATGTGATAACCATTCGTACAACTAATTATGCTTTTGCAGATAAAGGATTATACACAATTGCGTGTTCTTGTGCTCAGAATCTTTATCCAGAATTGAACCGATTGGGTATAAAACTATTTGTTGGATATAATGCTCCTTTTATAGTAGGAGATGATGAAGATGCTTTTGGTGATTGTGCTGTAGAGGGTATGAAGCATATCTTGCAAGGAAAAACAAAGTCAGAAGCATACAAAGCTATGTTGGATAAATATGATGTAGTTATTAAGACTTTATCATTTAAAGACAAAATTCGTTTATTGCGGGATAAGGAACGATTGAAGTTCGAAGGTGAAGATAATACAACTATAGCAAATCTCAAATAGCATGTAAATCAGATATAGTTTTATTTACAAGATATGGCAAGAGATAATTGGACAGAAGAGCAGATAACGGTGGTACTCTATGAGTATTGCCGGAATCCGTTTGGACAATTCTCAGCAACGAAGCCATTCGTAAAGGAGTTGGGGCTGTTGTTGGGCCGTACACCTTCGGCTATTGTCCGTAAGGTCGGAAATCTTGCCGGTTTTTACCCTCAGATGAAAGCAAGAGGGGTTGGGGGACTTGGACATACAGGGAAACTTGATGAGATTGTTTGGAATAAGTATTTTGGTCATTGGGATAAATTAGCTATTGATGCGGAAGTCTTGATTGCTAAATATAAGCAGAAAGAACTTGAGGAATCTCTAACCGAGACAATAGATCTTAATAAATTACCCAAAGGAAAAGAACGAAAGCAGGAAGTTACGAGAAGGATTAATCAAGAATTTTTTAGAAGGACTGTCTTGTCTTCATACAATAACTATTGCTGTATTACGGGTATTAACAATAAGTCTCTACTTGAAGCCGGCCATATCGTCGGTTGGATTAAGGATGAGGCAAATAGAACTAACCCACAAAACGGCTTATGTTTGAATGTCCTCTTTCATAAAGCGTATGATGAGAACCTAATTGGCATTTCTCCCGATTATGAGATATTCGTTTCAGACGAATTCTACGGCGCGAAACTGGAAAATGTAGATGTTTCCACCAAAGAGTACATAAATAGTATTAATCATCGAAAATTGATAATGCCAAAACGGTTTCTGCCTGACAGAGATTTGTTGGCTATTCATTTCGACAAATATTGTAAGTAGATAATGAACGTGGTATCATTCTTTGCAGGTTGTGGTGGTCTTGATCTTGGCTTTGAACAAGCGGGATTCCAAGTAGTTTGGGCTAATGAGTTCGAACCACATTGCCGCGCCACATATACTCGCAATCATCCCAATACGAAGTTCGTTTTAGAAGATATCTGCAAAATTAATCCAAATTCGATTCCTGATTGTGATGGCTTCATCGGTGGACCGCCATGCCAGTCGTGGAGTGTGGGCGGTAAGCAAAAAGGACTTGATGATGCACGAGGACAGTTATTTGTTAAATATATCGAACTAATCAAAGCCAAGACGCCCAAATTCTTTGTGATAGAAAATGTAAATGGTATGCTGGATGACAAGTTCAAAGATGTATTTGAGGATTTTGTGGACAGTCTTGATGGTGCAGGATATGATGTACAATGGGCATTGCTTGACGCGGTACGCTATTGTATTCCACAGAATCGTGAAAGAGTATTCTTTGTTGGTTTTAGAAAGGAATTGAATGTATCATTCGCCTTTCCTAGTCCAACATGTACAGAGCCCGTTACCCTTGAAAGAGCCATTGGCGACATTGTAGAAGAGCCTCATTATTATTCTGGTAGTAAGACAAAGGTTATATTGGACTTAAACCAGAAACATCCCAACCACGACGTACTAACATCTAAATTTGGCTCTTTTTATTACCGAGGCAATAGGCGAAGAGGGTGGCAACAACCATCTTTTACGATAAATGCGACAGCCGACTTTGCTCCATTGCATCCCTCATCGCCCAAGATGATGTACTACGGACATGAGAATTGGAACTTCCAAAAGGACAAGTTGGACAAATACAGAAGAATGAGTATACGTGAATGCGCCAGGATACAGACGTTTCCTGATAATTTTATCTTCGAGTACGAAAATATCAAAGACGCATATAAGATGATTGGCAATGCCGTTCCTCCTCGATTAGGGCATGAAATAGCGAAATCAATTTTTAATGCTTTAGATGGTATAGAACAGACGTGTGTTGTTGATCATAAGCAGCATAATAACATAAACAATGAGACTGTGCTTGTTGGTTATTATAAAGGAGACGAACATAAACGGCTCATTCTTAAAAATCAACTTTATTATGTCCGTTCTGATGGCAGAAAAGGTTCAATGTTTAAAGATGAATGCGCTATAATGCCTCAATATTTGTTGCTACATTATAAAAATGTCGCAGAAATATATGAACTTAATGCAGAAGAGCCTGTTCTGGCAGATGCTTCATTCTTAAAAACATTAGGTTTTGCGACTTCTGGGGAAACATATCTCTGTTTTCAAATGAAGAGTGCTAAACCGAGAATGATTTGCGATATAGTTGACTATTCTGCTAGTCTGCACTTTGATACGAGTAATTATGCTCCATATTTTACAACAATCAAAGAAATATTAGAATGAAATTAGTTATCTGGAATATTATTCATCAATTGATTAAAAGATTTAAGCATATGAATGTTGATAGCGAACAAATAACTCTTGACAAGAATCTTGTCGTTGCTCAAGACCAGCCTTTGTCTGAAAAGCAACTTCAGGAATGTCTCATTAAAGTACTTGGAGAAACTAATTGCAGGATTGTTAAGGTTCCACCTCGAAAGTGGGCCTTGGAATATACTGATGGAAGTAAGTTATATCACCTGCTCGTTAGAACATGTACATATCTGGGTAATCCTCATCCAATATTTAAGAAAAGAGTTCAATTACCACTTTGGTTTAACGAATATACTAATGCCATTAGCAAAAAGAATCCCAAGATTGACATTCGCTATATTGGTGTTTACCATTATGGAGATGAATATCATGGTGACAATGTGATATTTGTAGATTTTAATAAGAAGACCTACCTCACAAAGAAGGGGCATAATTCATCGGCTCACGTCTATACAAATGATTTGTTTCAGGCAATGACTTATGGGGTGTTCACGAAAGAGGACTATTTCGGCAACACAATTTCCGCGATACGAAAAGACAAGTTTCGTGGCTATCTTAAAAATAAAATATCGGAAACAAATATATTATTTGCCCTTTTCCGTAAGTTCAATTGTGGTTTTTCTTTTGGCCAATGGCTCAAGGCTCTTGATGTGATTAAGGAAATGCATAAAAATGAATGGCATCAGTGGAGACAAGCAGAATGGGCAGGTTGGTTCTTGGAATACAAGTTCAATAAGTTTACGATAGACAACAACGTTACTAAGCAAATGCGTTACGTAGGAAGTTCTTTGAAACGCGAAGGTGACCTGGATTTTGATATTCGTTTTGATGAAGAAGACTTCTATGGCGATTTGAAGGCTAGCGACATCACCAAAACAGAAACTCCGGGCAATGACCAAGAGAATTTGATTGAGTGTATTTACCAGTTTGATAAGTTTTGGTATGTAATATATGAGCATGAAACGATAAAAGATAGTGACGCCGGTTATGAAGCCACCAAGGGAAGAAATCGCTATATCAAGAGCGTTGATCCAACTTATGATAAGGATGAAATGTCTTATCATGAACGTATGAAGAACTCTGTAAAATTCATGAAAATGTCCATCATAGAATTAAATAGAGTTAATTTCCGTGAAGTTCTGACGGAATTCAACCAAGGTCGTCAACCCGATGGTAAAGTGAGAAAACCAAAATTTAATATTAATAAAGAAGTGCTGAAAAATGACAACTTTGTCGTTTTTCGCTATACATACGATAAATAATGAAATCATTTAAATATATAGATTTATTTTGTGGTATAGGTGGCTTCCATCAGGCCATGCAATCACTTGGCGGTAAGTGTGTCTTTGCTAGTGATATAGACGAAGATTGCAGAAAAACATATGAAGCAAACTACGGAATAAAACCTACTGGCGATATTACAAAAATAGAAGCATGTGACATTCCTGCCCATGATGTGCTTTGTGCAGGCTTTCCATGTCAGGCTTTCTCAAAAGCAGGTAAAAGATTGGGCTTCGATGATGAGACAAAGGGAACCTTGTTTTTTGACATTTGCAGAATTCTTGAATTTCACAAACCTAAATACGCGTTGTTGGAGAATGTTCGGAATCTCGCAAGTCATGATAAAGGTAACACGTGGAGGGTTATTCATGACAAGTTGGTCTCGCTAGGATACAATCTTCTTCCAGAGCCTGTCATCTTTAGTCCTCACTATGTAGGTATTCCTCAGCATCGAGAGAGGGTCTATATTATGTGCGTAAAAAAGGAAATCGGCGATATAAGGCCTTTTACGTTTGATAAAAAGGAAATGGCCTCTTGTACAATTGAGAGCATATTACAAAAAGACGACGAAATTCCTAACATTCAGGAATATCGTATATCTCCCGATTTGGAAGATCTGATTGATTTGTGGAATGAGTTCCTTCAGAACATAGTTGTCGACAAATTGCCAGGATTCCCCGTATGGTCTGACAGATTGTGTGACTTAGACCCTCATGAGGACTTAACAGAATATCCTAGTTGGAAGCAGAACTTTATCCATAAGAATAATGAGTTGTATTTGGCGAATAGGGGGTTTATCAGCGAGTGGCTGCCTCGTGCAAAACGTAATCCTCTTTTCTTTGGAGCCAAGGCAAAGTTGGAATGGCAGGCAGGACAGACGAAACTTCCGAATATATGGAATCAGATATTCCAACTTCGTCCATCAGGAATCAGGGTCAAGGTAAATTCCTATTTCCCTGCACTTGTGGCAATAGTTCAGACTTCCATCATTGGCTCTAGGCGCAGATTCCTCACTCCCAGAGAATGCGCACGCTTGCAAAGTTTTCCAGATACATTTCTTCCAGATGTTAAACAGGCGCAAGCATATAAGCAATTCGGTAATGCTGTTAATGTGGAATGTGTGAAACTATTTGGAAGGCATTTGTTTAATATATAAATATTTCATTATGGTCCCATTTGAAGAAACTATTACTACAAAGCAAGAGCTCATAGAAGCGTGTAAAAAAGGATTTGAAGCTTATTCAAATAAAAGAATATCCAAAAACGATTTTTGCATGTATTTTGGATTTATACATGGCAAGGCAATAACCACATTTTACGAAGGGAACTATGAGCAACTTTTGATAGATGGTGGTTTTAATTCTGGAAGTGGTGCTTATTTTGCAGGTGGAATTAATGCTTGGAAGAATCTTCGAGACGGAAAATATGTATTTCCTCCATTTGTCCCTCAAGAAACGACTTCCTCAACTGTAAAAACGCAAACTCTCCAGCAAATATACTATGGTGTACACGGTACAGAGTATATACGTTCATATCTAACCGCTCTTCGTACTAAGCCATTTATGTTGTTGGCAGGCATCTCTGGTACGGGTAAAAGCCGCATTGTGAGAAAACTGGCACAAGCGACCACAACGCAGAAGTATGACAATGACGAAGACCGCTGGAAGGATAATCGTCCTGAGAATTTTGAGCTGATACAAGTAAAGCCTAATTGGCATAACTCGATGGATGTGGTAGGCTTCTATTCCAATATCTCTGGAAAATATGAGTTTACACCTTTCGTGGAGTTTATCGTGAAGGCATGGCAGCATCAAGACACTCCGTATTTCCTCTGCTTGGATGAGATGAATCTGGCCCCAGTGGAAGAATACTTTGCTGAATTCCTAAGTGCCATTGAGTCACGCTCTACTGACGAGAACGGCGATTACATAACAGACCATATCATCAAGCCGTTCAAGAATTTTGGTGAGAAAGAAGGAAAATCAATGCTTATACAGTTACTTGGTGACGCTGACCCTATAGACAAAAATCCTATAGCTATACATTTTTACGAAAAAGGTCTCACATTGCCTCCTAACTTAATAGTGATGGGTACGGTGAATATGGACGAGACGACTTTCTCATTCTCACGTAAGGTACTGGATAGGGCAATGTCGGTGGAGATGAACGAAGTGGATTACGACAAGTTCCTGTCGGGTGAAAGCGAACAATTCCCCTTGTTGACTGACATGAATGAGTTGCTGGTGAATCGTCCACAACGGGCAGCAGAAGTGAAAGAGGAGATAGAATCAGACAAGGTAATTGCCTATTTAAAGGATGTGAACACGCTGATGGAAGGAACACCGTTCAAGCTCGGTTATCGTGCTGCAAACGAGGCTATGCTTTATGTCGCAGCCTGCAAAAAGTTTGCAGGAAGCGACTATGCTTTGACAAATGCGTTGGACGAATTCACCTTGATGAAGATTCTTTCTCGTATTGAGGGTGACGACAGTCGGTTGGGCATTGCCGATGATGACCCAAGGATTGCCACACTTGGCATAGAAGCAAGTGAACAACATACAAGCTTGCTGACTTGCCTGAAAGCGATCGTCTATAAACACATTGGAGCCTCTAGCGAGACAGAGAAGAAGATTGACCAAATGTGTAATACGCTTGAACGTGAGCATTTTGTCTCTTATTGGGCATAAATGGCTGTGAAGGGGGACATATTCAACTTTGAGATTCGGAACAATGATGTCCGGATACGTTTCTCGTGTGACAAAACCATCGATCGCATACGAAAGGCGATGGAAAACCTGTCTGTGGAACGGGGCGACGAGAAACTGACGGCTGAATTTGTCACCTCACAAGCAGATGCCAGCTTTGTTTTCAACGGTCACGAAAGCAAAAACCAGCAACTGATGCACGAGGCTCTTTTCTTCGAGAATACACAATACCCCGTGCTTATTCAGGGAGAAGATGGAGTGAGCGAGATGTCGCTGATGTTCTCCAACGTGACAAAAGACTCACAGTTGAGTATCGACGGGAATCTGCTGTTTGGTGCTGTCGGATTCGGCAATCAAGTCGGGAAAACGGACATCAGTCTCAACTACAAAAAAGACGGAAGGACGAAAAGCCTGCGTTTCACCACGGAGGTACTGAGTTACAAGATGGATTACCGCACTGACATGAAGTGGATTATCCGTGACATAGAGCAGGAATACAGTATGCTGTCGTTTGCCTTCATGCGCGAAACCTACATTAACTTCCGTACCAGCAGCGGTGAATCGTCCGATCTGATTTGGTGGCAGATATTCCAGTCATGCTTTAATGACATCACCAAAGCCTGCCGACTAATCATCAACTCTCCCAAACGGAAGTTGCACGATAGAGTGAGCTATGAACGTCAGGAGAGGCTGAGATGGGTGGAGCGTGAACTGGAGAACGAATACTACGAGTTCAAGGATGACCCGCATCACCTCTATCGCACTCATGAACTCTGTCACACCAACGACACAGTAGAGAACCGTTTCCTGAAATTTGTAATGGGTCAAACGCTGCAACGCTTCAACATTGTGAGCCAACATATCAGGAATGCCGTCGCTAAATCAAAGATTATGGAAAGTAGGCTCGACGAGATGGGAGATGAACTGCAACGGCTGGTGAGCCATCCTTTCTTCCGGAATATCGGAGTGTTCAAGGGATTCTCGCAAGATTCGCTGGTGATGAAGAAATCCATCAACTATCGAACCATCTACCAGAAATGGATTGAGTTGCTTTGCGGATATGAACTGGAGGAAGGTGTTAACAAACTGGAGACGAAGGACATCGCCATGTTGTATGAGATATGGTGTTTCTTGAAAGTAAAGAACATTGTTTCCGACCTGTTGGGTGAGAAGGCTATTGCTCAATACAAAGGCAAGAAGATGACGCCGCAGTTTATCCGTGATTTGAACTGGGGCACGCATTCGGAAGTTATCTTCCTGCGGACGGAGGACAATGTGGAATTGGCATCGGTAATGTATAATGCTCCAGTGAAAGAAGATGATAGTAAAGTGTCGTCTGCCATAAAGGGGACAAAGACATTTACCACTCAACAGCGTCCTGATATCGTGTTGCGTTTGACCAAACGGCAGAAGGGAATTCAATATACCTTCCTTTTCGATGCAAAATACCGCATAAGCGATTCTCATCCCGACGATATGGACACCCCACCAAGTGATGCCATTGACCAGATGCACCGCTATCGTGATGCCATCTATTATATTGAACCAGCCAACCAGAAGCCCAAGCGTGAAGTAATAGGCGGATATGTCCTTTTCCCAGGAAACTACACTCGTGAGGAGTTTGAGAAGTCGCATTATTATGAATCGATCAAGGCTATTGGCATTGGTGCATTTCCATTGAAGCCGTCAGACGGGATTATTGTTGATCCTAATAGTAGTGAGCAGGCATTGCGTGAACAGATAGCGGAATGGTTAAAGCGTAGCAGGATGAAGACTTATCTGTATAAGAATGTGGCGCCCCAACATGGATTGGAATACCAAGATCCTGACGATGTGCTTCTTGTAAATTTCGCAAAGAAGGACAAACTTGCGAAGATGAAAGAATTGGGATTGTGCTATCTTCGTACAGGCGAAGATGCGGGAGCAATTGTTTTGGAGCCAAGAGCATTGAATGCAAAGTACGTGATGTTGCATAACGGAACATCTGGCACGTTGTATAAGTTGAAAGGTGGGGGACCAAGATTTATGTCTAAGGAAGCTTTGCAAAAGAAAGGCTTTGAAAACTTGGGGCATGATTATTATTTGGTATATTCTTTTGATACAAGTAAATCGCAAGACTATGCTCAAATACCCGCTCTTGCGCGGAGAAATAGAAATGCACGCCCTTGGTTTGCTACTTGGGAAGAACTTATGCATTAGTTTATGGATACCAATTCCGTCAATGGGCAACAGAACATTAGCTATCATCTATCACAGATAGAAGAAAGCGGCGAGTTACATTTGTCCGATGCTTACAAAAAAATTTTGTTACCTTCGGACAAATGGTCTGGTGAGGTGATGATGTATAACCTTGATGTGGTCATTGCCGTGGGTTATCGCGTGAACAGCTACGAGGCAACTCCGTTCCGTATCTGGGCGACACAAGTTCTGAAAGAATATCTTACCAAAGGCTTTGTATTGGATGATGAGCGACTTAAACAAACTGAAACTATTAATTGGAGATAAAAGAGATAAACATGTCAAAAGCAACAGTAAAGAAAAAACTCATGTCCATGCCAAAGGAAGAAATCATTGGCATGGTTTTGGAGATGTATGATGCTCGTAAAGAAGCAAAAGAGTATCTGGAGTTCTATGCAAATCGAGACGAAGATGGAAAGCTGGAAGAGTATAAGAAAATTATCACGGAAGAATTCTATCCAGCGAAAAGCAGTAGAGAGCCAAAGACTCGATTCTCAGTTTGTCGCAAGGCGGTTTCGGATTACAAGAAGTTGAAGCCTTCTGCAGATAAATTGGCGGACTTGATGCTTTGCTATGTTGAGAACGCTTGTCAGTTTACTTACGACTATGGAGACATGTGGGAGCAGTATTACACATCTGTAGAGAATAACTTTGACAAAACAATGGCATATATTGCTAAAAATAATATGTTGGAGCACTTCAAACCACGATTGAGACAGTGTGTGGAATGGGCTTCGCCATGCGGATGGGGGTTTGCCGATACTATCGCAGATTTGTATTATGAGTTCTTTCCAGAAGATGACTGAATAATATAAAGATAAAGAATAGGTGCGGCTTTGGAGCCGCACCTATTCTTCACTATGTCAATTTAAGTTCCTTACTTCACCTCCTCGAAGTCGGCATCCTGAATGTCGGGACCTTGTTGGTTGTTGTTGCCAGCACCAGCGTTGGGATTGCCACCTGCGAAGCCACCGTTCATGTCGGGACCGGGCTGAGGACCAGCCTGCTGAGCTGCCTGATACATCTTCTGAGCAGCATTGTTAAGTTCAGCTGTAGCAGCATCGATGGCAGCAATATCCTGAGCCTTGTGAGCATCCTTCAGCTTACCAAGAGCAGCCTCCACCTCACTCTTAATCTCTGGAGAAATCTTATCGCCGCTCTCCTTCAGCATGTTCTCTGTCTGGAAGATCATACTATCGGCCTGATTCAGCTTGTCAATCTTCTCACGCTCCTTCTTATCGCTTTCTGCATTAGCCTCAGCCTCAGCCTTCATGCGTTCAATCTCCTCCTTGCTCAGGCCAGAACTTGCCTCAATACGGATAGCCTGCTCCTTGCCGGTAGCCTTATCCTTGGCACTAACCTTCAAAATACCATTGGCATCGATGTCGAAGCTAACTTCAATCTGAGGAACGCCACGGCGTGCGGGTGCAATACCCTCCAGGTTAAACTGGCCTACACTCTTGTTCTGACTGGCCATTGGACGCTCGCCCTGAAGCACATGAATGGTAACAGCTGTCTGGTTATCGGCAGCGGTGGAGAACACCTCGCTCTTGTGGCAAGGAATGGTTGTGTTAGCGTCAATCAGTCTGGTCATTACACCACCCATAGTCTCGATACCCATAGACAGAGGAGTAACGTCGAGCAATACAATGTCACTCTTGTCACCTGCCAGAACTGCACCCTGAATAGAAGCACCTACGGCAACAACCTCGTCGGGGTTCACACCCTTGCTGGGCTCCTTGCCAAAGAAGTCTGCCACCAGTTTCTGGACAGCAGGGATACGGCTTGAGCCACCTACCAGAATTACCTCGTCAATATCGCTGTTACTGAGACCTGCATCCTGCATAGCTTTCTGGCAGGGAACCTTACAAGCCTGGATAAGGCTATCGGCCAATTGCTCGAACTTAGCACGTGTCAGAGACTTAACCAAGTGCTTGGGCACACCGCCTACGGCAGTAATGTAAGGCAGATTGATTTCTGTAGTGGTAGAGCTTGAAAGCTCAATCTTAGCCTTCTCAGCAGCTTCTTTCAGACGCTGCAGCGCCATAGGATCCTGCTTCAGGTCTATGCCTTCCTCGGCCTTGAACTCGCTGGCCAGCCAGTCGATGATAACCTGGTCGAAGTCATCACCACCCAGGTGAGTGTCTCCATTGGTACTCAGCACCTCGAACACACCGCTACCGAACTCCAGAATAGAGATATCGAATGTACCGCCACCCAGGTCGAATACAGCAATCTTCATATCCTTGTTAGACTTGTCCACGCCGTATGCCAAAGCAGCTGCTGTGGGCTCATTAACAATACGCTTAACATCCAGACCGGCAATCTGACCAGCTTCCTTGGTAGCCTGTCGCTGAGAGTCGGAGAAGTAAGCAGGAACGGTGATAACTGCCTCTGTAACCTCCTGTCCCAGATAATCCTCGGCAGTCTTCTTCATCTTCTGAAGAATCATGGCGCTGATTTCCTGCGGAGTATATTTACGTCCGTCAATATCAACACGGGGGGTGTTGTTGTCACCACGTACAAC
This sequence comes from Bacteroidaceae bacterium, assembly GCA_017645305.1. Taxonomy (GTDB): domain Bacteria; phylum Bacteroidota; class Bacteroidia; order Bacteroidales; family Bacteroidaceae; genus Physcousia. The sequence goes on along the minus strand of JAGCPD010000065.1, from coordinate 94,665 downwards.
AGAATAAGGTACGCGTGCGATTTCCTTCTGAACCTGATCATAGGTTTCACCCATGAAACGCTTGATAGAGAAGATGGTCTTCTTGGGGTTAGTGATAGCCTGACGCTTTGCAGGATCACCCACCTTACGCTCGCCACCATCAACAAATGCTACAATAGAGGGAGTGGTACGCTTGCCCTCGCTGTTAGCAATAACTGTGGGCTCGTTGCCCTCGAATACAGATACACAACTGTTTGTTGTACCTAAGTCAATTCCAATAATCTTTCCCATAACTTTATCTTTTTTATTTTTTATTTTTTATTTATTCAAAATTATTTAATTCGCTTTGAGCCATTTACTCACAACAAACAAAACAAAGGGTATGCCAAATGGCAAAATGGCAAGATTTCTGCCACATTGTCAGCAAAAAACAGCAAGCGGTTGGTTTAAAGGGCTCAGTCCGAAAAAAACATTTCTGGGATAAGACAGATAATAACAATTGAAGACAAACTAATATTATGGGGGGTATTGTTATTTTATCGCATTATAACTTTTAGCGGACATCTGAAATTATTAATTATGATATGAAATTTTCATCAACTCAAAGAAGGTGGGCATGTCCACCAACTCAATGCTGGAATCCAGTCGTTTGGCTTCCTCTATCAAACTGACATACCATTCAGGACTCTTCAAAATAATACGAAACCAATGAAAAGGAACACTTTGACGGATATGCACACGGTCAACAAGTAAACGGGCTGCCTCCTTGGGGTCGTTGGAGACAAGATCATAATCGGACCTCAATACGGGCATTCCGCGATAGTTGCCAATGATATTACATTTCTGGGGAACAATGCCATTAGGACTGAACTTTCTGTAGGCTTCCAATGATCTGTTTTTCATCCCTGGACCATTTCCGTCGATAATGAAGCCCGTTACACTCAATCCCCATTTGCGATAATATTTTTTACAATGACGCTTCCAGGTTTCAATGTCTTCGGCAGCGCCCTCCTTCTCCACGACACCAGGCATCAGATAGCCTGCTCCATTATCGGCTGCGGCAAAGAAATCGTTGGGACTGGCGGTACTACGGAAATTGTGCAAGACGTGAGGGACACGTTCTGATAAGACGGGGCTGATACACCACATCATGGGCAACTTCCCACGATGAGGATTATCCCACAAATCATGTGTTCTCTGCGATACCCACGAAGAGGCATCATAGTCGCCCACATAGATAATCACGTAATTACGAGTCGTATCAACCGTTCCATCCTTTGTAAGATAATGCGCTTTCTTCAGTTTTTTCCGAGTTGTCCAAGACTGCGGATAACGTTTCTTCAAGGGGAAATGCTGCCAGAAAGAAGCATTGGCCAAGGCACCATAGCCGATAGCATCGGCATCCTTGAAAGCCATGTATCTGCTTATTAACTCTGCAAACTGCCATTCCGTAGCTACATCTTCATGTTTTCCTCCAGCCCGTCGTGTATATTTGTAGGCCCATTCCGGGAAACCTCCAATGTAACAAGGGACAGAACCATGCCGCAGACGGTGTGCTTGTTGTAGCATCTCACACAGCGTTCGATAGTCCGTTCCCACGGGCTGACTTGTATCGTCAGTAGCTTCGTCAGGCCAAGGAGACAAGTCGAAAAAGAAAGCTTTACGACTGATGAAAAAATCGTGATTCGTAAGCGTGTGATGATTAGTAGGAGCATTTAAAGGCTTCTGACGCCACAACTGGTCCTGATAGTAACCGGCATAACGCCCGTCCATGCGCCCCGTCTTCAGATATCGCTCCACCAGCCAGAGATAGGGATCACATTTCTGGCTTCCTGATGAAATACGCTCTGTACCGGGAATCACCCCCTTTCCTGTAAAAAGGGGACTTCCATCGCTGTTCACTAACCATTCACATACCTCTAAAGCATCCTCACCGCTCGTCAATCTTTGATAAAGAGACGTAGGGCGCACATCCCAACGCAAGGGTAAAAGATTTTCAACACCGGCCAGACTGCTGGCAACATTGCTTGTTGAGGCCACATTGGAGTCATAGGCTACCACGCCACGAAGCAAATGACGAAAATATCTGACAGCTTCCTCTACACTTCCAAGTCGCAATGTATCTCGTCCACACAACCATTCGCCTTCACGACGATAGCGGTTCCACCAATAGGCATCGATACTGCATCCGCGATCCTCAACATATTCTATGTACAGCCGAGGCTTATCCCTGTTTACAATTCCCTGAAGTGCGCTGATGGTATGCAGATCGTCCCAGATGCCGAGTAGGACCAAAGAGTCTCTGTAATTAGCCCGCAGCGTGTATCGCATATCAACATATACAATCGGTTCCTGACGCTTTGCCTCAGAAACGATTCCCACCAAAAGGAGCAATAAAAACAGGGATATAAAACGATTCTTCAAGACTTAATCCACTGGGGGTGCCAATGGCGCTCCCTTGGCATTTATAGCTTCATAAATCCTGGCTGTCAGTTCCTCGCACAACTCGGGGTTGTCCTTGAGAACCTTCTTGGCAGCTTCCTTGCCCTGTGCCAGTTTGCTGCCATTGTAGCTGAACCATGAACCGCTCTTTTCGAGAATTCCGTACTCTACTCCCAAATCAACGATTTCGCCAACACGGCAGATACCTTCGCCAAAGAGTATCTCAAACTGGGCACGGCGGAATGGAGGAGCCACCTTGTTTTTTACAACCTTGACTTTAACTTCGTTACCAATCACTTCATCGCCATCCTTAATAGCTGAGCTCTTGCGGATGTCAAGACGTACGCTGGCATAGAATTTAAGGGCATTACCACCCGTGGTAGTCTCTGGGTTGCCAAACATAACGCCTATCTTCTCACGCAACTGGTTGATGAAGATACAGGTGGTATTTGTCTTGTTTATGGTAGCTGTAAGCTTTCGCAGCGCTTGGCTCATAAGACGTGCCTGAAGACCAACCTTATTGTCGCCCATATCACCCTCAATCTCTGCCTTTGGAGTAAGGGCTGCCACAGAATCCACAACAACTATATCAACGGCAGCACTACGGATAAGCTGGTCGGCAATCTCGAGTGCTTGCTCACCGTTATCTGGCTGAGAGATAAGCAAGTTATCTACATCCACACCCAACTTAGCTGCATAGAAGCGGTCAAAAGCATGTTCTGCATCTATGAAAGCTGCTATTCCACCAGCCTTCTGCGCCTCCGCAATAGCATGAATAGCCAATGTGGTCTTACCTGATGATTCCGGGCCATAGATTTCTATGATACGTCCCTTGGGATAGCCTCCGACCCCCAAGGCGACATCAAGAGATATGGAGCCACTGGGGATAACTTCTACGTTATCAATCTTCTCTTCGCCAAGCTTCATGATAGAACCTTTTCCAAAGTCCTTCTCTATCTTGGACATTGCTTCCTGAAGGGCCTTCAGTTTGGCAGCCTTCTCATCAAGCATCTCACCTGTTTCTTTCTTTGCCATAAAATATTATTTTAGTTTAAATTAATGATTCTTATAGGGCTTATTAGTCTCACGGGACCAATCATACTTATTATTCTATTCTCAATTTTAGTTCTTTTCCGTTGTATTCTACATGCTGCTTTGTGCCAGCTGGTGTAATGATGGTGAAGTGGTGCTTCTCTATCATACCGGGATAGCTGCCCTGACGCTCTCCAATGGTCAGTGTGCGGGAACGTTCCTTCCAACTGATGGGAATGGTGGCATATTCACCCTTCTCATAGTTGTAATTGTCGCCCTCGTCCTCGTAAAGTGTGAAGTTAGCATCAGTTCCTGGATAGACGCGCAGCTCCAGATTCTCCCATTTATTTTCTCCCACGTATTGCATAACAGGTCCCATAGGGAGGATGCTACCTGCTCGAACAAACATAGGCACACGATTCAGTTGTGTTTCAAGTGTCACGGTCTGTCCGCCAGCATAGCGCTTACCCGTCCAAAAATCATACCATTCCGTACCCTTGGGCAGATATTTCACAGCTACCTTCGAAGCGTTCCAGTCTAATTTCCCACTTTCCACTCCTTCACTTTTCACTTCTTTCTTGTCCCAACCTGTCATGGCGTTGGTGCGGATAATCTTTTCCTCTGTATATTGAGGGTCGAGAATGGGGACTGCCAGTATGCTACGCCCAAACATAAACTCGTCTGTCATGTCCCATACCCGACGGTCCTGAGCAAAGTCGCTAAACAATGGGCGCATATAACTCTCGTTATTGATGCTCACTTGCCAGGCGGTACTGTACAGATAAGGCAGAAGCCGATAGCGCAAGCGTATAGTCTCCTCTATGGCATCATAGACAGGCTCACCTTTTTGACCAAACTGCCATATCTCACGTGGTGCATCGGCACCGTGACTACGGAATACAGGACAGAAGAGGCCGTACTGCATCCAGCGTACATAGAGTTCCTGGAACTGCGGGTTACAAGGAGCGGAACCACCGCCCTGTGTATTGTATGAGCCGCAGAAAAAGCCGCCGATGTCAGTATTGAAATTGGGGTTGCCTGTCAATGAGAAACTGAGTCCGGCAGGTACCTGCTTGCGAAGCATGTCCCATGATGAGTTCACATCACCACTCCACATATTGGAGCCGTAATGTTGCTGACCGGCAAAAGAAGAACGGGTCATGATGAAAACACGCTTTTCTGACGAAACTTTGCGCAGAGATTCATATACACCACGGACAGTCTCTAAGGGAAATGCATTGCGCAAAGAACGCCATGTACCACCCTCCTGGCCAGCCTTATGTGCGTACGTAGCCGGAGAGCCATCAAAGCAATCCGGATCGGTAGAATCCATCCACCATGCATCTGTGCCATAATCATAGAGTCTTTTCAGGTTTTTCCAGTAAATGGCACGGGCTTCCGGAGAGAAGGCATCATAAACGCGTACACCCGAGGGGTAGTCCTTGCGCGGCGGCCAGAAAGTAAGTCCGCTCTGCGGCCAAGTTTCGAAATCGAAAAGCAGATCTTTTTCCTCAAGTTCTTGATAAGCTTTGGTCATAGGACCGAAACTGGCCCAGATGCTAATCATAAAATGAGCGCCCAGCTTATGTACCTCGTCTATCATCTGCCGGCCATTGGAAAAGTCCTCCGAGAGAAAGTCCATGGCATTCCAAAGATAATTGGAACCCCAATATTGCCAATCCTGAATGATACCGTCAAGTGGCACGCCCAGTTTACGGTATTGCTGCACAATGCCCAGTGTTTCATTGGCACTCTTATATCGTTCCTTACTCTGCCAGTATCCGAAAGTCCATAAGGGGAACATGGGAACATCACCTGTAAGATAACGCATCTGGGCAATCACGCCATCAGCAGAACCGCCATACATGAAGTAGTAGTCGATAGCCTCGCCGACATCGGATGTCAGTGACATACCGTTCTCGTCATCATCGAACTGCGTGGGCGAATAATTGTCCCAGAAGATACCCCACCCTTTTATACTCTGGATGACACTCTGGAAATCCTCAAGATTGGACTGCTCCATGCGCTTATGCTCGCCCCTGCGATTCATCTTGCCGTTCTGGATAGTGCCCAAACCGTAAATAGCCTCGTCCCTATCAAGTTCGAATATCTGTTGAACACCGTTCCAAGGACCTGTATTCATCGAACAAGCCTTTTCCTGGAGCAACACCTTACCCTTTGCTGTCAAGAAAGTCAGAGACTTTGATACAGGATTCAATTTCACCATGAGCTCACGGCTCTTCCACGTATTGCCGTTATGACTGACAGATACCTCTTCGGGCTTAGCTATGACGACAAGACTCTTAGGCTGTTTGCCATCCACGGATTTTACCACGTGAACAATGCCTGATGTGAAAAACTCTATTCTAATCTCCTGCGACCATAAGAGCATTCCGTACAGCAAGGCGGACAACAAAACTATTACACGTTTCACAGTTCTGAAAAAATATTTGTTTTACAGTTCCAAGTCCACATCATGCAACTCGTGCCAAGGCAATCCCTGCCTGTTAAGCTGCTCCATGAATGGATCAGGATCGAACTCTTCAACATTATGAACACCGGGCTTGTTCCATTTGCCTGTAAGGAACATCATAGCACCTATCATGGCAGGAACACCGGTGGTATAGCTTACACCCTGCATACCGGTCTCTTCGTAAGCTGCCTGATGGGAACAGTTATTATATACATAATAGGTATGCTCCTTGCCGTCATTGCCAATACCACGGATACGACAGCCAATAGAGGTTTCACCATCATAATTCTGTCCAAGGTCCTGAGGATTAGGCAAGACAGCCTTCAGGAACTGCAAAGGAACTATTTTAACGGTCTCCTCACCAGAGCCGTCTGCCTTAGGTGCTTTGTATTCCACCTCATCAATACGACTCATACCAATGTTCTGAATGACATCAAGGTAAGTAAGATACTGCTGACCAAATGTCATCCAGAAACGGGCACGCTTAATCGTAGGATAATTGATAACAAGAGACTCTATCTCTTCGTGGTGAAGCAGATAACTTTCCTTGGGACCGATATTGGGATAGTTCAGGGGCTTATGAATTTCCATAGGCTCCGTCTCTATATATTTACCATTTTCCCAGTATAGGCCCTTTTGGGTAATTTCGCGAATGTTAATCTCAGGATTGAAATTAGTTGCAAAAGCCTTATGGTGATTACCTGCATTGCAATCAACAATATCAAGATACTGAATCTCCTTGAAATGATGCTTGGCAGCGTATGCAGTGAAGATGCTTGTCACACCTGGATCGAAGCCGCAGCCCAGGATAGCACAAAGACCAGCTTTCTGAAAACGCTCACGGTAAGCCCACTGCCAACTGTACTCAAAGTGAGCCTCATCCTTTGGCTCATAATTAGCCGTATCCATATAATTACAACCTGTCTGCAGACAAGCTTCCATGATGGTAAGGTCCTGATAAGGAAGGGCCAGATTGATGACAAGTTCTGGCTTGTAAGAACTCAGGAGCGTTACTAACTGCTCTACGCTGTCGGCATCCACCTGAGCTGTCTTTACAGATGTTCCATATTTCTTGTTAAGCACATTTGCCAAATCAATACACTTCTTCTCCGTACGACTGGCAATCATCACTTCTGTGAATACATCACTGTTCTGGCAAACCTTATGTGCAGCAACGGTAGCAACACCTCCGGCACCAATAATAAGTACTCTTCCCATAATTATTTTGTTTCTTTGTTTTTTCCATTATCAAGGTGCAAACTTACAAAAAAAAGTCCAAAGCAGCAAAACTTTGGACTCATTTTATTATTTTAATATCTCATCATAGGTGGGAAAACATACAACGAACTCTCTTACCTATTCTGACAAGTCATCGCCAAAGGAATATTCTTTTACAGCAAACTCGCCATTGTATTCTTCGTTGGATGGCGTGATATTCTGGGTGTCGCTGTTGGCATCGAACAAGCTTGCTGCCAGCATTGTTTCGCACAGGGCAAATTCAATTATCGTCTTGGGTTGGAAATATGTCTTTTTCATATTACTTCAGTATCTTTTTGCCGTTAGTAATGTTAACTCCTTTTTGTGTCTTGTTCAAACGCTGACCGGCCAGATTATATACAGCCCCCTCTTCCGTCTTCCCAAGTATGAAATCAATAGCATCAGTATCACCTTCGATATAAAGTGCCTTGACTGCGGCACCGGCAGGCAGGTCAAAGTAAGCACGGAAGCCCTTAATGCAAGCTTCAGAGCCAGCCTTTGCTATCCTGCCCTCTGTGGTCACACCGTATATGTCGTCTGTGTCGGTCTTTTTCGTCCATCCACCAGCTGATACGGGGGCGTATGTACCGCGGAAATAAACCTTATTCTTAAGGGTGTACGAACTCTTCGTGTTATCTTCGTCTATATCTATGTCTTCCAGTTCGACCTCTGTGATAGCTACAGGCACATAGATGACATAGGGCTTTGTTGCACTCAGCGATTCGGTAGGCGAGAAGGACAGGTCCCCATTATCATATTTCGTGAACCCGTAGGCTCTGGAACCTTCCCCGAAAGCTTCTTCAACATCGTCAACATCGAATGGCAAACAAAGGGTATTCCATCCGGCTGCGAAGGTACGCTTCAAGATCAGCTTGTCAAAAGAGCCTGCCATAATGGGGCTGGTGGAGTTCTCGTCGAGCGTCATGCTGCCAGCCTCACCAATTGTGATGCCGAAGGTTACATCGCCAAGCGGAATCTTTGTCACATTGAAATTATCGTCGCGCACATTGAACGAGAACTCTTTAATCGTTCCCGTGTGGGTGCTACCGACAGCTAGACTGGAACTTGCAACCACCTTGATCCTCATCAGCACACCGCTGTTGCCGTTTATGGTGGCAGCAGCCGTCTTGGGTGTACCGGCAAAGCCTGTAGATGTGGTGGTAACGCTCAATCTTGAAATGGCGGTCACATCTTCGTCGTACCAAGGATAGCCTGGGTTCTCTTCATCTTCTGCCAGAGAAAGACCCTCTGGCAGATCGACCAGAAACATAAATCCTACGTACGGCCCAGCACCTTCGAGCGAATAGTTAATCTCCAGAAAGGCTTCTCCGCCTTGCGGAACAGTAATGTCACTGACGGTGACATCCTCCTGAGCAGATGCTTTGCCTACTATCGTAAGCAAAACAAAGATTAAAATTGTCAGTCTCTTCATCATTTTATTTACGATTTTACGATTTCATAATTTGCAATGTATAATTTATTAACTATTTTCTCATTTGACGGTTTGTTTCTCCCTCCTAAAGGGGGTAGGAAATCTATTTCACCCCAAGACTTTTGTATATGATGATGATGGCATCGCTGAGGTCTATCTCCCCGTCACCATTCATGTCCGCAAGGGCAACGTTGAAATTAGAGGGAATCTCGTGCAGCGAATAGTACGTCACCATGATGGCATCGCTGAGATCCACCACACCATCGCCATTCACATCACCCAGCATAATTTCCTGAACGATGCGGAAGGTGGAGCCATCGTCCTTAGGACTGCCTTTGTCGTTCCATGTCTGTAAGCCACCACTGCTTCCTCCGAACTGGTTGATGCAGACGTTGGGATAGTCTGGCGGACTAAGTACGAAGCCGTCTGAATTGGGTCGAACCTGCCAACTGTAGTCACCCGATCGCATCACAGCGTTGACCTGATTACTACTTGCCTGCCCGTCGAGTGTCAGTACCTGGCTCAGACCCGTCGCACGGTTATAGACCTTGATATGCAGCGGGTCTCCACCGAATGCCCATTGGTATTCAGGCTGCATCAGCGTCTCTTCTTCCACTGTCTGGGGGTGATAAGGTTCTGTGTCCGACATCCCCACATGATACTTGCTGCGAATGGTCAGGTTGTACCAATGCGCATCTGTCATGGAGTGCGTGAACTGGAACGGTCCATTCCATGTCACGCGGTAGGTGACACGGCAGTCGCTGTTGACTGTCGCCGGTAGTTCACCAATGGGTTCGAGAGAGAGGAATCCACCAGCCTGTGGAGAGTCGGGAAGGCTTCTGCCCTGAACCACCTGGACGGTCTCACTGTAAATGACTTGGTCTTCAAACACATAGTCGTAGGTGACGTTCACTCGCTCCATGTTGTTCTCGACAATGTTTTCCCAAATCTGGTTGGTGCGCGTCTCTAACCAGTTGGCAGCCACAGCGACCTGCTGCCCATAATTAGTGCCGTCACTCCAAACGGTGCGGTTGCGCTCGAAGGAAGTATGGGCGAAATCATAGTAGTCCTGACAGAACTCCATCAGTTCGGTGAGGTCTTCGTTCATGAACTTCTCCCACAGCTCTTGATAGAGGATGCCCACGGGTCTGTACTTGTAGCGGATATCCTGCATGAAGCCCCTGACCTCGTTGAAAGGCATATCGCTCCAATAGTCGCTGGTGGCGTTGTCCTGATAGTAGCGGCCATGACCCTCATAGCCGAAAGCCCAATCGAGGTCCCAGACAGGTCCGAAAACATACTTGCTGGTGTCGCTCTCGAAGCTTTCACGATAACAGAAGGTACTCTTGGGGTGATACAGTTCATAGTTACAAATCAGTTCGTTGACCATCAGAAAGCGCACCAGTTGCTCCACATCCACGTGCTGTGAAAGGTCGCCACCGTTGTAAAGGGTCGCCATAAACTGGTTGAAGTCGGTCTCCACCGTCTGCAATGTGATTCGGGATGTGCCTTCCGAGAAATCGGGTTCTTTCACGTTGATGGGAAGATTGTAGTACTGTGAACGGAACTTCTGACCTGTGGCCTCGTCGTAATAGGAATCGAGTTCGAGCAGTGCAGCGGCACCGTCGTCGGTAAGATCCACGCTGTTGTTAGAAAGCCCCACCTTTTCCGTGAAGTTGTAGTTGCCCCGGTATTCGCCATTGAGGTAGAGATCGACGGGCACGATATGGTTGGCGGCAGCGGCTCCCATCAGGTTGGCAGCCTTCATGCCGATGGCATTCGACATCAGTGAGCCGGTCTGGTAGTTGGACAGCAGCACCCACGACTTGCCCTTCGTCATGCCCAGAGGCTTCTCTTTGTTGGCGAACTTCAGGCGATAGGGCTTCTTGGGCCAGCCCCAACTGCTGTTTCCCCTGCCCTTAATCTGCACGGCAGTGGTTTCCATCGAGGGGAAGATGCCGTGTCCGTCGATTGTGATTTCGGCATCTTTGAAATACTCCTTACTGGTGATGGCCTGTCCGTCGGAGGTGTTGATGTAAATGGTAGGCACTTCGGCCCTGTCTGTCAGCCAGTCCAAATGAACACGGACAACCCGTCCGTAGGGCTGCATGGCATACCCGCCTTCCGTGTCGGGCTCCGGCAACAGCATGCTGCAGCCCGTTCGGGTAACGACGTAATAGACATCCTTGTCGAAACGCATACGGGTTTCCTTACTTTCCTGAAGCACACCGCCTGCATAGACCTCAACATCTTCCTCAGATACTTTGAACGAAGGAGTCAGGCGTTTGCCAATGGCAGCAATCGTTACAAACACGGTGTCCTCCACCATCTCGCCTGTAGCATCGGTGAAGAGTTGGTCGTTGAACTTGTTGTTGAATTTGTACGATTCGAAGGTCGGGAAGTCCGCAGGAGCCTCTTCGCTCACCGATGCCACCTCAGAAAGATCATAGGTGAAGCTTCGCCCGATGTTGGTTTCAATGACCAGTTTCCCTGCAGTTTCCGTGTAATTGGTGACATACTTCAGCGGATAGGCTTCAACACGCCCGTCTGTAAGGAAGACATGGAGGGCATTAGGGAAGACTAACGGTGTATAGGCATCGGTCGGAATCTGGGGGTCTGGGTCTGAGTCAGGCCCTGGTCCCGTTTCCCTTTTGTTGAAGACAAAGCGCTCGTTATCGCTGTCTCCTCCGCTTCCCTTGAAGGTTCCCAACATGTTTGTACCTTTGCGCAAATTCCAGTAATAACCGGTGGCAACAACACTTTGGATGCTATATGCGCCATCGCTGCCCTGGATGATGTTCCAAAACTCCGATTGGTCGCCAAGCGACTCCTCTGCCAACGTCATATACTTATAATAGCTGTCATCCCGGTCTGTAGTATAGACCAGTATTTCGTTGGTGGCTTCGTTGCGAAAGGTATAGCCCGATGCCGTGTGTGTAATCACCCAATAGGCATCGTCCGTCTTTTCCTCTTCGTTGGTAACATAATAAATATAAGGCTCGACATTGTGATAGGCACCCAGACCGAGATAGCCGTCCCGCATGGTGCAGGAGATGGAATATACACCGTCCTCAATAGGAGCATCAGCGAAAATGCAGCAAAAACAACCTAAAAAAATAATGTAGAAAAGAGAAAAACGCGTTTTCATGTCTGTCATGCACAGTAAATCGCGGCAAAGATAAGGATTTTTTTCTTACTTTGACAAAAATCAGCAGATTATTTCAGTTTACGATGAACTTTTAGTTTATTTAATCAATACCTTTCGGACAGTTCCGTCACTCATACGGATGATATTAAGTCCTCCCGGCAAATCCTTAAGACTTGTTACTTGATGGCGTATTTTTCTGCCATCCGGTGTGTAAACATCATAGGGACCTTCCTTGCCAAGAACCGCATGTATCGCATCTGATTCAGTTACTACAAGAACTCCGTCAACAAAGACAAATTCATAATTCCGAGCCTTACCGCCACTCAGCGTTACAGGATATTCACCAACAGGCGACGACGTTGTGGCAGACGTTGTGGCAACAGGAGTTTCTTCCAGAACACTTTCATCCTCGCCATTTTTCCAACCACTATAAACAAGCATAAAGTCAGGATTCGCCTCTCCTACTTCACGTTCTGCATATTGGGTGGTAACGGTTAACGGAGCTTGGGTAATGGTAAGTTCACCAGACATATAGATGACATCCTTATTCTCAACGGTACCCTTTGAAACGATTATAGGATATATTCCAACAGGAGATGATGCGTTTGCCTCACATGTGATAGTTGGAGTACCAACAAGTTCAGTTCCATCCACGGTGAAAGACAAATCCGGAAGTATATCGCCATAAACCATGGTCTGATTCTGTGCCATAATTATTACAGGCTGCGGATAAGTGATGATAAAATCGTATGGCTCATAATTGGCTGCACCAAGTGTATTATCGTTCTCACGACGGTCCAGAAGCGTCCACTCACTATCGTTAGGATCTTCGCTCAGCACATTGCTGCCCAACAACGACCAGGTGACAGGATTACGACCAGGGTTTCTTTTGGTATCGTTGGCAGTGGTAAGGCGATAGCCGGAAAGTGTAACCTCTCTTCCTGCATCAATAAACAAATATATGATGGGAGAGAAGGGACCGCAGTACTTTGTACTAACATCGTCATCAAAGAGATTCACTTGAGCCTCATTGCTGTAATGCGAACCAGTATAGGAGTACAGGGTAAGTGGCTTAATTTCCGCCCCGTCTTTATCAAGGAAATCTATTTCTGAGAGCTGAATCGCAGTTCCACCAGCTGTTTCGTCTATAGCAAACTGATAGTAACGATATCCTAAACGCTCTTTTACAACAGTAATGGTACAGGTGTCACGCAAAGACTTGTCTTCCTGAGCATACACAATAATATCAGCTTTTCCCAATCCGGTAGCCACAACAATACCATTTCCATCAACTGTAGCAACAGCCTCATTGGTGGTTATCCACTGAAGTGTCAGACTATGCAAGTTGACATTTGCCGCACGAACCTCAAGCTGCAGCTGTTCGCTGGGCAGAAGCGTAGCAGACTGTTTGCTAAGCGTCAGTGACTTAACAGGTTTCGGAACGACGAAGTCTGTAGGAGTGTAGTTGGCAGACGGTAGCGAATTGTCGTTTTTATGTTCATCAAGGAGAACCCAATCAGGGTCGTCAGGGGCTGTCAACTGCGTGTCACTGCCATAAAGCTTCCATGAGCAGGGATTGCGACCCGGGTTATTCTGGGTATCGTTGGCGGTATAGATACGATAGCCCCAAGGCTCAACATCATCCATCGCGTCGAACAGGAAATAGGAATAACCATTAAAACTACCGCAATATTTGGTGTTGACATTGTTATCTGTCGCATTTTCATAGCCTTCTCCATTGTAACCTTCCGGACCGTCGTATATAGTAAGGTCTGCCACCTCACCCGATGTGTCGTCCAGAATGTCAAATTCCGAGAACTGTAAACAATTGCCGCTCTTTAATGCCGTAATGACAAGGTTATAGTAGCGGTATCTTACAGCTTCGGCATTGTAATTAGTATAGTGTTCGCCCCCCTCATATACTCTGCCGCTGGTCTTGCAGCGCACAGGCCAGGGGTCATGCTCCCGTCCATTGTCTAAGTTCTGCCGCCAATTGCTACTGCCCGTGTCATCGTTATAATTGATTTGATAGCACAGATAACCGTTGTCAACCTGTTCTGCCGTCATATTGTTAGTTTGCATGGAGGTGTAGTCCCAACAATTATCATTAGAAAGGCTCTTGGTAGCAAAGGCAAACTCTTTCCCTTCCGTTACACCAGAAATGGTACCGATGTTGTAGCTGTTCCTTACTGTCATCTTCCCTGCAAAGGGACCTACAAAAGCTGCCGCATTACTTTGAGCAGTAATGGAACCCGTATTGCTACTGTTAATGATGCTGACAGATGCAAATTCATTCCCATAGCCGAGAAATGCTCCTGCAGAATTACCTGTAGCAGTAACAGAACCGTGATTTTCAATGCCTGATAGGGTGGCACAATCATCATGAGCATAACCGGCAAGCATACCAACATCGTTTTCCCCCTCAACCTTACACGTTGCATCAAAGACCATATTACTTAGCGTACAGTTACCGATATGCCCAAAAAATCCTAATGCATCACCACCGCTAATGTAAAGGTTGCGGATAGTATGTCCCATTCCGTCAAAGCTTCCTGCAAAAATATTCGATGATGTGCCAATTGGATGAAAGTTTTCATTGTATTCCATCATGTCAATGTCATTGAGAAGCACCGCCCTGGCATTAGTCTCACCGCTTTCATTTACCAACTGGCCGAAAGTGATGAGATCCACGGCAGAAGCAATCTGGTAGATACCGTTTTTCTTATGCAAACCATAAGAAAGCATATAGTCCATCCATTCAACACGTCCCTTTACATAGTCACGCACACGGTCAACTTCCTTTTCCCACGAACCAGGAACCTCGGGATTGAGGGAGATGTGTTGCGTGAGATAAGGCCAGCGGATGAAATTGAGGTTAGCAGAGGCACGCACCTCGTTGCGAAGCGAATCAACATCTGCAGCTACATCGTCGGGATTGAAGGCACCGCTCTTACGCAATCGGGCCCACATCTCCTGAAGACTGGCAAAGGCAGAAGGGTCGGAAAGGATACGGGAAACAAACTGGCTCCAGTTTCCAGTCTGACGCACCTTGTAAGTCCAGTCATAACGATTGTTGGCAGGATAGGTAGTCTGGTCATTCTCAAGAGCCAGCTCCGCATCCCAGACAGGACCTGTGTAGAAGTGGTCGTCACCACGCTCCTTGAACATAAATACCTGACATATCATATCGGTATTGCCATTGAACTCGCTTATGAGGAACCATTTGAGAAACGACTCTAAGTCAACAACAGAGCGGAAACCATTCTCTGGGTCTGTATAGTTTGAACCAAAGACAATGCTCTCCATGTTATTCCAAGTGTCCTTGATATACTGGAACTGCTCAGGCTGCATAACATCCTCGTCAGGCTCGTGAATAGTGATGGGATTACCAAGTGAGGAATTGAACCAATAGGGCTCACGGCTGGCATTATTATCCACCTCTACATAGTAACCACCCGTGACGGATTCCCCGTCAATGTCCGTCTCAGCCATTTCTGTAATATCTATGCGTCCCTTAGTCACACTGATATGATCAGCAAGGGTATAGGTACCTCGATAGTCACCGTTGACAACAAGGTCAACAATCTGGCTCCAAGGTGTCCACTCTTTCTCACCACGCTTCGACATTGCCCATGCCACCGGGTTACGCATCAGCGTCTTATCGCGATAGCTGTTGATAAGCACCCACTTTTTGGCTTTTACAGGAGACTCGTTGTGGCCGCCCTTCATCATATGATGACTCTTTCCGTCGTTAAACTTCACACGATATGCCTTATTCTCGGGCGCAGCGGAGAAATTGCCGCGAACGCGGAACAGAATGGGATACTCTTGTACCATTGTACCGCCATCATAGATAAGTACCGACTGAGACTCAAAGTCCTCACCGCGATTCGTAGGCTTGATGTTATTCTGAACATGTATGCTCAGCGTAGGCAGATTGGTAATTTGATAGAACTGACTGTCGTCGCCTTCACCTGCATGACCATAGAATTGTAACTCGGCAATATTACAATAAGAGCCGGCACCACCCACATACCGGACATACCGGAAGCCACGACTGACATTGACATCTGCTGTTGTTGCAGTTCCATTGGTTGGCTTTTCACTGATAAAATAAAGCGGCATGGCATCCATGAAGTCTGGGCTATTGGCTCCTTCAAAAAGACTAAGCTGTGCGCGGTCTGCTCCCTGACCGCCAGGGGCTGGTGTGTAACCAACACGGGTAATAACGTAGGGCTCGCCCAAATCAAGGCCGACCCATTGCATCTCACTCCCGCTAGTACTGTAATAAGTCGAAGCATCACCGTCAAATGCCAATGCAGCCTTCGAACTGGAATCTGAATATATCAATGTACCCTCAAGAAGATGGTCAACATCTGGATTGTAGGCATGTAATATAGTTGAAGCTAACAGGACAAAAAGCAGAAAGGAAAGTCTGCAAGTCGTTGTTTCTTTCATATTATCCAATTATATAATACATAATTAAATTCAAAATTACAAATTTAATCACAATTACCTCCCGTCCGTTTCGTTAAATTTCGTTAAGCATCGTGTTTTGAAATGACACATGACTTTAGTTACACAAAAAAAGGCACCAATGTGATGTGCCCTTTTTTCTATTCTAACCAATAAAAGAATCTTGCTAATCAGAAGCCGCCAGGACCGCCAAAACCACCGCCGGGTCCAAAGCCCCCGCCGGGACCGCCAAAACCGCCACGACCGCCCTGCCAACGCTGACCTTCACCCCGTTGGCCATCACGCTGACCCTCACGTTGGCCACGCTGGCCATTGCGCTGGGGAGTCAGTACCTTCAGTACTTGCTGGGGAGTCAGCATTTTAGCAAATTCCACACTGTATTTCTTTTGAATATCCAAACGCTTTTGCATGGTGGCTATCTGCTCTGCCTGACGGGTAAATTGCTCCTGAATCTTTGCATTAGCCTCTTCGTCAGAAAGCTCCTTTTTCTCCTCGTCCTCAGAAGGACGCTGGCGCATACCTCCTTGATTCGTCCCGAACATCTCTGTCTGATAATCGATGTACGTTTTCTGAAATGATTCTTTTGCATCACCTTTCAGGTCAAAATTCTTTGCCAAACGCTCGGCATTACGCTGAATCTGCTCTGCACGCATTTTTTCACGTTCTTCCTCGCTGCGCTGTTCTTGAGCGCATACACTTCCTATACTTAGGATAATAAAAGCGTAAACAATAAATAAATTTTTCATCTTAAACGTTGATTAATGTTTTTTCCTTTGTACAATTTTTATCTCACTACACTTATGACCGCTAAAACAGAAAAAGGTTTAACGCACGGTAATGTGAAAACAAGATTGCTTGCGTTCATGTTTTACATAGCACAGCCCCTGCTCACGCAAATCTCTAAGCACTTCAGATAAAACAGGTTTTAAGATAGCATCGGAAACAAATTCACAAGGTGACCCGTCTATATGATGAACAGGTTCATACCTTACATACGTAATATCAAATGTCGTACCGAAACGGTGACAACTCTGTTCACTTGCATTCCCATTAACTTTACGGAGGCGTGAGACATCTTCCTCGGTACGTAAGACACTGGATACAATAATTCTGTGCAAAGGCACATTCTTTATGTACAAACTGTCAATAAAATTCCTACCAATACTCTGCAGCAAATCAGATGCTCGGGGTATCAGATAAGGTATGCTCTGAGTCATTGCCTTATCAATACTATAATAAGGATTTGCACCAACATAAACCAGTTCTTGCTTGCGATGTTCTGCTTCCTGCCGATTCTTTACAGGCTTCACACCCCACCGACGGGCTGCCACAATCTGCACCTCCTGCAAATCAGGGAAGCATTGTTCGTATGAATGAACACCGCATACACGATGATGCGACTTCTTTTCTGTCGCAACTGGTTTCCGGACAACTTCTGCCGAGTTGTCAGACACACATTCTTCGCGAGGCAGTACAACACTGGGGCTGCAGACCCTAACTACTGCCAACACGGCCACTGTGCCACCACAAAGGCCGTAAAATATCTTTTTCTTAAGTCTTCTCATATTTTTCGACAACAAAAATACACAAAATAGCGGAAATGTCAAAATAGATATGTAATTTTGCAGCAAAATATAAAATCAATGATAGAAAAACATATTGTAATTGAGGATATAGACCCTGTCATTCTGTATGGTGTTGGCAATTCCAACATACAAATGGTAAAGGCACTTTACCCTAAACTACGTATTGTTGCAAGAGGAAATGTCATCCATGTAATGGGCGATGAGCTGGAAATGTGTGCCTTTGAAGAAAACCTTGAGAAACTGCAGAAGCACATTCTCAAATACAACAGTCTGTCAGAAAAAGAAATTCTGCAGATATTAAAAGGCGAAAAGACAAACAGAGAGGGCGTAGAAGGCGTTATCGTTTACAGTGTAACAGGAAAACCCATAACAGCAAGAAGCCTAAACCAGCAGCTATTGGTTAAGGCCTATCAGGAAAACGACATGATATTTGCTGTAGGACCAGCGGGGTCAGGTAAGACTTATACCAGCATAGCACTCGCCGTAAGGGCACTGAAAAACAAAGAGATACGTAAGATTATCCTCTCCCGGCCTGCTGTAGAGGCTGGTGAAAAACTGGGATTCCTGCCTGGCGATATGAAAGAGAAAATAGACCCCTATCTGCAACCGCTCTATGATGCGCTGGAAGACATGATTCCCACCCAGAAACTGCGCGAAATGATGGACCAGAATATTATTCAAATAGCTCCTTTGGCTTTTATGCGTGGCCGGACATTGAGCGATGCTGTAGTTATTCTGGATGAGGCACAGAACACCACCAGTGCACAGATTAAAATGTTCCTTACCCGTATGGGCATGAACACAAAAATGATTATCACAGGCGATATGACACAGATTGACCTTCCCAAAGGTGTCAGGAGCGGCCTGCGAGAAGCCTGCGAGATTCTCAGGGACATAAAGGGCATCAGCTTTATAGAAATGAATGAGAAAGACATTGTAAGGCACCGGTTGGTGACTCGCATTGTGAATGCATACAACAAATACGAGACAGAGATAGAAAGGGGAAAAGAATATACGGGAAACAACAAACAAAATAACTGAAACAAATATGAAAGCGTTAACAAGAACAGACTTCAACCTACCCGGACAAGTAAGTGTTTATCATGGTAAAGTCAGGGATGTTTACAACATTAACGACGACCTCATGGTTATGGTGGCAACAGACCGAATCTCTGCCTTCGATGTAATTCTTCCCAAGGGAATTCCCTACAAAGGACAGGTTCTGAACCAGATAGCAGCCAGTTTTCTGGATGCCACTGCCGACATTGTACCCAATTGGAAGCTTGCCACACCTGACCCCATGGTTACTGTGGGACTAAAGGCCGAAGGGTTTCGCGTTGAAATGATTATTCGCGGTTACTTGACTGGTAGCGCATGGCGCGAATATAAGAACGGATGTCGCGAGTTATGCGGTGTAAAGCTGCCTGACGGTATGCGTGAGAACCAGAAGTTCCCCGAACCCATCATTACCCCGACAACAAAAGCAGAAGAGGGGCACGATGAGAACATCTCTGCCGAGGAGATTATCAAGCAGGGACTGGTAAGCAAAGAGGACTGGGACACCATGGTCAAATATACCCGCGCCCTCTTCCAGCGCGGTAGCGAGATTGCTGCCAGCAAGGGTCTCATCTTGGTAGATACCAAATACGAATTTGGCAAACGCGACGGGAAGGTCATCCTCATTGATGAGATTCACACCCCAGACAGCAGCCGTTATTTCTACGCTGAAGGCTACGAAGAAAAGTTCAAAAAAGGTGAACCGCAGAAGCAACTCAGCAAGGAGTTTGTCCGCCAATGGCTTATCGAACATAACTTTATGAACCAACCCGGACAGGTAATGCCCGAAATAACAGACGAATATGCTCAGAGTGTAGCTGACCGCTACATAGAACTGTATGAGCACATTGTTGGCAAGAAGTTCACACCCGCCGATACGGAAGGTGACATTGCTGCACGCATTGAGAGGAACGTGACGAAATGGCTTACAAACAGGAAGCAATAAACCCATATCACGAAGGCGAGAAGGGTGAGCAAGTGGAGAAAATGTTCGACCACATTGCTCACTCTTACGACCTTTTGAACCACGCCCTGTCACTGGGCATTGACCGTAGATGGAGACGCAAAGCTGTCGATGCACTGAAAGCATACCATCCTAAGCGCATACTGGACATTGCTACTGGAACGGGAGATTTTGCCATCCTATGTGCCAAACGCATTAATCCCCAACAAATTATAGGAGCAGACATCAGTGAAGGCATGATGGCTGTAGGTCGCCAGAAAGTGCAAAAAAAAGGGATGCAAGATATTATCTCGTTTCAACGGGAAGATTGTATGCATCTGTCCTTTCCTGACAACAGTTTTGATGCCGTGACATCGGCCTACGGCGTACGCAATTTCCAGAACCTTGATGCAGGACTTGTTGAGATGCTCCGTGTACTTCGAAATGGCGGTCATCTGCTAATTGTAGAACTCTGTACCCCACCCCGCTTTCCCATGAAGCAGCTTTTTGGGCTTTATGCTCATGTGGTAATGCCGTGCATAGGAAAGCTAATCAGCCACGATGCCAGTGCATACACATACCTGCCTTCTTCCATGGAAGCCTTCCCACAGGCAGAGGTTATGGCGGAGATTCTCCAAAAGACAGGTTTCCAACAAATACAATGGAAACGCTTTACTTTTGGACTTTGTACCATGTACTTGGCTAAAAAATTATAGAAGGAGAAAAAGGAAATGGATAAATATGGAATTATAGGTAACCCTTTGGGGCACAGTTTTAGCAAAGGATTCTTCACAGAGAAATTTACTAGAGAAGGCATTGATGCCCAGTATCTCAATTTTCAGATTCCCGAGATTAAGGCATTGACGAAGGTTCTGAAAGAAAACCCGGAACTGAAAGGGCTCAATGTTACGCTGCCATACAAGACAGTAGTGATTCCGTTTTTAGACGAACTGAGCCAGGAAGCCCGTGAGATTGGTGCCGTCAACGTAATACAAATCCGGAACGGACATTTGAAAGGATTCAACAGCGACATAATTGGTTTTACCAAAAGCATACAACCCTTATTGAAGCCTCATCACCGCAAAGCGCTGATATTAGGCACCGGCGGTGCAAGCAAAGCCATTCGTGTAGGTCTTAAACGTTTGGGGCTGGAATGGAAATACGTGAGCCGAACGCCGAGCGATGGCATGTTCTGTTATAACGACATCACAGCCCAGACACTACAGGAGTACGAAGTGATTATAAACTGCAGCCCCGTAGGAATGTATCCGCACACTAATGAATGCCCGGCATTACCTTACGAACACCTAACCTCGGACAACTTACTTTTCGACCTTGTATATAATCCCCTGACCACACTGTTCATGCAAAAAGGGACGCAACAGGGCGCAACTGTCAAGAATGGCCTTGAAATGCTTCACTTACAGGCCATTGCAAGCTGGGAATTCTGGAACGAATAGTTTTATAATTACTTGTTAAAAAACAACTTTATCTCAAGTCCGCACTGGAAAGGTCTGTTCAGTTGCGAGTAACCTCTGTTCATACTTTGGAAATAGAATGTCCTGCACCTGTTATTAAATATATTATTTGCCCACACGGCAAATTCCAAGTGCTTACGGTAAAAAGACAGTTTAGCATCCAAAGCATTGTAGAAAGGCTCACAAACCAAATTGTCCTCGGTCCAGTAGATACGCCCCAATCCATGCCAGTTCGTACTTATGGACATTCTGTCCAAAAGCTGACGATGGAAAATTTTAGGTAACGGAAACCCGTATTGAGCACCCACATCAACCGTATGATGCGGAGTGAAAGGAACATAGTTGCCTTCGTAAGATACGTCAGGCGAAAGCATATATGTGGTAAATGTAGCGTGGGTATAGCCATAGCTGACATGTGCCTGTAAACGGTCAGAAATCTTCGATCGCAGAGAAAATTCGCCGCCATAGGAACGGCTATGACCTGCATTCTTTGTAATGCGTCCTAATCCTGAAGGAGCCATCTGGGCTATCTGCTGGTCAGAAACATTTGTCAAGAAAAAAGAAGCATCTAAAAACAGTCGGTCTTTAAAAAGGTTAAGGTGTGTGCCCACCTCATAATTCCAAGCATATTCAGGTCTGTACAGACACTTTTCAGAAACATCAACGGAAGGCTGTTCCGCCATAGAATTCAGAATATTGGCAACCTGTTCTTTTGTCTGGGCAGGAACAGAGGGCTGTGCCTGTAGGACGGGGATGGTAACATCAGCCACATTGCGCATAATATCAGAACGTAATACAGACTGTAGCACATCACTGAACATCTGGTAATTATAGCCACCGCTCCTGTAGCCACGTGAAATCGTTCCATATACATTACCTTTTGCAAAAGAGTATTGTAAAGAGAATCGGGGCATCAGCTGCCACCAATCATTACACAACTTTCCCTCCAACTGATTCGAAACAGAGAAATCCGTAGCAGGAACCATAGTTATATCACGTGTCATGGTTGGCATGGTAAGATGACCGCTTAGACTATAACGGTGCGTAAAATCATACCACGTATTGTAGGAAAGTCCCGCATGTTCATACTCAAGTCGAAGCCCCAACGTAACATCCAATCCCTTTATATTAAAGATATCACATACAGTGCTTTGATGGTATAAAGCCGCACTCTTAGAAGGCGTATCATAAAGTCCGTCAAATTTTAATTCAGGATTTAGAATCTGGTCAGAAAAGGCAAAATCCATAGTCATAGGACCGCTTGCAACCTGTGGCATATAGGTATTGGCATTGGTATTCATCATGTCAGAAATCCATGCAACACCATCTTTTCCAAAACTCACAGGAGCTTTAGAATGAAACCATTGATAGAAAAAACTGACACCCGTACTCCATTCCCAATGACGCCAGGCACCCGGCCTGTTTTTAACGGCGATCTCTTCGCTTAGCGTACGGCTATACTGTCGCTGCTGAAGTGTATAGATGCTAAGATGAGTGAAGTCCTGGTCCATCTTCATATCATCGTTAACCAACTGGAACGCAAGAACGTTGCTAAGCGTCAGCCTGGGCCAGTTATGCTCTGCCTTTAAGCCCACATTAAGCAAATGACGGAGATAAAGATTATCGTCAAGGCTTGTTATCTTCCCAATATCCGGAGTCAACCGGTCTTTAAAATAATCTTCATCGGAAACACTTTCCAAATAATAAGGGAATGCATCCTGTGAACATAGCTCATAGTTGGCAATGAAGTCTATGTTAACCACATCACTGGGACGATACAACAATCTGGTATGAGCCCGTAAAGAACGGTCGGCATCAGCCATCTGGCCATAATTGCTGTTTTTGAAAAAACTTCCGCCAGATCTGTAGGCAACACCTGCCGTAAAACCCAATTTCTTTGAAAAACGCTGATAGTGTGTAACATTTGTATAGTGACTGTAATGATTTGCCATCGAGCGTTCCACAACCGTACCCTGATAATCGATAGGATTTTTTGTAATAACACGAATCAGTCCCCCCATTGCATTCCTTCCGAACAAGGTGTTCTGCGGACCGCGTAAAACTTCGATGCGTTCAATTTCTCCAATTTTTGAACTAAAGGAACTTTTCTCTAGCCAGGGAATATCATCAACATATAAACCCACGGCCGGAGTATTGGTTCTGCTCCCGATTCCTCTCATATATATGGCTGTGGTTTGAGCACTTCCGTACGATGGGATAAAAAGTCCCGGCACAACAGTTGTCAGGTCACTTATATCATAAATGCCACGTTCTCTTATATCCTTTGTGTTAAAACTTATGGCTGAGAGGCTTTGTTCGCGTAAAGGTCTGCTTTCCCGTGCTGTCATTACCACAACCTCGTGCAATTGAGTTGTATCTGAAATCTCTTGTGAGTACATACCCTGAGCCAAAAAGAAAGTCACAAAAAAAGGAGTTATTCTCATTGTCATTTTGGATTGTTTGCGGCTGCAAAGGTAGAGACAATTTATATAATACACAATCCTCATTTATGATGAATTTACACATCAGACAAAAAGATTACACATCGTTTCCCATATACTCACATACTAAAAAACAATAATTATTGGTTGTACAAGCATGGGTAATTTGCGTATATAAGATAATTGTATTATCTTTGCGCAGAAAATACAAACTCTATCATAATGAGCAACCAACGATACATGATGCGCGGCGTCAGTGCAGCTAAAGAAGATGTTCACAACGCAATCAAGAACATTGACAAGGGAATATTCCCCCAGGCTTTCTGCAAGATAATACCTGACATATTAGGCGGAGATCCCGAATACTGCAATATTATGCATGCCGATGGTGCCGGAACCAAATCCAGCCTGGCATATATGTATTGGAAGGAAACGGGAGATATCAGCGTGTGGAAAGGCATTGCGCAAGACGCACTCATCATGAATACTGACGACTTGCTGTGTGTAGGTGCTGTCGATAACATACTGGTAAGCAGTACCATCGGACGCAACAAGATGCTTATCCCCGGAGAAGTTATCTCCGCCATCATAAACGGGACAGACGAGCTATTACAGCAGATGCGCGACATGGGAATCGGTATTTATGCAACAGGTGGCGAAACGGCTGACGTAGGAGATTTGGTACGTACCATTATCGTTGACAGCACAGTTACATGCCGCATGAAGCGTTGCGATGTGATTAACAATGCCAACATCCGTCCCGGCGATGTTATCGTTGGTCTCTCTTCTTGCGGCCAGGCAAGCTACGAGACTGAATACAATGGCGGTATGGGCAGTAACGGTCTGACCTCTGCCCGCCATGATGTTTTCTGTAAGTATTTGGCTGAGAAATATCCCGAGAGTTATGACAAGGCTGTACCCGAAGAACTTGTCTATAGCGGGTCGTACAAATTGACTGATGAAGTAGAGGGCTCGCCCATCAATGCCGGCAAGCTTGTTCTCTCCCCTACCCGCACATACGCTCCTGTGGTGAAAAAACTTTTGGACGAACTCCGTCCCAACATTCATGGTATGGTACATTGTACCGGTGGTGCACAGACAAAGGTATTACACTTCGTGGGTGACAACTGCCGCGTAGTCAAAGACAACATGTTCCCCGTACCTCCTCTCTTCAAAGCTATTATCAGGGAAAGCGGTACCGACTATGCAGAAGCCTATAAGGTGTTCAACATGGGACATCGCCTGGAAGTTTACCTGTCGCCCGAAGATGCTGAGAAAGTTATAGAGATAAGCAAGAGTTTCAATATCGATGCTCAGGTAATTGGTCACATAGAGGAAGGAAAGAAGAGTCTGCTTATCAAGAGCGAATATGGAGAATTTGAATATTAAAGCACCCTACCTCCGCTTCCCCGTCAGAGGGGTGCCAAACAGAAAATGATTAAATGACAAACGAAGTTAGCAATAGCCTATTAGACAGACTGGAAGGACTGGTTTCACGTTACGAGGAAGTAAGCACCCTCATCACTGACCCTTCCGTGATTGCCGACCAAAAGAGATATGTGAAGCTGACCAAGGAATACAAGGACCTTGGCAAAATTGTTGCTGCCCGAAAAGAATATGTTGGTTGCCTGCAAAACATCGAAGATGCCAAAGAAATGCTTACCATAGAAGAGGATGCAGACACAAAAGAGATGCTACGCGAAGAAATGGCAGAAAGCGAGAAATTAATTCCTGCCCTGGAAGAAAAAATTAAGCTTCTGCTTATCCCTGCAGACCCGGAAGACGACAAGAACGTCATTATGGAAATCCGTGGTGGTACAGGAGGTGACGAAGCGGCGCTGTTTGCCGGAGACCTTTTCCGTATGTACAGCAAATACATCGAGCTTAAAGGGTGGAAAATGGCCGTTAGCAGTTTTTCAGAAGGAGCCGTTGGCGGTTTCAAGGAAATCATTTTCAGCGTAACAGGTGAGGGCGTTTACGGAATTCTGAAATACGAATCTGGGGTGCATCGTGTGCAGCGCGTACCTGCCACAGAAACGCAGGGGCGTGTCCATACCAGTGCCGCCACTGTCGCTGTTCTGCCCGAGGCCGAAGAGTTTGACGTGGAAATAAACGAGGGAGCCATCAAGTGGGACACTTTCCGAAGCAGTGGTGCAGGCGGTCAGAATGTGAACAAGGTTGAATCTGGTGTCCGTGCCCGATACATGTGGCGCAATCCCTTCACCAATCAGGACGAGGAAATTCTTGTTGAGTGCACAGAAACTCGAGATCAGCCCAAGAACAAAGAACGTGCTCTCGCGCGCCTGCGCACATTTATATATGATAAGGAGCACCAGAAGTATCTCGATGATATTGCCTCAAAGCGCAAGACCATGGTTTCTACCGGTGACCGTTCTGCCAAGATACGTACCTACAATTATCCGCAGGGACGAATAACAGATCACCGCATTGGCTATACCATATACAATCTGAACGCATTCATGGACGGACAGATACAAGACTGCATAGACCACCTCATAGTGGCAGAAAATGCTGAACGTATGAAAGAAGCGGCACTATAACAATGGACAATTGATAATGGACAATTGACAATTGATAATTGATAATTGATAATTATGACAAGAAAAGAACTATACGAGAATATAAAAAAGAAACAGAGTTTCCTGTGTGTGGGACTGGACACGGATCTGAATAAGGTTCCCGGGCATCTGCTTAAGGAGGAAGACCCCATCTATACCTTTAACAAAGCTATCATCGATGCCACGGCTCCCTATTGTGTAGCTTATAAGCCTAATTTGGCTTTCTACGAAGCGTTCGGAGTAAAAGGTATCATGGCTTTCGAGAAAACGGTTAATTACATCAAGAAAAACTACCCTGACCAGTTTATCATTGCCGATGCCAAACGCGGGGACATTGGCAACACCAGCAAGATGTACGCACGCACATTCTTTGGTGAATACGATGTGGATGCCCTGACGGTCGCTCCCTATATGGGAGAAGACAGTGTCACTCCATTTCTGGACGGCTACGAAGGAAAATGGGTAATCCTGCTGGCTCTTACCAGCAACAAAGGATCCTTTGATTTTCAACTCACCGAAGACAGAAACGGAGAACGCTTGTTCGAGAAAGTGATACAAAAGAGTCAGGAATGGGGAAACGACGAGAACATGATGTATGTAGTTGGAGCCACACGCGGAGAGATGTTCAAGGACATCCGAAAAGTTGCTCCGAAGGCATTCCTGCTTGTACCTGGCATAGGTGCCCAGGGCGGCAGCCTTGAAGAAGTATGCAAATACGGAATGATTGAGGACTGTGGCCTGCTTGTAAACAGCAGCAGAGCCATTATCTATGCAGACAATACAGAAAACTATGCTGCCGTTGCAGCGGAAAAGGCTAAAGAGGTACAGATGCAGATGGCTCTGTTAATTCATAATTCATAACAAAAAATAAATAGAGGTGGAATTCAGTGCAGAAATGATAGCAGACCTTATTGGAGGAACCGTTGTCGGTGACCCAAAGGTAACAGTTAATAACTTTGCAAAAATCGAGGAAGGAAAACCTGGATGTATCAGTTTTCTTTCAAACGACAAATACGAGCGCTACATTTACGATACAGAATGCAGCATAGTGCTTGTTAACAACAACTTCAGGCCCAAACAGGAAATAAAGGCTACTCTGATTAGGGTTGATGATGCCAGAGAAGCTGTGGCAAAATTGCTGCAGATTTACGAAAGCATGAAACCCAAACGAAAAGGCATCAGCGAACTGGCATTCATTGATCCGACGGCAATAATAGGAAAGGACTGCTACATCGGTCCCTTTGTTGCCATTGCCGAAGGTGTGGAGATTGGTGACGGATGCGTATTCCATCCGCATGTCACGATTGGCAAGAATGCCAAAGTTGGCGAAAATACAGAAATCTATAGCAATGCAGTTGTCTATCATGACTGCGAGGTTGGGAAACGCTGTATCCTTCATGCCGGAAGTGTTATTGGGGCAGATGGATTCGGATTCCAGCCAACAGCAGCAGGATATGAAAAAATACCGCAGATAGGCAATGTCATCATTGAGGATGATGTTGAGATTGGAGCCAACACGTGCATTGACCGGGCGATGATGGGGGCAACCATTATTCATAAAGGTGTAAAGCTTGACAACCTGGTACAGATTGCCCATAACGACGAGATTGGTTCTCATACCGTAATGTCGGCCCAAGTTGGCATTGCAGGAAGTACCAAGGTGGGAGAATGGTGTATGTTTGGCGGTCAGGTTGGTGTAGCAGGACATGCTTCTATAGCTGACAGGACCATGGCAGGAGCACAGGCGGGACTTTATAATAGCATAAAGAAACCTGGAACGGCCGTTCAGGGCATGCCTGCTATAGAATTCAAGAATTTCTGGAAATCAAGCGCCATATTCAAAAACCTATATCAGATGTGGGCTGATATGAACGAAATGAGAAAAGAAATAAAGGCTCTGCAAAAAGAGCTTGTAGCAAAAAAAGAATCATGTTGAAACAAAAAACTTTAAAGAATAGTTTCTCTTTAAGCGGAAAAGGACTGCACACAGGATTAAACCTGACCGTTACATTCTTGCCAGCCGAAAAGAAACACGGATATAAGATACAGCGTGTTGACATGCAGGGACAACCCATTTTGGATGCCGTTGCAGAAAATGTGGTTGACACCCGAAGGGGGACTGTACTGGGAAAAGGTAGTTTTAAATGCAGCACCATCGAACATGCCATGGCTGCATTGTATGCCCTGGGAGTCGATAATGTTCTGATACAGGTTGACGGTCCGGAATTCCCTATCCTTGACGGTAGCGCAGAACCTTATGTAAAAGAAATTCTTCGCGTTGGCACCATTGAGCAAGATGCCGAGAAGGATTTCTACTACATCACCAAGAAGATGGAGTTCAAGGACGAAAACACAGGTGCCTGCATCACACTCCTACCCGACGAAGAATTTTCCATCACCAGCATGATTTCCTTTGACGGGCAATTCCTGAACAGCCAGTTTGCCACTCTTGACAATATAGACGATTTTGCCACCGAAATTGCCGCAGCCAGGACATTTGTATTCGTAAGGGAAATTGAGCCTCTGCTTACGGCAGGACTTATCAAAGGAGGCGATTTGAACAATGCCATTGTAATCTACGAGCAACAGACAAGTCAGGAGAATCTGGACAAACTCTGTAAACTGACAGGCGCAGAACACCACGATGCGGCAGAATTAGGCTACCTGCAACATAAGAAACTGGTATGGGACAACGAGCCTGCCAGACACAAGCTTTTGGACATCATAGGCGACATGGCCCTTATAGGAAAGCCACTGAAAGGACGTATCATAGCTACCAAGCCGGGACACACCATCAACAACAAGTTTGCACGCATGATGCGAAAGGAAATCCGCAAACACGAGATTCAGGCTCCCAAATACGACCCCAATAAGCCTGCAATAATGGATGCAAGCAAAATACGACAGCTTCTTCCGCACAGGTTTCCCATGCTGCTTGTTGACAAAGTAATCGAAATGAAGGAGGATACCATTGTTGCCATCAAAAACATTACCAGTGACGAGCCTTTTTTCCAAGGCCACTTTCCTTCAGAACCCGTGATGCCCGGAGTGCTGATTATTGAAGCCATGGCACAGGCTGGAGGAATTTTGGTAATCAACAGCTTACAAGACGGAGCAGACTACAGTACCTATTTTATAAGGATAGACAACGTTAAATTCAAACAGAAAGTCATCCCTGGCGATACACTGATATTTAAGGTCGAAACACTTGGGACATTACGTCATAATATCGGAAGTATGCAGGGGTACGCTTTCATCGGAGAAAATTGCGTTGCCGAGGCTACTTTCACCGCACAAGTCATTAAAAACAAACAAGAATAAAACATGAGCAAAATCAGCCCACTGGCATATATCCACCCCGAAGCCGTCATAGGAGAGAACTGCGAAATTGGTGCCTTCTGTTATATTGACAAAGGCGTTGTTATTGGGGACAACAATACGCTGATGAACAGCGTCACTGTATTATATGGTGCACGAATCGGTAACGGAAACATTTTTTTCCCTGGAGCCGTAATCAGCGCTATACCGCAAGACCTGAAATTCAAAGGCGAAGACACAACGGCAGAGATTGGCGACAATAACAAAATCCGCGAAAACGTAACCATAAACCGCGGGACTGCCGCCAAAGGCAGGACAATTGTCGGCAACAACAATCTTCTTATGGAAGGAGCGCATGTTGCCCATGACGCGTTTGTTGGCAATGGCTGTATTATTGGCAATAGCACAAAGCTTGCTGGAGAAATCACAATAGACGACAATGCCACTCTGAGTGCAGGTGTTCTAATGCACCAGTTTTGCAGGGTAGGCAGCTACACAATGGTAGGAGGCGGCACACGTTTCAGTCAGAACGTACTGCCGTTCAGCCTGTGTGCAAGAGATCCGGCATCCTTCTGCGGATTAAACACGATAGGTCTTAGAAGAAGGAATTTTGACAGGGAAATCATTGACAACATCCACATGGCCTACCAGATTATCTTACAGGGAACAGGTAAACTGAACGAATTACTGGCACGGGTCGAAGAAGAAATTCCCATGTCGAACGAAATCAGGTACATTATCGATTTTATCAAATCAAGCAACCGAGGATTCATCAGATAAAAACCAGGCCAGATGACATTTAGAATTACAATATTCAGCCAAGAGGTGGAAGACTTTGTAATGGAAGCAAAGATTGATGCAGAAGCCAAATTCGCAGAACTCCACAACCTAATCCTAAGCACCTGTAAATATCAGGACACTAACAATCATGGATTCCTTATCTGTGATGAGGAATGGCGTGTAAAGGAACACATACGGCAGACCAACACCAAGGACATCGGATCGGAAGAGGACATCTACCTCATGCAGAACTGCTATCTGCGCGACTTCCTCGAAGAAGAAGGACAACGGATAGCCTACATCTTCGACCCGGAAGGAAAAAGGTTCTTCCTAATGGAAATTAGTGAAATTATTTTCGGACACCCCGAAAAAACTGGAAGAATAAGCAGAATGCATGGCGCTCCTCCCGTCCAGCATATTAATGAAGATGCTGCAGCACAATCCGTGTCTGAAGCCGCAGAAACAGAGATGGAAGAAGACTTTTATGGAGACGACGACTTCGAAGAAGGCGAATTAGACATGGAAGGATTCGAAATAAACGAATGAAACTCTTTGTCCTCTTAGGTCCGACAGCTGTTGGGAAAACCTCCTTGTCTCTTAAAATAGCTAAATTGCTGGGCAGCCCCGTCATCAACTGCGACAGCCGGCAGATATACAAGGACATGTGCATTGGCACAGCCGCTCCGACAGTGGAACAGCTCAGCGAAGTTACACATTATTTTGTAAAGATTTTAGAACTCCAGGAATACTATAGTGCAGCCCAATATGAAGAGGATGTTCTTCAACTTACCAGCCAGCTACAGCATTCACATGACAACCTGCTCCTTTCCGGCGGAAGCATGATGTACATCGATGCCGTATGCAATGGCATTGATGACATACCAAGCATAGATCCGGAGATTCGGGAGGAACTGAAAGAAAGACTTCAGGTCCAAGGATTGGAACCTTTAAGGAACGAACTCCGTTTGCTTGACCCAGCATACTACAGGACAGTTGACCTTAAAAATCCAAAAAGAATCATTCATGCACTTGAAGTTTGCTATACTTCCGGAAAAACCTACTCATCCTTCCGCGTCCGCAAAAAAAATGAACGCCCCTTTCAGATTATCAAAATAGGCCTGAAAAGAGAAAGGGACGACCTCTTCGGCAGGATTAACAAACGAGTGGACATGATGATGGAAAAAGGATTACTCGAAGAAGCAAGGAGCCTCTACCCTTACCGACACCTGAACGCTTTAAACACCGTAGGGTACAAAGAACTTTTCAATTATTTCGACGGCGTGTGGAATCTGGAACTTGCAACAGAAAAAATCAAAAAAAACACCAGGGATTACGCAAAAAAACAAATGACATGGTTTGCGCACGACAATGGAATCCGCTGGTTTGACGCCGACAATGAAAAAGAAATACTGAACTTAATTGCAGAAAACATATAGTACTATGAACGTCAAAACCGCTTGGACAACACTCAGGGGAATGTTGAAAAAACTTTACACTGGTCCCTGGTATAAAAAAATTGTCGCCTGGACATGCACCGTATTTCTGTCAATTATATTTCTGTTTATTGCCATAGATTTTAATCTTTTCAATCTTTTCGGAAGCACGCCAAGCTTTGCCGACATTAAGAACCCTACCGTCAGTGAAGCTTCAGAAGTATATAGTGCAGACGGAAAACTGATAGGAAGGTATTACGACGAAGACAGGACGGCTGTTGAATACGAAGAGATATCTCCCATTCTGATACGAACCCTGATAGATACGGAAGACGAAAGATTCTATCATCACCATGGCATCGATTTCGAAGGACTTTTTGCTGCTGTCAAGGACATCTTCTCGGGACACGCACGCGGAGCAAGTACCATCACACAACAGTTAGCAAAGAACATGTTCCGCGTACGTACCAAACACCGTGCCGGCCTTTTAGCAAAGGTTCCCGGAATCAACATCCTGGTAATGAAGGCGAAGGAATGGATTGTTGCCACAAAACTGGAGATAATTTTCAGCAAAGAGCAAATCCTGACAATGTATCTCAACACCGTTGATTTTGGGTGCAACTCCTTTGGAATCAAGACAGCCTCCGCCAAATACTTTAACACCACCCCAGACCGTCTCACATACGAACAAGCTGCCACATTAACCGGCTTGCTGAAAGCTACCAGCATATACAACCCTAAAACCAACCCGAAGAACAGCATCGAACGCCGTAATACGGTTCTCGATGTCGTCTTTAACCACAACCATATAGTTATAAACGGCAATCTTGCCAATTACAGCCAACTGGATTCCCTGAAGTCACTTCCCATCGAGTTAGCGCAGAAAAGCAGTGAAAAGTCACCAAATGAATTGGCGCCTTATTTCCGAGACGAACTGATAGGCTATCTTGACATGCTTTGCGAGCTTGGCGAAGTACCGGGTTATGATTCGGGAAACAAACTGAATCTCTTTTCTGACGGATTAAAGATTTATACGACGTTAGACACACGGCTGCAACAATACGCAGAAGAAGCCGTCCGGAAGAAAATGCAGTCACTCCAGGGGCAGTTTTATGCACATTGGGGAAGCACGCCCCCCTGGCAGGACAGCAAACACCGCGTGATTCCAGACTTCATAGAAAACATTGCCAGGAAAACACCGGAATACAAAAGATTAAAGAAGAAATATTCTGACAACAAGGACTCTATAGACTACTACTTGAATCTTCCCCACCCCGTAAAAGTCTTTACTTACGACGGCCCTGCCGTCAAAGAGTTGAGTACGATGGATTCCATACGTTACATGGTCAGATTCATGCACTGCGGATTTATCGCCATGGAACCCGATACGCGGGAAGTAAAAGCGTGGATAGGCGATATTGACTACGACGCCTGGAACTTTGACAATGTGACAGCCAGACACCAGCCGGGCTCCACTTTTAAGCTCTTCGTTTACACAGAAGCCATGAACCAGGGGCTTTCGCCACTCAGCCGCAGAATGGACACCAGAATAGAGTACAGAGAGCCTGGAGAAGAAAAAGCATGGGTTCCCCATAATGCAGACGGAACATACTCCAACTCGGAGATGACCCTGAAAAGAGCGTTTGCAAGCAGTATAAACAGCGTCGCCGTATCAGTAGGACTCGAAGTCGGCGTGAAGAATATCATAAACACGGCTTACAGCATGGGCATTAAGACACCCTTGCAGGAAAACAAGTCCTTGTGCTTGGGAAGCAGTGTCGTCGATTTGCTGGAACTTACTAACAGCTATTGTACCGTTGTCAATGACGGCAAATACAATATTCCTATTTTGATTTCGCGCATAGAAGACCGTGACGGAAATATTATTTACAAGGCGACAAGGCACGAGAAACAGGCAATTCCCTATAAATCAGCCTTTCTTATGCAAGTAATGCTCCGAAGCGGACTTCACGGCACCTCGGCAGCCATGTGGGAATATATCGGCGGCCTTACGCAGGCAACGGACTTCGGCGGTAAGACAGGAACCAGCAATAACCACGCTGACGCATGGTACGTAGGTGTTACCCCTAAACTGGTAGGCGGCGTATGGGTCGGGGGGGAATTTCCCTGCATACATTTCCGGACAGGAGCCCTCGGACAGGGAGGAAAAGCCGCTCTGCCAATATTCGGAGACTTTATCAGGAAAGTACTGCACGATGACAGATTCAGCAAGTACAGGGTCAAGTTTTCCGAACCCAAGGACATTGACCGTAAACTATGGGTAGGCGGTGAATCCGTGGAAACACCGGACAGCAGTTTTTCCACCGGATACGAATCCACTGATTACCCTGCCGAAAACACCTTGCCCGATAACGGCAATAATGACACACAAACAGAAGTATTGACGACAGAAGAGTAACAGAGAGGCTTCCGATTTGTTAATTAGTCTTAAATTTAGGCGTGAAAGGGCACTTCCCTTACGGGGTTTCAGTAAAAAAACGTAAATTTGCTCTGTTAAGCACATAAAATGTGCAAAAAAGTGACTTAGAAACATAAATAATTTAAACTAAAATAACACAAAAATGCGTATGACAAACCGTTTAAGCAAATGGAGTAGGCAATCATCCCGTATGATATGCCTAATGGCAGCTTGCGGGCTAATGTATGCTTGTTCAGACGACTTCGTGTTGGACGACTCGAAGCCTGACTGGCTGAACGAAAGCATCTACGAAAGCCTTGAAAAGTCTGGCAATTTCACCACGTATTTGAGATTGCTTGCCGACAAGGACGTTAACCCTGCTAACGCGCGCCCGCTTACAGAAGAGTTGAGCCGAACAGGTTCTAAGACTGTTTTTGTTGCAGACGACGCTGCGTGGGAGGCGTTCTTTAAAAAGAATGCAACGCTGCCAGAAAGCGATCCTTGGCATTATGCCACATCCTACGAGAAGCTGAGTGTAGCACAGAAGAAACTGCTCATTCACACCAGCATGCTCAACAATGCCATAGTTATGGAAAACCTGGCAAGCAGTGAAGCAAAGAACGACAACGAATCACCAACCCGTGGCGAGTACATGCGTCGCTTTACTGATGTGTCAAAGACCGACTCTATCACCTATATTCCATCTGATGCACTGCCCGTTACCTACAGTCCCGTAGATAAGGATTACTGGGAGCGTTTCCGCGAGCAAAACCAAGGAAAGGGAATTTACATTATCAGCGACTCCAGTGTTACCATGATGCTCCACTTCACTCAGGAACACATGGCCAAGAACAACATCAACAGCGATTACGACTTCCCCAAGTTTATGGGACGCACGCGTATCACCAGCGATGTTCACATTTACGATGCACACTTGGATAGCACGGATATCGTTTGTCAGAATGGATATGTTAACATGACCGAGAAGCCGCTTTGCCCATTGGCAAGCATGGCAGATGTCATACGCACCAACGGACGCACCAAAATTTTCAGTCACATGCTGGACCGTTTCTGCGCCCCATTCTTCAACTACCGTATTACCACCGATTACAAGATCCTGCATCCCGAGTTCCAGGATTCAATCTTCACCATGCGCTACTTCTCTCAAATAAGCACAGGTGGTAGGGCACTGACGTCAGAGCCCGGTGACAAGGGAACATACAAGAAATACTATCCCTGGCGTTACACTTCTGAAGATATGCCGAAAATCCTTAAGGACTATGCTGGTGCCCAACCACAAACCCTGAAGTTCGACCCCGCATGGAACGAGTTCTATGCAGACCCCATTCATCCTGAGAACCGCGAGAGGGACATGGCTGCCATGTTCATTCCCAATGACTCATCGCTCTGGGACTACTTCATGAATGCTGCAGGTAACCAGTTGATAAAAACATATTATGTACGCGAGGGAACAGAGTATGAGATTCCGAATGAAATACACCCCGTTCCTTATACTATTCCTACCACTTACGAGGAACTGTACAAGCAGATTGACTGTATTCCTTTGGGAGTCCTCGAGAAACTGATTAACCTGATTATGCAGAACTCATTCGTCGGCTCCGTTCCCAGCAAGATGACAAAGCTGAAGGATGATGCTCAGGAACAGTTGTTCTATCCCGATGACATTGAGAAAATCGACACCTGCCTATTGGCAAGCAATGGTGCCGTATATATCATGAACGCAGTATATGGTCCTGCCGATTTTACATCCGTAACGGCTCCCGCGTTTATCAGTACCACTAACAAGATTATGAACTGGGCCATCTACGACCAGAACAACATGGGTTTGAACTACTATGCATACCTCAAGGCCATGCAGAGTAGATTTACCTTCTTCATGCCCAGCGACGAGGGTCTTGGCTATTACTACGACCCCACCAGTATGAAGAGCCAGACACCGCGCGTCATCCAGATGTCATACAAGAATGTCAAGGATGGTCAAGTTGCTGTTAGCGCTGTCTGCTACAAATACATCGACCCCTATGGAATTAACCCAGGAACAGTAGGGACAATAGGTGACAAGCTTGTCAGCAGTGCCGGTAAAATCAACGAGAAGGATGTCCTCAACCGTTTGAAGGATATCTTGGAGAGCCACACCATTGTACACGATGGCACAAACCCCATCGACGGAGAAGACGAGTACTTCCTTTCTAAAAACGGAAATGCCATTAAGGTGGTTCGCGACGAAGAGAAGAAAATCATTGCTGCCAAGGGTGGTTTCCAGCTCGAGAATGAGCGTCAGGGCATTGGCCTTGAGGCAACCGAAACACCCGGTGTCAGAAGCTGTAAGGTAACCGCCCCCTTCCCCAACCTGAAGAATGGTAGCACCTACGTATTGGGCTCTCCTCTGGTACCAACCTACCGAAGCGTTTACAGTATCTTCACCGACGACCTGAAAGAGACTGCCAAATACAATCGCCGTGGATATTCCGATGAGGCATGGGAAGAGAACCCTTACAGTGCTTTCTATGATCTCTGTACGGCAGATGCGACTGAAAACGAAGCAATGATTGAGGGCTGCGGTTTGGTTTCTTCCAAGCTGTCCAACTCCGAGAAGAATGCCGCAAAGAAGAAGTTCCGTGTCTTCACGGGCGACAATGGTCTCGACTACAACATTCAGTTCTTCAACAACTACCGTTATACCATCTTTGTTCCATCGAACGAAGCTGTTGCTGAAGCCATCGAAAACGGTCTGCCCACATGGGAAGAAATCTACGAAGACTATCATTCACACTGCAAGCATAAGATTGATCCGGAAACAGGAGAATGGGAAAGAGAAGACAATGGCGAATACGCATACACGGATTCTTTGGAAACCTACGAAGACAGTATCCGTATTCAGGCCAAGATTACCTATCTTACCAACTTCATCCGCTATCATTTCGCCGACAACTCTGTCTTTGTTGACAGATCAGAGCTCAGCGATGCAAACGGAGAAATGGTAACATCCAGCTACGATCACGAAACGGGCTTGTTCTGTAAGATTCACGTTGATCGCGTAAGGCAGGGTGACTTGGCAGTTCTTCGTGTTTGCGATGATGTAACTTATAAGAAGAGTCCCAACAACAAGATTCCCGTTACCGTGGATGATGATAAATATATTAATGTACTCGCGCGCGATGTATCATGTAATTCCAATCCCCGTGGCTATGCTATGACAGGTATTACCCTCGACGCTTCCAGTGCTGCCGTAATTCACAGGATTGACGGCATCCTTAACCACACCGAGTTGCCAGCCAACAATCGCCACGACAGTACATGGAGCACCACAGCGAATGCCAAGAAATATTTGAAGAGATACGCAATCAAATAATTTACTACCACTATGAATAAAATAACAAAGCTTATATTGCTATGGGTGATAGCCCTGATAGCATTGCCCGTAAGCGCACAGCAACGGCGTATCTCCGGTACTGTATCTGATGACATCGACGTCATCATCGGTGCCAACGTCGTGGAAAAAGACAAGAACAATCGTATTGTCAGTCAGACCATCACCGATATGAATGGTAACTTTACCATGAATATCAAGGACCCCAACAATACCCTTACCATTTCTTATATTGGCTACAAGCCCTTTGTTACAAAACTTGGCGGAAAGAACGTCTATAAGGTAACGCTTCAGGACAACACCAAGGACCTGAAGACTGTCGATGTTGTAGCAAAGAAGTCAGCCCCCACCACAGGTTTGGATATTCCTGCCCGCGAGTATTCCGGTGCTGTTCAGAAATTCAACATGGAGGATATGGAAGGTCTTGCCTTCGAGTCCGTTGACCAGGCACTGCAGGGTCAGATTGCAGGTCTTGACATCGTGCAAAACTCTGGAAACCTTGGTTCCGGTACCACCATGCGTCTGCGTGGTATTACCACCATTAACGGAAACAAACAGCCGTTGATTGTATTGAACGACCACATCTTTGAAATACCCGACGAGTACAAGAACGAGAATTTCGAGGATTACGATAACGAAGAGCAGTTCTCTACCCTTTTGAGCGTGAATCCCGAAGATATCGAAAGCATCGTCGTCCTGAAGGATGCTGCTTCCACAGCCAAGTGGGGTATGAAGGGTGCTTCCGGTGTTATCGAAATCAAGACCAAGCGTGGTAAGCGCGGTAAGACACGTGTAAACTTTACATACAAGTTCACTGGTACCTGGCAGCCCGAAGGCTACAAGATGCTGGATGGAGACGGTTACACCATGTACATGAAGGAGTCTTACTACAATCCTCGCCAACAGCCTACCAGCGAGAGGGGACTCTATGAGTTGGACTACGACCGCTCCCACCCCAACATCTACTACAATTACAATAAGAATACCGACTGGGTAAAGGAAGTTAAGCAATTCGGACAGGAGCACAGGTTCTCTATCAACCTTAACGGTGGTGGCGAGAAGGCAACCTTCCGTATCAGTGCCAACTTCGATAAGAGTACCGGTACCATCATCGGTCAGACCATGAACCGCTTCACCACCAATACAGCGTTGGACTACTGGGTGAGTGACCGCATCAAGTTCAGTTCTACCATTGACTTGGGTTTCTATACCAACAACAAGAACTATGGAAACGATATCCTGGACCGTGCTTACAAGGCAATGCCTAACATGAGCGTGATGGAGCACGACTCTAACGGTGACCTCACCGGCAATTACTTTAACATGTTGCCGTTGGCTGCTGTCTTCTACACAAACGACACCAAAGAGATCGCCAATGACGGTTTGCATACCTCATACTATCTGCGTGATATGTTCGTTAACGGCAACCCCGTGGCACGTGCCATGCTGGCATGGTGGAAGATGAAGCAGTACAACCTGAAGCCCCAGTTCAGCATCGAGTACAAACTGCTCGGCAAGGACTCCAACCACTATCGTCTGGACTATGTCGGCGATGTTGAGCTCCAGGTGTTCAATACCAGTAACGACTACTACTGCCCCAGCGAGTTGAAGAACATGGACTGGGTATGGGGTGGCGACAACGCTGCTAAGCTTACCTCCAACGAGCGTAACTATGTAAGTAACGACGAGGCCAAGTCGCTGCAGTTCTCAACCCGCCACGATTTGCGCTTCTACTCGGCATTCCCCAACAAGAATCACAGCCTCAGCGCATTAGCACGTTTCGAGATGGTTACAGGTAGCGGCAGTTCACAGGAACTGGGATTGTGGAACGTTCCGGACGGCATTACCGATCCTACCGTCATCGCATTGCTAAGAAATGCAAAAGCCGGTACAAGCGAATGGCGCAGCCAGCATTTCTACTTTAATGCCCACTATTCTTACAAGAGTAAGTATAACCTTGACACCTCTGTACGTATAGACGGTAGTACCAGTTTCGGTTCCGGTCACAAGTATGGAGTATTCCCTTCTGCTGCCGGCCGTTGGAATATCAGCGACGAGAAGTGGATGGACTGGAGTAAGAAATGGCTGCAGATGCTGGCTCTCCGTGTCAGCTGGGGTATTGTAGGTAACACCAGCGGAAGCGGTAGCGACCAGTACAACAAGTACAAGAACGACGGCACATACCTTGGCCATCAGGTAATTGTACCCGAGAATCTTTCTCTTACCAGCCTGCGTTGGGAGAAGGTGCAGAAGCTGAACTTCGGTTTCAACCTGGAACTCTTCAACGGTATGCTTAACTTCGACGGAGAAATCTACGACCACAAGACCACAGACCTTATCATGCACAGCCTGCGCATCTCCAGTGCCAACGGTTTCAGCAGTCTGGGAACTGTAAACGGTGGTACCATGCGTAACAAGGGTTGGGAAATCAACTTCAATACCGGTAAAATCTGTAAGATTGGCAAATTCTCCATGAAGCTGCGCGGAAACCTGGCTCAGAACTTCAACGAGGTAGAGGAGATGGATCCCCTCCTGCTTGAAAACCTGAATGGTTCGGACACCTATCAGCCGGGGAACGTGGCAGGTGATTTGGATGCTGTCAAGAAAAACAGACGTGTACAGATTGGAAACGCCCTGGGTTCGTTCTACGGTCTTCGCTACTTAGGTGTCTATAAGTACGACTACGACCACAACGGATACACTACCAAGGCATGGAGCGCCTATGGCTACGCCGAGAGTATTCCATACGTGGATGTAGATGGCAAGACCAAGTATCGCAACTCTACTTCCGTCGATGAAGCAAGGGCTGCCGGTGACGGTTGGCACTACAAATGTATCGATGCGGAGAACAATGTATGGGTTAAGGACTACCGAATCAACACAGCAGCCGCAGCAGCCCGTCGCGGTGAGATTTCCACCTGTCCTATTGCATACGATGCAGACGGCAACATGCTTACCAATGCCAAGGGTGAGCCCCTGCCCATGTACTACTGCTACAACGAGGGTTACCGCAAAAAATTCGGCGGTGGTGATGCCATTTATGAGGATATCAACCACGATGGTCAGATTGACCGTTATGACATGGTCTATCTTGGCAACTCCAACCCCAAGTGTAACGGAGGTTTCGGTATCAACCTCTACTACGGAAAATGGTCTCTTAACGCAAACTTCAACTTCCGTTTAGGAAACATGATTTTCAACTTCGCCCGTCTGAACTACGAGAGTATGTACAACAACTACAACCAGAGCTACGCAACCACATGGCGCTGGCGTAAGAATGGCGATGAGACCACGATTCCACGTGCCCTTAACTCCTGGGGAACAGGTTACAAGACCTACAACTCCATGATGAGTGACCGCTACATCGAGGAAGGAAACTATCTGCGCTTGCAATATGTTCAGTTAAGTTACGACTTTGATCCGAAGGAGTGGCCGTTTATGAAGAAGTGTGGCCTCAAAACCTTTAAGTTACATGCATCCATTAACAACCCCTTCGTATGGTCAAGATATACGGGCGTAGATCCTGAAGTATCTCCTGGAGGCTTCGATTGTGCAATCGACAATGAGAAGACTCCACGCTACAGGTCATTCACTTGCACATTAACCGTCGGATTCTAAAATTACAAACAGATGAAAAAGATAAATCACATATATAAGTTTGCCTGCGTGATGGGATTGCTGGCTGTTGGATTGGTTTCCTGCGAAGACTTCCTGACAATCTATCCCACAAACCGTGTCGTTGAGGAAGAGTTCTGGGAGGACATGAACGACCTTAACGGTGTTCGCTACGGTGCCTACAAGCAAATGGCAAGTACCGTATCAAGGATGTATCAATGGGGTGACCTCCGTTCCGACTCTTACAAGCTGAACACAGAAGAACATTCTGATCAGGGCGACCGCAACACATACAGTAATATTCTGATTGGTATGCCCGACTCCAGTATGAGCGTCTTCGACTGGGGTGGTGTCTATAGGACCATCAACCTTTGTAACAAGGTGCTGAAGTACGGTCCTGAGGTGCTGGAGAAAGACAAGCAGTTTACCACCACCGAGTGGTATTACATGCGTGCAGAGATGACTGCCCTCCGTGCCCTCAACTACTTCTATCTGATTCGTGCCTTCAAGGATGTCCCCTACACCACAAAGCTTATCAATAGCGATACAGAAGTCGAGGTGTTCCCCCTCAGTAACCAAATGGCCATCTTAGACTCCATCATTCTGGATTGCGAAAGCGTAGCGGGCCAGGCTCGCAACCGCTTTGCAAACAATTCCGAGACCAAGGGCATGATTACCAACGCTGCCATCTATTCTATGTTGGCAGATATGTACCTGTGGCGCGGCTCATTGCATCAGGGACGTGGTATCAAGAATGATACCGTGGTATATTTTAACAAGAAAACCAGTACCACAGATTCCATCGCTCACAGTAACACTGGCGATTATGAACTGGCCGTTCAGTGGGCTGACCGTGCACTCGAAGCCCATCATAACCAGATAACAGATAACCTGTCATCCCTGGGTTTCTACGGAACCTCTCAGGAGCTAATTTCTTTCGGCTTACCCAATGTGGATCTTGTTAAGAACGAATTTACCGGTGCCCACCAGAATACCACTCCACTATTAGAGGCACAAGAGGATCTATTCTGGTATTTCTCCGATAACACCAGCGGTAACGGTACAGAGAGTATCCTTGAGATACAATACAGGCATGCAGACGGTCAGAAAAACACCATCGTTAATTCCCTGTACGGTTACAGCACTGGCACTCATCTGATGGTTGCCGAGGATGCCATTAAGCAGGCGCAT
Source organism: Bacteroidaceae bacterium (assembly GCA_017645305.1). GTDB lineage: Bacteria > Bacteroidota > Bacteroidia > Bacteroidales > Bacteroidaceae > Physcousia. The sequence goes on along the minus strand of JAGCPD010000065.1, from coordinate 52,196 downwards.
AACGACGATAACAACCAAAAGTACGATTCCCGTGTATGGATTGGCTGTCAGACTTATATTGAGAGTACACAGGCAAAGGCAGGCTACTATTGTCTGAAGTACCAGAATCCGACCCCGGTATTCGAAGGCCAGGCAGGAAGCCGTAAGCTTAGCTATGTGGAGCGTGGTTCAACAGGAGACTACCATAACTGGATTATCTATCGTACCACCGATGTCATGCTGATGAAGGCAGAAGCCCTGGCAGTTCTAAAGAAAGAGCCCAATACGGTGAGAGCTATTGTGAATGCCATCAACCGCCGCTCTTATTGCAACTACAACGATGGTACCACCCTTACCTATACCGACCTTTCAGGTACCGTCGGTAACATGAAGGAAGCCGGTGACCTGAATAAAAGCCAGGCCAACAACGACAAGATTAATATTCCCACCATTCCCGGTCTGGTTGTAACCGTGATGAACCAGCGCCAGATTGAGCTTTTGGGCGAAGGCAAGCGTTGGTTCGATTTGGTTCGCTGTGCAGAGCGTTACAGCGACAACAGCAAAGATCCTGCCGACGAGCGTGATAATCCCGAAGGTGTATCAAAAGGGGATCCCGGATACGTGGGCAATGGTCAGAGCGGTATGGCCGCTGTCGTTTATTATTTCATGAAGAATTCCGTGGGCCAGCAATCCTGTGGTACCCTGTATAACAGATTCAAGAATCGCTGGGGTCTATACTGTCCCATTTACGAACAGGAGGTGAAGGCCAGCCGAGGCGTAATTCTACAGAATCCTGTATGGAATAAGTCAAGATATGAACAGTAAGCTTGTATAAGCAAGATATCAGGAACCAAAAGAAATATCAAATATGGCTAACAATAAATTCTATAAATACATTGGAGCAATTGCCGTAGGAGCTGCCATCCTGGCAGCACCTGGCTGCTCTGATGATCACTTCGACATGAATGCCGGAAGTGAGAACCAGTCTCCTGTTGCAACCAAAACGCTTTGGGAACTTATCAGTGAAAATCCCAAGCTGACTAAGTTTAAGACAATTGCAGAGAAGGCTAAGTATTGGAAAGACGACAAACATCCTGTTGATACCTGGACGTATGCCAATGTCCTTAACAGCGGTCAGATAGCTACCGTATGGGCACCCGAGGATGACTCCTTCCCCGACGATGAATATCAGGCTTGGCTGCAAATGTGCGAGACAAACGGATACAATGTACAGCAGCAGTTCCTCGGGAACCACATTGCCCTGTGGCGTAAGAACATCTCCGACAGCGGCAAGGATACTATTAAGATGATTAACGGCAAGAACCTGATCTTTGACAAGACGGATACGGCACACTGTTCCATTCAGGAGATTCCCATCGCACAGAAGAACATTGCTGCCATGAATGGTACATTGCATACCATCCAGGGTACCACCCCCTTCCGCTACAACTTTTACGAGTACCTGAAGTTCAGTCCATCGCTTCCCATTCTGTCTGAGTACATCGTGTCGAAGGATACTACCGAGTTCTTCAAGGATGCCAGTATCGAAGGCCTTCCGGACAAAGACGGCAACCCCTCTTATGTTGATAGTGTATATAGGACGAATAACATTCTATTCCAATACCGCAAATACACACCGGCATCGGGTTCCGAGACCTGGGATATCTATCAGGAGTGCTTCTGGGCACGTATCAACGTGGAGGACTCTTCTTTCGTCATGGTGATGCCCACAGACGAGGCATGGACAAAGGCCAAGCAGAAGCTGGCTTCCCTTTACAAGTACCCCAGCAAATACGAAGACAAGATAAAGGGAAACGGGAACAACGGTACGGCTCCCGTCCGCACAATTGACAATCCTGATTCACTGACTAATATGAGTCTGAACATGGATCTTGTGACTCCCTTGGTATTTAACGTAAACAAGCAGCCTAAGGTGGGCGAGGAACTATGGAAAGTGGAGGATTTCGCAAATGACAAGGGTGTTTCTGCAAAGTTCCTGCTGAACACATACGGCGATACGCTGCGTAGCACGGATACGTGGAACAAATCCAGTATCTTTAACGGTAACATGGTTAAAATGAGTAACGGCTATGCCTTCGAGGCAAACGAGTGGGCCTTCCCTAAAGAACTGTACAATCCCGATATCGAGGTTGAAATTAACTGGGGACCGTTCTATGCTACCACAAACACCTCTACCTATTACAAGGTGGGTTCTGATGCAAAGACCTTCTCTTTTAACAATAACCTGTATGCAGACATAGCAGACAAGTACGGGCATGTAAGCCGTAACAACTTCTTCTTCCTGGCTCCTCCCAGCGGTACTTCTAATCCGCACGTTGAGGTTGTGCTGCAGGGCAGCCTATACAGCACCACGCCTACCTTACCATACGATGGAGGAGAGGTGATGAGCGGAAAATACGACATCATGGTGGTATTGGTTCCAGAGTGGTACACCAGAATTTCTGAGAGAGGTAGAATCGACAGTGTATTCTATGACCAGCAATACATCGACTCCATCGCAGACATCACCAAGCAGTGCTTCACCGCCCAGGTTCGTTACTGTAACAATGCCAGCACCGGTAAGGATGTTACTTCCAAAAAAACCTCAATCATAGAGTATGACGGAAGTAAGGTCGATACCGTTATGGTTTGGGAAGATTTTGAATTCCCCTACTCCTATAAGAATATGCGCTACAGTTTCCCAACCCTGATTCTTGAGGGAGCAACAAAGAGCGCTTCTCAGAAGAAGGGATTCATGTACGGTCTGTATATCGACCGCGTGATACTGAGAAGCAAGGAGACCGGTGAAGAAACAACTATTGTCCCTTAGTAATACTATAAGATGATGAAAAATATATTAAGTGATGCATTCATGCACAAGACACTGAAAACAGGTCTGTGCTTCCTGTTGCTTTCCGGCTTGAGCATTCCCGGCGTATATGCGCAGGATGAAGCGGAAAGTACTGACGGAGAAGAAGAGGTAGTTGTACGGAAGGCTGTCAAAAAGCCCGAAAAGACGTACGAGATGAAAACCGTAAAGGGTGTGGTTACCGACGATGCTACCGGTGACCCCATGGGTGGTGTGCGCGTTCAGGCATTAGGCCTGGAAAGGTATTCTACCCTGACCGAGGAAGACGGTTCCTATACCCTCGATATTCCCGTTTTCTCTGATGCCGTTTATTTTTATGCTGAGGGCTACAATCCTCTGCAGTGTGCCGTAAAGAACGGAGAGGCAAATGCCAGACTTATCGATACGAACTTCAATGCATACTACACTGAAGGTACTACCATTACTTCCCAGAAGACTGTATCATTGAGCGAGACCAGCAGTATCAGCGCTGATGAAGATATCGAAAAGAAACTGGCAGGTGACATCCATACCATTCTGCGCAATGGAACGCCCGGTGTCGGTAACTTCATGACCATCCGTGGTATCAGTTCTATCAATGCCAACGTACAGCCCCTGATTATCCTGGACGGTAACATCATCGACCCCCAGTATGACCGTATGTCGGCTCACGAAGGCTTCTTCAACAACATGCTTGCCGGTATTGACCCGGAGAACATCGAAACCATACAGGTCCTGAAGAACGGAACCGCACTATACGGTGCAAAAGGCGGTAACGGTGTCATCATCATCACCACCAAGCGTGGTAAGAGCATGGCTACTAAGATTAACGCGCGTATCTATGGCGGTGTCGAGCTCATGCCCAAGACATTGAATATGCTTACCGGTGACCAGTACTCTGCCTATCTGAGTGACGTTATCAGTTCCGTGGATAATTTAAGAGCCAGCAACGTGAGTGCTTTCCCGTTCCTTGACAAGAGTCCCTCGAACTACTACCGTAAAGTGTATAGCGAAAACGAAAACTGGCAGGACGGCCTTTATAAGACAGCCATTACCCAGAACTACAAACTGAGTGTGGAAGGTGGTGACGAAGTGGGTATGTATGCCCTCTCGCTGGGTTATGCTACCAGCAATGCCAATTCCAAGGGTACGGGCATGGACCGTCTGAACCTTCGGTTCAATACCGACATCAAGGTGTTCGATAAGCTTTCCACCGGTCTGGACATTGCCTACAACCAGGTCAGCTATAATCTGCTCGACCAGGGATGGAGTGAGGATTACTCGATGCAGAACATCGGTTCCCCCAACGTATTGGGCGTTGTACAGGCTCCCTTCATCAACAGATATGCCTGGTATTATGACGAGACCTCAACCGATCCCATTGCATCCGAACGCCTGAAACTCTCGAACGACTATGCAGGTAAGTATGCGGCAAACGGCGGCAACTACATGCAGAATCCTTTCCAGTTCAACGTATGGATTGGAAATTCACATTTCAACGAGTCGCTGCGTAACCCCTACTGGATTATTGAGAACGGTAAAGGCAAGACCAAGAACTATGCACAGAACACCGTCATCAATATCAACGTAAGTCCCAAGTGGGAAGTTACCAAGACATTCTCCATCAGTGACCGTCTGAACTTCCAGATGAACCGTAACAACGAGAAGTACTACCTTCCCGTGAATGGTACGACACCCTACTACCTGCAGGATTTGGGCTCCATCACCAGTATGCTGAAGACCCTCTTCTCAAAGGAAACGACCATTAACAACGATTTACGCCTGGAATGGGCGAAGAACTATGGAGCCCACACGATAGACGTATTCGGCGGATGGCGATACAACAAATATTCGTTCAGCTATAACTACCTGAGCGGCTACAATGTTGAAAACGACAAGTTGCCTGAGATTGACAAGGATCATCTGGACTATGTTCACTATGGTGGTACCAATGACAACTGGTCCGACATGACCTATTACCTGAACGCCAACTACAACTACAAGAACCGTTACTTTGCCGAATTTGCCGTAAGTGCACAGGCAAGCAGCCGTTTTGGTGCTAACACCAAGTCCGGCATCAAGGCATTCGGTGTCAGCTGGGGTCTCTTCCCCTCTTTGCAGTTAGGCTGGCTTATCAGCAACGAGAAGTGGTTTAAAACCGGAAAAGGCATTAATTACCTGAAACTGACCGCCGGCTTCGACATGAGCGGAAATGACGATTTGGACTACTTTGCCGCACGTACCTACTGGGAGAGCCAGCAGGTGAGCAAAACAACCGTAGGTCTCTACCTGAAGAACATTGCCAACAGCAGTATTCAGTGGGAAACCACAACCAAGTGGAACGTTGCATTGCAGGGAAGCTTCCTGAACAACCGTTTGCAGGCAGGAATCGACCTCTTCTGGCATAAGACAGACAACCTGCTTACCCTGAGGGAACTGAACTATATATCCGGTATGAACCAGTACTGGACCAACGAAGGCCAGCTGACCAACAAAGGTTTCGAGTTCAATGTCAATGCAGCCATTATCAACAAGAAGAACTGGAAGTGGGAGCTCGGTGCCAGCCTTGGCCATTACAACAACGTCATTACCGCACTGCCCGGTGGCCAGAGCAACACCATCGTGCTGACCGATGTCAACGGTAATAACACACAGTACATCCACGGCTACACCAATAGTGTATATGGTAAGGACAACATCCTTACCGCAGTAGGCTATGCAGTAGGCAGCTTCTACGGATGGCAGACAGACGGTATCCTCGCTTCGGATGCAGAGGCAAGTGTGGCTGGTAACGGTGATTACCTGAAGTATCCTACCGGTATTGCAGACGAAGACAAGAAGTATGCCAACTTCCAGGCTGGTGACGTACGTTTTGTAGATCGGAACGGCGATGGTGTTATCAACGATGCAGACAAGACGGTTATCGGTAACCCCAACCCCGATGTCTATGGTAACATCTTCTCAAGCCTGACCTGGAAAAACCTCCGTCTGGATCTTATCTTCAAGTATAGTCTCGGCAACGATATATACAACTACCAGCGTTCCAGAATCGAAGGCCTGAATACCAGCTACAACCAGACAACGGCAGCACTGCGCCGCTGGACTTATGAAGGTCAGGTTACCGACATGCCCCGCGCATGTTACAAGGATTCGGAATTGTGGCGTAACAACGAACGTATGTCCGACCGTTGGATTGAGGACGGCAGCTACCTGAAGCTGAAGAACGTTCGTCTTACCTACAAGGTGCCATACGCCAACAGCTGGCTGTTAGGACTGAAGATTTGGGGTGAAGCCAACAACGTGTTCACCGTAACCAAATACCTGGGTACCGACCCCGAGATGAGCAGCCACAATGGTGTACTTTATCAAGGTATCGACACCGGTCTTATTCCGCGTGGCCGCAGTTTCAACTTTGGTGTAACCATCAACCTGTAATCAGAAGAATATAAGATTATGAAAAAGAAATCAATTATAAGCTTGCTTATCTGCTGCATGACATTGGGTATGGTGAATACGTCATGCCAGGATATGCTGACACCCGATAGTGAACGCCACGCCTATACCGTGGCTCAGGATACCCTGTACTCCTATTGGGGTATTATCAAGTCTCTGCAGCACATTGCAGAGCGTTATGTAATTCTTAATGAGTGCCGTGGCGACTTGGTAGATGGTACCTCTTACGTAAGCGATACCATTGGTGCCATCATTAACTTCGGCAAGAACGGTTTCGAAGACAAGTACAAGGACGGTGAGTGCGCTTACCTGAAGGTCAGCGACTACTATCACGTAATCAACAGCTGTAATTCCTATATTGCCAAATGCGATACAGCCAGAAAAGTTTCTACCGGCCAGCAAAAAAGCTATATGAGCAGAGAGTACGCTCAGGTTCTGGCCATTCGCGCCTGGGTTTATATGCAGCTCGTATATGCATACGGTAACGTACCTTTCTACAAGGAGCCCTTGCTGACAACCGACGACATCAACAACTTTATCACCGACCCTAACCATGATATGGCAGATGCCAAGACACTGGCTGGTCTGTTAGCTCCCGATTTGGAAGAGATGTTTATCAGGTTGGGCGCACAGGAAACCGAGGAGATGTACCCCCAGTACAACAACTACCGAGGTGTTTGCCACAGTATGCGCACCATGTTCCCCTTAACCCTTGTATTGGGCGACCTCTATCTAATGCAGGGTGATCAAACGGGGTGTGAAAAGGCTGCCAGTTTCTATTACGAATTCCTGAACAGTAAGTTCGGCGGCCCATTGGAATGCTCCAAGTACATCTGTACCGGTAATGTTGTGGCAACCAAAGACGACCCACAGTACGACTGGAACGGAGATCCATACGAGGAGTCAACCCATTCGCTTACCGGTGGCCGCTACCGTAATGAAGCCATCACCTGCATTCCTTGTAACTACGGCCGTTTGGACGGTCTGGTATTCACAGATATCTGCCGTCTGTTCGGCTTTGAGGCAACGCTGGCATCAGGAAGTGCCATAATTGAGAATGACGATGATACAGAAACCAAGGTAAGTGTCAATGCCGTATCCTTGAATTACGGAACCAACGGTTATCGTCGTGAACTTATCCCCAGCAAGGGCTATGAGGCACTTTGCGACAGCCAGAAGTACGAATACTACATTGGTTCAACACCAACCGAAGCCTTCCAACAGCTTGACACATTACCCGGAGTAGGTGATGCACGCCGTGCCTGGACATTAAGATGTAGGGGTATCAGACAGGTGCCGCTCAGCAGCCAGTTCAGCATGACTGTTGGCGACGACACCCAGTATGGCAAGTTCATACACAAGCAATGTCCTGACGGTTTCTTTAGCAATGTTTATCCTGTGATTTACCGTAAGTCAACCGTTTGGCTGCGCTATGCCGAGGCCATCAACCGTGCCGGATACCCCAGCTATGCATTTGCCATCCTGAAGAACGGTCTGACAAGTTCCAACGACCAGTGGTTCCCCAGCCCCGGCATTGACGGAAATGTATATGCCTATAATGCCAGCCCGGACTATGGCGTAAAGGACAGCATCTATTATTATAAGGCTGAGGATATTGGTAAAACATGGGGCTTGAACGATGGCGTAGAGATTACCACGTATGACTCGCTGAAGACATACGTAGAGGCCAAATACCTGGCATACGCCGACTCTGTAAACGCAACACTTGAAGAGGGTGAAACACCCTATGTACCTGCACCATTCAACGACAACAACATCAGTTTCAAGGCTAAGTCGTACAACAACTATCCTGCCGACTACTGCCTGAAGGCACTATGGTTCCTGGATCGCCGGGAGGTAAAGGATATTCAGGAAAAACAATTGAGATGGATGAACTACAACAACCAGCCTTACCTGCAAGGCTATGTTACCAGTATTTCTCCCTACTACAAGAAAAACACCTGGGATTCCGGCTACAATATAGCACAAAGTGAAAATGTTTCCGGTGCCTCTACATCAACAGACTACCTGACCATTGGCGTTCACCAGCGTGGCTGCGGTATATTAAGACCTGGCGATCCTGAGCGATGGAGTTCCTTCGACTACGTAACGTTGGTAACAAAGAAAATCAGGGAAAACCATGGTGTTACCGTAACCAAAGAACAAATATACGGACAAGATACTGAAAATCCCATTGACAAGACGTGGGTTCAGGAAGCTGTTGAGGACATCATCATTGATGAGGACGGTTTGGAACTCGCCTTCGAGGGTTGCCGTTTCTCTGACCTTGCCCGTGTAGCTATCCGCCGTGGCGACGCATCTTTCCTGGCCAAGCGCGTAGCAAAACGTAGTGGAAGCTTTGACCAGAAGTTGTATGACATCCTCATGCAACCAAGTAACTGGTACCTTCCCTTCCCCACTGAATAATCAAAACTAATCAACATCAATGTAAAGGGGCACTCGGTCGAGTGCCCCTTTATTTGAAAACTACCATATACCTACGATATAGCTACCTTATAGCTACGATATACCTACGATATAGCTACCATATAGCTACGATATACCTACCATATAAAATGAACCTGCTACACGACCTATATAACATACTGCTGCCACGAAAATGCGTGGTGTGCCAGAATACACTGGAACCCAAAGAACAGTATCTTTGTGCAGCCTGTTCCGTGCAGCTGCCCCGCTATCCCATACAAAGCATAGAAGACAACGAGCCCTTGAGAAAGGTCTGGAACTTTGCACCCATACAGTACGGTGCCACCTTATTCTATTATAGACACCAGTCCGACTTTCATAACATCATCATTAAAATAAAATACTACGGAGGTGCAGAATTGGGCATTAAGATTGGAGAGTGGGCAGCCATAGAAACATCCCATCTGCAACTTGCAGAAAAAACAGATGTCATCGTTCCCGTTCCTTCTGACAGGAAGAGAGAAAGGAAAAGGGGATACAATCAGGCTGAGCTGATAGCAATAGGAATGGGGAAAATCATGCACCGTCCCGTGAAAAACCTGCTGACAAGGAAAGGAACGGGGACATCACAGACAAAACTTGGACAGACTGCACGCCGTGAAAACACAACCGGAAAATACGAAGCCCATATCCCTCTGTCATGGAAAGGAAAAAGCATTCTTCTGGTTGACGATGTGCTGACAACAGGTGCCACCATAGGTAATTGTGCTCAAGCTTTACTCGCTGCTGACCCTGAGGCAAAAATAAGCTTTTTCTCCCTCGCTTTTAATACATAATAGTGACGATTTGTGATTTTATTTGCACTTTTTCTTACAAAACGTTTGTAGAATCAAAGAATTTATGTAATTTTGCAGCCGAAACAATTCTAACAAACATAAATATTAGTTAAAACAATTTTCAGAATGGACGCAAAAAAAGTCTTGGAAGATCTTAAAAGACGCTTCCCCAATGAACCTGAGTATCATCAGGCAGTAGAAGAGGTTTTGGGTACTATTGAAGAAGAGTACAACAAGCACCCCGAATTTGACAAGGTAAATTTGATTGAACGCCTCTGTATTCCCGACAGAGTTTATCAGTTCCGCGTTACATGGATGGACGACAAGGGACAGATTCAGACCAACATGGGTTACCGTATCCAGCACAACAATGCCATTGGTCCCTACAAGGGCGGCATCCGTTTCCATAAGAGCGTCAACCTGGGAATCCTGAAGTTCCTTGCCTTTGAGCAGACCTTCAAAAACTCTCTGACTACATTGCCTATGGGTGGCGGCAAGGGTGGTTCAGACTTCTCTCCGCGCGGCAAGAGTAATGCTGAGGTAATGCGTTTCTGTCAGGCCTTCATGCTGGAGCTTGGTCGCCACATTGGTCCCGATGTTGATGTTCCTGCCGGTGATATTGGTGTTGGCGGCCGCGAGGTAGGCTATATGTTCGGTATGTATAAGAAGCTTACCCGTGAATACAGCGGTGTGCTGACTGGCAAGGGCATTGAGTTTGGCGGTTCTCTGATTCGTCCCGAGGCTACCGGTTACGGTACTGTTTATTTCCTGCGTGCCATGCTGAAGACAAAGGGCGATACAATAGAGGGCAAGAAGGTTCTGATTTCAGGTGCCGGTAACGTGGCTCAGTATGCTGCCGAAAAGGTACTGCAACTGGGTGGCAAGGTAATGACCATGAGCGATTCTGACGGTTATATCTATGATCCCGATGGCATAGACCGCGAGAAACTGGATTACATCATGGAACTGAAGCAAGTATATCGTGGCCGTATCAAGGAATATGTTGACAAGTATCCTACAGCCAAGTACGTAGGCGACGGTGCCAAGCCCTGGTTCGAGAAGGCCGACATTGCACTGCCCTGCGCAACCCAGAATGAGTTGAACGAGGAGCAGGCAAAGGCTCTGGTTGCCAATGGCGTAATTGCAGTTGCCGAAGGTGCCAACATGCCTACTACCCCCGAAGCTATCAAGGTATTCCAGCAGGCTAAGATTCTGTACTCTCCCGGTAAGGCCAGCAACGCCGGTGGCGTATCTGTTTCCGGCCTGGAGATGTCTCAGAACTCAGAGCGCTTGAGCTGGTCGGCTGAGGAGGTTGATGCCAAACTGCTCTGGATTATGGAGAACATTCACGAGAACTGCGTGAAGTACGGTACTGAGCCCGACGGTTATGTTAACTATGTAAAGGGTGCTAACGTAGCTGGCTTCATGAAGGTTGCCAAGGCCATGATGGCGCAAGGCATCGTGTAGGCGAAAACTCGGCGAAGCCAAGGTCTTTTCGGCTGATGGCGCAAGGCATCGTGTAGCCGGGAAGATATAACATAGCGTTTTAACATAAGCCTCTGCAACTATGGTGCAGAGGCTTATCTGTTATTTCTTGACAGAAAATTTGAAAGAAAATGAAATTTTTCCTATTTTTGCAGGAAAATTTGAATAACTGAAGTTTCTGAAATAAAAAGAGGTAGTAAATATGAAAAAAACAGGGTTATGGCTAACCTTCACGGGTCTGATATGCTGTCTTACGGCAGTTGCACAACAGAGGTCGGAAGTAGAAGCAAGGGAAATTGCAGTAGATTTTCTGCAAAATGTTACCGGCAAACTGCCACGCAAACAATTACAGAAGGCTCCTGTTACAGGCAGGAGAAGAGTGGGAGCAAAGACGGAAGAGGCAGCCTACTACATCTTCAACGACACAGAGGGCGATGCCTTCGTAATTGTATCGGCAGATGAACGCATGAAGGACATCTTAGGCTATTGCGACCAGAACACCTACGTATCCGAGCAGGCTCCGGAAGGACTGAAATGGCTATTGGACGAGTACGCCGCACAATATGAAACGATTCATGAGAGTAACTTTAGCGGGAGACGTACCTCCCGACAGAAGATGCCCCATTACCTTGTTACAGACCCGCTGCCATACCATAACGTAAAGGCCCTGGTGGCAACCAGTTGGGGGCAGGGCTATCCGTACAACAAATATTGTCCACACATAGGCGCAGACCAATGCATAACAGGCTGTCTGGCAACGGCAATGGCACAAGTAATGAACTATCACAAGCATCCCGAGGTAGGCACCGGCAGTATGTCCTACACTTCACTGACTAACAACATAAGCCTGAGGACCTCATTCAACGACCCCAAGTGCTATGACTGGCCAAACATGCTAAATGCCTATATGAACAGTTTCACCACAGAACAGGAAGATGCGGTGGCTAACCTGATGAAGGTCTGTGGCATCAGTCTGGGAATGGACTATGGCATAGACTGGTCTGCTGCCGACTATGCCGACATCCCCTACCCTTTGCACAAATTTTTCGGTTACAGCCGTAATGTGGCATATATAAGAAGAGACTTCTTTAGAACGGACGAATGGAATGAAATTATTATCAACGAGCTGTTGAACGGGCGTCCTGTTATCTATAACGGTAATACCGGTGACGAGAATGGCGGGCACAGCTTTGTGCTGGACGGTGTACAGGACAAGGAAAGATTCCACATCAACTGGGGATGGTATAGTAGCCACAACGGTTTCTATGCCCTGGATGCCCTTACACCTTATTCCGGAGTTGACTACGCCTTTTACCAGTGCGCCATCATCAACATCTCTCCTTCCGACGTGGGCGTACATCAGGATGTTTACTATGCAGACGATTTCGGGGTATCCGCCACACAGATTAAGAGCAATGAGGAATTCATGGCAACATTACATAATGTATGGAACTACAGCAACTCGGCAACCTCGAAAATCGAAAGCACCACGTTCAGCGGAGGTATGGGCATTGCTACCTATTCGACGGATATGGAAATGCTCAACATCCTGGGCAGTTATCAGGTTAATAACAAAATGTACTGGGGATGGAGCGAAATCTACTTTAACATAACGCTTAATGACAATAACTTCTCTGAAAGCGACAGTTGCCTTATTGTTCCGGTTATTATCAACAGCAATAATGAAGTAACACCCATCAGAACGCTGCACGGAGAGACAGATGCCGTGTTGGCTATCAAAAAGAACAACGCGATTGTCCTGAAGACACTTACAGAAGTAGAAACAACGGAATTTGAGGTAAAAGGACTTGTATATACCTGGATTCCTGACAGGAAAGGATGCGTTGTCGTCAAGGGTTGTAACAGTGTCCCCTCTAACGGTACGGTAACCGTTCCCGCCACGGTATCTTTCAACAACGATGTTTATAACGTATGCGAAATAGGTGAGGGAGCATTCTGCAACAATGAAAAGGTAAAGGTGTTGGAATTGCCCAACAGCATAGAGAGCATAGGAAGCAACGCCCTGGCAAACATGGCAGCACTGACAACACTGAAGGTTGACAGAAGCGTACCTCCACACGTAGCAGACGCATCAGCCTTCACCGGAATAACAGGCGTTCGACTGATGGTACCCGCCGACTGTAAGAATATCTATATGCAGGACGACTTCTGGAAGGTGTTCAACAACATAGAGGAAGAGGCGATGGTAATCGCTGACTTCACGTACAACGGCATCCTTTACACACAGAATCCCAACAGAAAAAACAGCGTGATGATAAAGGCGAACACGCCTGCCAACATCAGAGGCGATATAGTAATCCCCGAGGAAGTTCCCTACAACGACAAAATGCTGACAGTTACGGCATTAGGCGAGAAGGCTTTCTACAAGTGTGAGTATGCGACATCATTGGAACTGCCTGCCACCATAGACAGCATAAGCAGGTATGCCTTGGGAAGCATGAAGGGGCTGAAATCCCTGAAGGTTAAGGCCGTGACACCCCCGAAGGTTACCAACCAGGCTGTTTTCAGCGGCATTACAAGTGTTCCACTCACCGTCCCTGCCGGCAGTGCCGATTCATATAAGAAGCACGACTACTGGGGCACTTTCACCACGATTAAGGAGGATGAGGATACTGATGCCATAGACGGCATTATGGCAGAAAGAAAGCAGGAGAAAGAGATTTTCGATCTCTCGGGCAGAAAGTTGAATCCGATGGTGCAGGGACGCCAACGGCAGATAATAATAAAAGGCGGCAAGAAGTACACAACAGCCTATGGCAGATAAGGATTAATAACGTACAAAAGGAAGAAAATGCAACTGAAAGACACCTCGTTTGTTGACCTGATGCTGAACCGCATCTGCAACGTGCTGCTGATAGCCAATCCCTATGATGCTTTTATGTTGGAAGACGACGGCCGCGTCGATGAAAAAATCTTTTCGGAATATGCCCGCCTGGGACTCCGTTTTCCACCCCGATTCATTCAAGTAGCCAGCAAAGAAGAAGCAGAGAAGCAAATGGCCGGCGGCAACATAGACCTTGTTATATGTATGCCTGCAGCCGAGGACAACAGCGTATTCGACATTGCACGCTCCATAAAGCAACTATATGCCTCGACACCCATTGTGGTGCTCACCCCGTTCAGCCACGGTATTACCAAACGTATGCAGAACGAAGACCTTTCTGTCTTTGAATACGTGTTCTGCTGGTTAGGCAACACCGAACTGCTGCTTTCCATCATCAAACTGATGGAGGACCGCATGAATCTGGAGCACGACATCAGAAGTGCCGGCGTACAGATGATTCTGGTGGTTGAAGACAGCATCCGCTTTTACAGCAGCATTCTGCCCAACCTGTACAACTTTGTCTTGCAGCAGAGCCTTGAGTTTGCTACCGAGGCTTTGAATACCAGTCTGGAAACGCTGAGAATGCGTGGCCGCCCAAAGATTGTATTGGCCCGCAACTACGAAGAGGCGTGGCTCCTGTACAGTCGTTTTGCCAACAACACGCTGGGCGTAATCAGCGACTGCCGATTCCCTATGATGCCTGACGCAGAAAAAGACGAAGATGCAGGTTTTAAACTGCTGAGCGCCATCCGTGCCAACGACCCTTACATACCGCTTATCCTGAATTCCTCAGAAACTGAAAAAGCGAAACTGGCAGACAAATGCCATGCGCACTTCATTGATAAGAACTCAAAGAAGATGGCAGTAGATCTTAGGAGTCTTGTACAACGCTTCTTCGGCTTTGGCGACTTTGTGTTCCGTAATCCCGACACCATGGAGGAGGTAATACGACTTCACAACCTGAAGGACCTGCAAGACAACATCATGACAGTTCCAGCCCGAAGCCTGCTCTACCACATCAGCCACAATAATGTCAGCCGCTGGCTGGCAAGCCGTGCCCTCTTCCCCATCTCCGAGTTTCTGAAGAATATTACATGGGACAACCTGCAAGATGTAGATGCACACCGCCAGATTATTCTGGATGCCATTGTGGCCTACCGCAGAATGAAGAACCAAGGCGTTGTAGCAGTGTTCCAGCGCGAACGTTTCGACCAGTACTCAAACTTTGCACGTATAGGCGACGGAAGTCTGGGCGGAAAGGGACGCGGTCTGGCCTTCATAGACCATATTCTGATGCGCCATACCGACCTCAACGAATACCCGGGTGCTCATGTGCGCATTCCCAAAACCGTTGTACTCTGTACCGACATCTTTGATGAGTTCATGGATACCAACGAACTATACCAAGTAGCGTTGAGCGATCTGCCCGACGAGACGATTCTACAGCATTTCCTTCGCGCCCGCCTGCCTATGCGTTTGCTGGGAGACTTGGAAGCATTTCTCTCGGTAGTGAGCACGCCCATTGCCATACGTAGCAGCAGTTTGCTGGAGGACTCTCACTACCAGCCGTTTGCCGGTGTATATTCCACCTATATGATTCCTTACAGTCCGGACAAATACGAACGCCTTTCGATGCTGGCAGGTGCCATAAAAGCCGTTTATGCCAGCGTCTTCTATCAGGGAAGTAAGGATTACATGACAGCTACCAGCAACGTGATAGACCAGGAGAAGATGGCGGTAATCCTTCAAGAAGTAGTAGGAGAACAGCATGGAAACCGCTTCTACCCCGTGATAAGCGGTGTGGCCCGCAGCATCAACTACTACCCCATCGGTGACGAGAAAGCCGAAGAGGGTACCGTTTCACTAGCAATGGGATTAGGCAAATACATCGTGGATGGAGGTGTAAGTCTGCGCGTTTGCCCCCATCATCCGCATCAAGTACTGCAAATGAGCGAAATGGAGCTGGCACTGCGCGACACGCAGACGCACTTTCTGGCCCTCAGAACCAAAGAGGAAGAAGGCGACAAAGAATTTAAGGTAGATGACGGATTCAATCTGGTGAAAGTTTCTGTACGCGATGCCGAACAGGACGGCACCCTTCAGTGGATATCTTCAACCTTCGACCCCTACGACCAGTGTATCTATGATGGTTTCTACGAAGGAAAGAACCGCAAAATTGTATCTTTTGCCGGTGTGCTGAAACATGAAGTATTTCCTCTGCCGGAACTGATGCAGAAAGTTCTAAAGTACGGACAGGATGAGATGAAACGTCCCGTAGAGATAGAATTTGCCGTGAACCTGCATGCTGACAAGACTGGAGAGTTCTATATGCTGCAAATCAGGCCGATGGTAGATAACCGCATGGAACTGAACGAAGACATCACCCAAATTCCGGACGAGCAGTGTCTGCTACGCTCGCACAACGCCATCGGACAGGGGGTATTTACAGAAATAAGGGATGTGGTTTATGTAAAGACCGACGGATATACACCCAGCCAGAACAACGAAATTGCCGAGGAGATTGAACGCATCAACAGAAAATTCCTAGAGACTCCCTCTGCTTATATTCTCTTAGGCCCAGGACGCTGGGGAAGCAGCGACCCGTGGCTGGGTATTCCTGTAAAATGGCCACATATCAGTGCCTCGCAGATTATTATTGAGGCGGGATTAGACAACTATCAGGTAGATCCGAGCCAGGGAACTCACTTCTTCCAAAACCTGACTTCCTTGGGAGTATGCTACCTTACCATAGATGCTTTCCGTGGCGATGGCGTTTACCGTCAGGATGTGCTCAACCAACTTCCTGCCGTCGAAGAAACCAAACACATCCGTCACGTACGCTTCCCTCAGCCACTTACAATAAAAGTTGACGGATTCAAGAAAGAAGCAGTGGTGATGAGAAGTGAGAAGTGACCCATAAGCCCCAAAACGAATGATTACAGAACTCAACAACACAGGAAAAGTATTTCTAATAGCCGGCAGCGAGCCCTTGGGAAGTGCCGGCGTACAAGCCGACATAAAAGCCATCACACGTTGTGGCGGATGGGCCGCTGCAGCCCTTACCTGTATAGTAGATGAAGATGTGAACCAGATTAAGGGCATTCATCCCTTGCCCACCGAACTCATTATCTCCCAGGCAGAATCGTTCCTTAGCACAGTGGGAGCAGACTGCATAAAGACGGGAGTGCTGCCCAGTGCGGAAATCATAAACGGTGTAGCGGGTGTGCTCAGTAAATACAACCTACAGCCCATCCTCATAGATCCCGTTATCGTTAATTTTACAGGAGAGCAGTTGGTGAGTGACGAGGCCATACAGGCCTACAAGGAGCAGCTCTTCCCCTTGGCAACTATCATTACACCAAATTTCCGCGAAGCCGAATTCCTGCTCGGTCATAAATTACAAGATATAGAAGCCGACCTACGCTGGCTCAGTCATTGGGGAAGTTCTGTTATTGTAAAGAGTGTGGATGAAGGTAAATATCTGGTGGATTACCTATACGACAAGACTACCAAAACCGTTACCCCCCACCCTAAGAAGAAACTCATCCTTACCGACCGCAACGGCACAGGAGACACCCTGGCTTCTGCCATCGCCACCCATCTGGCAAAAGGGGAAGACCTGCAAACCGCAGTCTCACGTGCCGAAGCTTACATGAACTACTTCCTTGCAGGTCCTCGCTACTATATCAGTGTAGGGAAATAACCTTCCTTAAAAGCCCCACTCCTTGCTGTTCATAGGCATCATAAGAACCACAGACGATAACAGACGCAAACCAACACCTGCTGCATTGCTCACGGGGGTAGCTGTGGTCTCGTAAATCTTATTGATATTATCTACAGCCTCAGTTGTAAGAAGAGTCCTAAGGGCAATATAGTCAGTCTTATCTGCAAACTTCAATGCAGGCAGATTGTCGAGGCTGCCATCGGATTGTATTGCGAACAGCTGCATAGGCACCTGCCTTGTAACATGTTCACAACCTATCAGCAAATTGTACGAATCGTTAAACTTCTGCACAAATTCTTTCCACTCTTCCGTTGTTACCTCTTTGTCATTACGCTTCGCAACAATATCCTGCAGTGCCTGAAAGAACTGCGAGCCGTCTCTGATGGTGCCTGTGAGAATCAAGTCGTCAAGGATAGTCATCTCCGCTACAGCCTGACTGTTAGAAAAGGCGTTACCCAATATCAGTATCATATTCCCGACCGTAAAGTCTGAAAGACTAGTGATGTCGCCTGCAATTTGCTCTATAAAATGCTCCTTTTGGGGCAAGGTTACCTGTGCCCCGAAGTTTAGCACATTCATTCCGTTCTGTTCGAAATTGTAAGCAATATCCGCCTGTCCCGACTCATTCATGCTCAGGTTAAAACTTAGCGTACTGTCATCGTCGGGCAATCCGTATTGCGAACCTTTCAATGTTGACATCAGTTGACCGGAGATAGCAAAGGCATTGTTGTAGAAATCAACATACTGCGACTCGGCATTCTTCTCCATTTCAATATTGAGAATACCCGTAAGGAGTGTCACTTCATTTTCATTCAGGAGCCCTGTCAATTTCATCGTCATTGCCTTTGGGATACGGCTGATACAAGCCAGTCCCTTCACATTGCCAAAGTTGGTAGGTGAAACGCTTTCGTACCACTCACCATTATTCTTCAGCGACATCTTAAATGCCGTAGTACCCACCCCATCGAGAGTTGCCGGAAAGATAAACTCCAGTCCCTCTGCAGGAGTCACATTGTAGTTGCCACGTTCATCAAAGACCACCCGGACGCCGAAAGCACTGATATCAAGAGGGAGATAGGCAGTATAACCTTTCCCTGCCAGTTCTGAGCCTGCAGCAACGCTTTTAACGTGTTGCATGGCATTCTGAACGGCCATAATTCCAATAAGTTTCTTCATGTTTGTCAAGAAATTACGTCCCTTAGCCATTGAGGAAAGTAACTGTCCATTGACCTGAGCCGTTGTATTGAGCATATCGAAGTTCAGGCTGTCTGCCATTATCCTCGCATCGTCCTGAATATGTGCCAGTAACTCATTGCGCTCTTTTTCTATCTCCTGATTGACAGAAGAGTTGTCGATGTCCTCCGAAGAACACGCCGTGAACACCAGCGTGCAACAGAACATAGTGGCGACAAGCGCCAGATAGATAATTCTCTTCATAAACTTACTGGTTTATTATTTTCTTGCCATTATTAATAAAGATACCCTTTTGGGGCATGCGAGTCAGCAGACGACCCTGTAGGTCGTAATAGCGATTAGTACCATCTTGATCAATGGTGTGTATGACAGGACTAATACCCGTTGCATCATCAGAACTCATTATAGGAATATCGCCCTCGTAGAGCAGGTTCGGCTGATCGGTAACCTCACCATTGTTGCCAAACATAGTCTGGTAGCTGTTGCCAACTATACGTGGCGCACGGGCACGTGCAGAAGCAGGATTCATTGTGTATTCGTCATCCATTACCTGCTCTGTCAGCAGATATCCCCTAAATGCCTTCAGAGGCTCCATCGTATTTTCCTCGTTGAGGATAAATCGCCCCCAAGAGCCATCGTCGCGCAGACAGTACATATATACATTAGCAGCATCGGCAGCAGCAATATCCCGGAATGTACCTTGCCAGGTACCAATCTTCGTCTGTTCCTTATTGAAGAACCATTTCTCGTAGTCGTTCACTGGAGAGGCATCTGTATCAGCCGGAGTAACATGTACTGTTACGTCGGCAGCATTCATCCTGACTGAACCAAGCTCCACCACCGCCAGATAGGCCTTCCCTGCCTCAGCAAAATCAGAACCTTCTGTAAAGATGAACTGTTTATAATAGTTGTCAACATAGGACAGCTGGTAGAGTTTCACCTTGCCGCCTTCCATATAGTCACTCATCTTCCAGTCGTACGGGAGACATATAGTGTAGGCCTTAGGAGTCCATGTGCCGTCGCCATTTGCTACAGCCGAGAGTTCACGGTCGTAAACCATGTTGACATTGATACCGTCATACTTTTCCAACACAGCGGTATTGTTGGTATCTTCACCATCTGTCAGTGCAACCTCCTCCAAGGGGAAACGCAGCCCCTCGAAGTCGTCCAGCGAAACCGAAAGCCCTTTGAACTTCAGACGATAGACACCTGCAAACGGAGCCTTGAAATAAACTTTCCCACTTTGGGTATATACACCGTATAGTGTCCAGTCCCCTTCGTTTTCACGCTGATAATAGACTTGCAGCATACCACTGCCGCCACCGCCAAACATGGACATCATACCGCCGCCACTCATGTCGGCAAGGAACTGCAAAACGTCTCCCTTTTTGGCTTGCAAGCGCGGAGTTATGAGTTCGTAGTTCTCGGAATCAGTGGTAGCCATCCATGACTTCTCTTCACCACCGCCGCCAAACATGGACATCATTCCACCGCTACTGGGCTTGCTGACAACCCAGCCTGTAGTCTCCCAGCCAACAGGGAATTCCAATGGCTGCGACTCGTTTTCCACCACATATACCGGTTCGAAGTCCTCTGACCATGCATCAGCATAGGTTGTGTATGCCTGAATACTGACAGACTGCGCCTTCAATACCTCGCTGACAGGCGAGAAAGTTATCACAGCATTGTTCATGCCCTGCTTCTCCTGACTATAAAGGAACGTCACCTCCACCCTGGCAGTATCCCCGGCAGTAACGGAAAGCTGTTTCTCGTTCACGGCAAAGAACGTCTCGTCCGTCAATGAGACATTAACCTGTAATGTGCCTGCACCTGTATTGATGACCATAATGTTTTTGCTGGCATTGGCATTAAGCATACCCAGATTGATGTCGTTGCCTACCGTGCCGTCAACTGTCAGATAAAAATCAGGCGCATCCTCCTTCAATTTAAAGCCTGCTACTGAGTCGATAACGATACTGTCGGATGCCATAAAACGAAAACGGTAGTCGCCAGGTTGCATTTCTGATAACCATAGCGTTGTAAAGACGGTGTCTATTTCATTTGAGAAGTCCTTCACCTTCTCCCAACGATTGCTGCCATAAAGCGATTTTTCTACGCTGAAAGTAGAACCGCCACCACCGAACATTGAACCCATTCCGCTGCTGCCAGTAGTCCTTGCCGAGAAAGACAGTACTTGTAAGGGACTTTCGATTGTCAGTACAGGAGTCAGCAGATAATAAGAAGGACTGCTACCTCCCATCATCCCTTCCATTCCGTCGGAAGGCTTGATAACAGACGCCGTATTGTCCTTAAACTGCCAACCCTCTGTGAACCAACCATCGGGTCTGGAACTATTATTGAAGGTTTCCTGCCATATACCCTCTTCGGCAGTAACAGCATCCACCCTATAGCTCATGCCATAGACCCGATCATCTGCTGGTTTGAATGAAATTTCGGTAGTATTTCTTCCCTGTACGGCATTCTGATAAATATAGGTAATATCTACGGTTGCAGAATCACCGGCAGTCACCGACAGTTCATTCGTACTAAGAGTATAGGGCATGTCATCATAAATCTTGATGGTGGTATTAAGCGTACCTGTGGCAGTATTGATTACTGTAAATGTCGCTGTGCTATCCTTCGTACAAACACCCAAATTGACATTGGTAGCAGCAGCCTTACCACGTATTACATAGATATCGGGAGCCTCCATGTCAATATGGAAACCTGCGATACTATCGATTTCGACATTTCCACCAGCCTTGAAGCGGAAACGGTATTCGCCTGGGGCGATACCAGAGATGGTGAAGTCCTTATAAACAGAATCCAACTGCGTGGTGAAGTCGAATGCCTTCTTCCACCTATGCTCACTATATACTTCGTATTCTACGACAAAGGTTGAATCGCTGCTGCCGCCCATCATTGAACCCATGCCGCTTTCCTTGGCTTTCTTGGCAGAGAAAACCAGTGACTCACCTTCCTGTACAGTCAGAGGAGGAGTCATCAAATAGTTGACACTACTGCCGCCCCCCATCAAAGTCTCCATATTGAACCCTCCTGAGGACGAACCCTTGGTAGCTACGCCATTTTTCACTATCCAACCTTCGGCAAACCATCCATAAGGCATAACGCTATCGTTGAAATGCTCGTCCATTTGCTCATCAGATACGGACTGAGCCTGCATGTTCATCCCAATCAACAGAAAGAACATGGTTAAAGAAAGACATTTTCTTTTCATAAATTGTTAGTTCAAATAGTTATTTTGTTTCACGATATATCTAAACGGCTATAAAAAATACACAGCGAAGTTATGGATAAGTTAGCTATATCCCATCATCCAAAACTTTTCTTCTTTGTGATCCCGGAGGGATTCTAACCCTCGACCTTCAGAACCGGAATCTGACGCTCTATACAGCTAAGCTACGGGACCAATGTTTTAACGCGGTACAAAATTACAAATAAGTGAGCGAAATGCAAAGGAAAATGGGGATTTTTCTTTCATTTCCGAACGGAAGTAAGTTGGATACATAGTCTCAAAGTTGCAAAAATTAGAGAAAAACGGAACTTGTTGTGCCATAAATTCTCACTCTTATTGTAAATATTGCTTGAAATGCTGTGTTATCTGACGGAAAAGATGTATCCGCGTATTGCCACCACTGATACCATGATTACGATTGGTATAGGTAAGCTCGCGGAAATCCTTGTCAGCCTGTACCAAAGCCTCGGTATATTCGGCTACATTACGGAAATGTACATTATCGTCGGCTAATCCATGACAGATAAGCAGGTGTCCGCTCAACTGACTGGAACGGCCAATGGGACTTACATCATACCCATCCCCATTCTCGTTAGGAGTACGCATATAACGTTCAGTATATACACTGTCATAGTAACGCCAGTCGGTGGGAGGTGCAACAGCTACTCCGGCAGCAAAGACAGGACGTCCCTCGCTCATACTCATCAAGGTATTGAACCCTCCATAGCTCCACCCCCAAATGCCTATGTGCTCTTTATCAACATACGGCATGGTACCCAGATACAGGGCAGCCTCCACCTGGTCGCGGCTTTCCAACTGACCCAGTTTCAGGTAGGTACACTGTTCAAAGTCACGACCACGGCCACCAGTTCCCCGTCCATCCACACATACACAGATGAAGCCCTGCTGACACAGGTACTGCTCATAAAGTGAACCGCCCATATTACCGGCATTCCAGCTATCTACCACCTGCTGGCTGCCAGGGCCGCTGTACTGATGCATAACGACAGGGTATTTCTTGCTCTCTGAAAAGTTGGCGGGCAGCACCATAAAGCCATTCAGTTCTGCGCCATCCTGCGTCTTAAAGGTGAAGAACCTGCGTTCACCCAAATTCAGTTCCGAGAGTTTCTTCTTCAGTTCCGCATTATCAACCAGCGTATTCAGTGTTTTGCCGCTGGCATCGCAAAGGGTGGTTACTGGCGGGGTATTCAGGTTGCTATATACATTCATATAGTAACGCAACCCTCTACTAAAAGTAGCGCTGTTAGTTCCACGCTCATTGCTCAGTTTCATTACCTTACCCTTGGCATCAGCCTTATAAACAGCACGGCAGAGCGGGCTCTCCTGGGTACTGGCATAATAGACGGTTCCAGATTTAGCATCATAACCATAGAAATCTGTCACCACGAAGTTGCCCGTCGTAAGCTGTCGTCGCATAGTACCCGTAAGGTCGTATAGATACAGGTGGTTAAATCCGCTGCGCTCACTCATCATCACAAAACCATCGTCCAGCACCTTAAAATTCTTGTAAACCTCCTCAGCAACATACTTCTCTGCCTGCTCCCGGACAATCACGCGGCATTCCGTACTACGCGGGTTGGCCAAATAGATATCCAGACAGTCCTGATGGCGGTTGTTAGTAAGAATTAGCAATTTCTCGGGGTCTTTGGTAAAAAAAATACGGGGCACATAACCATCCTCAGGAATGGGCAGCTGCATCTTACGAATCACGCGACTTTTGATGTCAAAGCTGTGTACGCTTACCACGCTATTCCGGGCTCCAGCCACAGGATATTTGTAGTCATACGAGCCGGGATACTGCGCATATTCCTTTCGTTCCGGGTTCAAGCCTTTGTACCACGGGAAGCTGAACATTGGTACCTCCTTTTCATCGTAACGTATCCATGCAATCATGGTGTTATCCTCGTTGAAGTCGAAAGCACGATTAAAGGAGAATTCCTCCTCGTTCACCCAGTCGGGTTTTCCGTTTATTACCTCGTTGAACTTACCATCCTTAGTAATCTGACTCTCGCTATTGTTGAAAAGCAGCTTAACCAGAAACAGGTTGCCCTCACGTACAAAAGCCACCATATTGCCATCGCGACTCCAGAGAGGCACCTCCTGAGGCCCTCCGTCACTCAACCTTGCCACCGTACGATTCTTTACGTTATAAATATAATACTGCGCTGTGCGGCTATGACGGTATATGCTCTTGGTCTCTGTCTGCAACAGGATGTTCTGCTCGTTAGGACTCATAATATAGCCGTCGATGCGCGGAATCTGCATACGCGTCTTTATATTATCTACATCAAAGATAACACCGGTCTCTTCGCCTGTGCGGAAACTTTTGCGGACAATCTTCTTGCCGCCGTCTGTCAACTGACTGTAGCTCTCGCCATCCTGAAGGGGATTTACACCATAAATCTGCTGGGCATAGTATGCCCCTCTGCAGAGATCGTTAAGCTGAATATCACGGGCAGCACGCACACTGACAAATGTACAAAAAATAACTGTCAAAAGAAAAAAACGCTTCATTATTTTAAATATCATATTTTTTTTGACTTTAATTGGAAGTTTATTGGCTTCCGCCAATGAGAGTTGAACTACTTCCTCTTTTACTCCCTTTTTTCTCCCTTTCTCTTGTTTTGTGTGCAAAGGTACGAAAAAAGGAAAAGAAAAAAAACTTTTCCTTCGCACTTCTCTCATTTTTCGGTAATTTTGCAGTATGAAATACAAGGAATATGGTCCCTGGCTCCAAGAACAGTTGGGAACAAAGGTACAAAAAATTTCCGTCAACGCAGGCTTTACCTGCCCTAACAGAGACGGAA
This sequence comes from Bacteroidaceae bacterium, assembly GCA_017645305.1. GTDB lineage: Bacteria > Bacteroidota > Bacteroidia > Bacteroidales > Bacteroidaceae > Physcousia. The sequence continues at coordinate 27,321 of JAGCPD010000065.1, read as the reverse complement.
CGGTTGGTTATGGCGGCTGCACCTTCTGTAACAACCAGACCTTCAATCCAGCATACTGCCAGCCCACCAAGAGCATAACCCAACAATTGGAGGAAGGCAAGCAGTTCTTCTCGCGCAAGTATCCGCATATGAAATATCTGGCATACTTTCAGGCCTACACCAATACATACGGACAGTTGGAGCATCTGAAAGAGCTGTACGAAGAGGCATTAAAAGTTCCCGATGTGGTAGGATTAGTTATCGGCACACGACCCGACTGTATGCCTCCCATCCTACTCAATTACCTTACAGAACTCAACAAGCGTACCTTCCTTATCATAGAATACGGCATAGAGAGTGCCAACGAGGAGACGCTGCTGCGTATCAATCGCGGTCATACCTATGCCCTCTCGGCCCAGATTGTCCGTCAGACAGCCGCGCGCGACATACGTGTAGGAGCCCATATCATACTGGGATTCCCCTGGGAAAGCAGAGAGGAACTAATGCGGCAGGCTGACGAGATAGCCCACCTCCCCCTCACTACCCTGAAACTGCATCAACTGCAAATTATCCGCGGTACCACATTGGCCGAAGAATATCAGCAACATCCCTGGCCGCTCCCCACTGCCGAAGAGTACATCCGATTGGTCTTAGAATACATCTCACACCTACCTTCCACATTAGTATTCGAGCGTTTTGTCAGTCAAAGTCCGCCTAAGTACGTCATCGCTCCCCAGTGGGGACTCAAGAATTACGAGTTTAGCAATCTGATAAAAAAAATCAACGAAAACAATAACATTATCTAAGTTAAATGGTATTCTCACGAATTGGGGTGCTGCCACTCTTTCTACCCCAAAAAAGAAAAAAAATCTGAAATCTAATCCCTAATCTCTATTCTTTTTCGTATATTTGTGCCAACAAAACTTTAAAGACAAACGATAATGGGCAAAATTAAGACTATCGGTATTCTGACGTCGGGTGGCGATGCCCCCGGCATGAACGCAGCCATCCGTGCCGTGACACGCGCCGGCATCTGCAACGGTTTCAACATCAAGGGTATCTACCGTGGATACGACGGACTCATCAAGGGGGAGGTAAAGGACTTCACCACCGAGGACGTGAGCGGCATCATCACCCGTGGCGGCACCATCCTGAAGACCGCCCGAAGCACGGAGTTCATGACACCCGAGGGAAGGCAGAAGGCATACGAGACGTGCCAGAAGGAGGGAATTGATGCACTTGTCGTCATCGGCGGCAACGGTTCGCTGACGGGTGCCTGGAACTTCGGCGTGGAATTCGACTTCCCCGTCATCGGTCTGCCCGGCACCATCGACAACGACCTCTACGGCACCGATGCCACCATTGGCTACGACACGACGATGAACACCATCATGGAGTGCGTGGACCGCATCCGCGACACAGCGAACTCGCACGAGCGCATTTTCTTCGTTGAGGTGATGGGACGCGACGCAGGCTTCCTGGCACAGAACTGCGCTATCGCCTGCGGTGCAGAGGCCGCCATCGTGCCCGAGGAGACAACCGACGTGGACCAGCTGGCACAATTCATGAACCGTGGCATCCGCAAGTCGAAGAAGTCGTGCATCGTCATCGTGAGCGAGAGTCCCAAATGCGGCGCCCTCTACTATGCCGACCGCGTAAAGAAGGAGTTCCCGGGGTTCGACGTGCGCGTCTCCATCCTTGGCCACTTGCAGCGTGGCGGCACCCCGTCGGCCCGCGACCGTATCCTGGCCGCCATCACTGGCGCGGGAGCCATTGAGGCCATCAAGCAGGGGCAGCGCAACGTGATGGTGGGTGTCCGCAACAACGACATGGTCTATGTCCCCTTCAGCGAGTGTATCCGCACCGACAAGCGCTTCGACAAACGTCTCATCACCGTGCTTGACGAACTGAGTATATAACATAACAAAAACTTATGAGATTATGAAGATCAAAGCAGATTACGCAAATGCTCCACAATGGAGAATGCTAACCGTGAAGGCTACACTGCCAGAGGAATTAAAGTGTTTGGACGAGATTGCCCACAATATGTGGTGGGTATGGAACCATGAGGCTCGTGATCTGTTCCGTGACCTCGATCCCCAGCTTTATCATGATGCGAAGCACAATCCCGTAATGCTCTTAGAGAGCCTGAGCTTTAGCCGAAAAGAAGAAATTGTGAAGGATAAGGCATTGATGAAACGCATCAACGACTTATATGCGTTGTTCCGTAAATACATGGATGTAAAACCCGATACGAAGCGGCCGTCGGTAGCCTACTTCTGCATGGAGTATGGTATCCACTCTGCCCTAAAGATATATAGCGGCGGTTTGGGTATGCTGGCCGGTGACTACGTGAAGGAGGCCTCTGACTCGAACGTCGATATGTGTGCTGTGGGCTTCCTATACCGCTTTGGCTATTTTACACAGAGCCTGGCAATGGACGGACAGCAGATAGCCAACTATGAAGCCCAGAACTTTGGCAGCCTGCCTATTGAGCGTCAGCTTGACAAGGATGGAACACCCATGGTTATAAATGTACCCTATAACAACTATCAGGTCCATGCATACGTATGGCGTGTAAACGTGGGTCGCGTGAAGCTCTATCTGCTTGATACCGACAATGAGATGAATTCCGACTTCGACAAGCCCATTACCCACTCCCTCTATGGCGGAGATTGGGAAAACCGACTGAAACAGGAAATCCTGCTCGGCATTGGCGGAATGCTGTTGCTGAAAAAACTGGGTATCAAAAAGGATATCTACCACTGCAACGAGGGTCATGCAGCCCTTTGCAACCTGCAGCGCCTGTGCGACCATATAGATGAAGGGCTGAACTTTAATCAGGCAATGGAACTGGTTCGCGCCAGCGGCCTTTATACGGTTCATACGCCGGTTCCCGCTGGGCATGATTACTTCGATGAAGGTCTGTTCGGCAAATACATGGGAGGCTACCCCCAGAAGCTTGGTATTACCTGGGACGAATTCATCGGCATGGGGCGCACCAATCCCGATGACCACAACGAGAAATTCTGCATGAGCACCTTCGCCTGTAACACTTGCCAGGAAGTAAATGGCGTAAGCTGGCTTCACGGCGAAGTCAGCAAAAAGATGTTCAATAATATCTGGGCAGGTTACTACCCCCAAGAAAGTCATGTGGGCTACGTGACCAACGGAGTTCATTTCCCCACATGGTGTGCTGTGGAGTGGCGCAAGATATATGCCAAATACTTCGACGCGAAACATCTCAGTGACCAGTCGAACGAGGAAATATGGCACGGCATATACAATTGCCCCGATGAGGAAATATGGGAAACCCGCCAAATCCTGAAGAAGGAACTTTTCCGCTATGTACAGATTCAGTTCCGTGACACATGGCTGAAGAATCAGGGTGACCCCTCGCGCATTACCAGATTAGCAGAACGCTTCAATCCTAACGCACTGGTCATCGGATTCTGTCGTCGCTTTGCGACCTACAAGCGTGCCCACCTGTTGTTTACTGACCTGGAGCGTCTATCAAAGATAGTGAACAACCCTGAGCGGCCTGTCATCTTCCTTTTCGCAGGTAAAGCTCACCCTGCAGACGGTGCGGGACAGGGACTCATCAAGATGATTTATGAGATTTCGCAGCGTCCAGAATTCCAGGCCAAAATTATTTTCGTGGAGGATTATGACTATATGCTGGCCCGCAACCTTGTCAGCGGTGTGGATATTTGGATGAACACACCAACCCGCCCAATGGAAGCCAGCGGAACTTCTGGCGAAAAGGCCCTGATGAACGGTGTAGTGAATCTTAGCGTGAAAGACGGCTGGTGGTTAGAGGGTTATCGCGAAGGTGCAGGATGGGCACTGACAGAGAAGCGCACCTACCAGAATCAGGAGTACCAAGACCGGCTTGACGCTGCCACCATCTATCACCTGCTGGAGGATGAAATTATACCCCTCTATTACAAAAAGGACAAGAAAGGTATTTCGAAGGACTGGATAAAAGTTATCAAAAACTCGATTGCACAGATTGCGCCGCATTACACCATGAAGCGACAGTTGGACGATTACTACTCTAAGTTCTACGAAAAACAGGCTAAGCGTTTCCATGCCCTCGCCAAGGACAACTATCGTCTGGCCAAGGAGATTGCCCTGTGGAAAGAAACCGTAGCCGAGCGATGGGATGCCATCAACGTAGTAAGCAGCGAATACTCCTTCCCGATGACAGGCGGTGAAACAGGTCAGAAATACAAGATAAAGTATGTAATCAATGAGCAGGGATTAGACGATGCCATAGGACTGGAAAAAGTCAACATCTTTACTGACAAAGACGGAGAAGAGCGTGTGTACAGCGTTGAGCCGCTTCAGGTAACCGGTCACGAAAGCAACAACTATACCTTCGAAGCCGAACTGGCTCCCCGACAATCCGGACAATACAAGAGTGCCATTCGTATGTACCCGAAAAACAAAAACCTGCCTCATCGTCAGGATTTCTGCTATGTGAAGTGGTTGGAACTGCCCAACTTCAACAATTAATATGATTCTAAACTGTATTTGACAAAAAAAATCCTGTACTTTTTAATTGGTACGGGATTTTTTTTGTAATTTTGGCTTCATAAAACCTTATTTATAGTAATATGAAGAAGATAAAAGCGCTTTTTCTGGCATTGACGCTGCCTACACTATCTGTTTTGGCAAAAATAAACGTCATACCCCTGCCTACACGTACCATAGAGAAGACAGGTACATTTGTCATAAAGCCGAATGCTACCATAGCCTACAATCATCAAAGCCTGCTGCCGGCTGCAGAATACCTTAGAGAGAAACTGCATCCCTCAACGGGTTACGACCTTCCTCTCCGTAAGGGCAAAAAGGCGGACATTGTGCTTAGCCTTAATCCCCGATGCGAAGTCGGAGCAGAAGGATATAAACTGACTTCCTCGGCCAACGGCATTCTGATAGAAGCAGCAGACTACCGTGGCATTGTACACGGCATAGCCACCCTGCGCCAGCTCCTGCCCTGCCAAGTGGAATCCCCTACCCTGCAACCTTATGTTACCTGGATGGTACCGGCTGTTGAGATAGAGGATACACCTAATTTTGAGTGGCGCGGCATGATGCTTGATCCTGTGCGCCATTTCTTCACACTGGAGGAGACAAAACGTTTCCTGGACGTGATGGCACTGTATAAGTTCAGCAAGTTCCACTGGCATCTGGTAGATTCGCAAGGATGGCGGTTGGAGATTAAACAGTATCCCTTGCTCACTGATGACAGCGGATACCGCGACCCTGAGGGGGAACATTGGGACAGACGCTGCAACCAGATAGCAAAGGATGACAACAACCCACGCATGAAAGTTCCCATGACCGCAGACCGTACCCGCGTGCGTAACGGCAAACAGGAATATGGCGGCTACTACACGCAGGATGAGGTAAGAGACCTGATAGAATATGCAACCATACGTGGTATTGACATTGTACCTGAATTTGATGTGCCAGGGCATAGTTATGCTGCTACGAAGTGCTATCCATGGCTCTCTTGCAACAACGACGGCCGTGACCCCATCTGCGTGGGAAAAGACACATCGCTGGATTTCTGCCGCAACGTCTATAAGGAAATCTTCGGGCTCTTCCCCTACGAATATGTTGAGATAGGAGGCGACGAGGTAAACCGCTCAGCATGGAAAAAATGTACCGACTGTCAAAAGCGCATTAAGGATCAGGGCGTAAAGGACGAGGCTGAATTGCAATCGTGGTTTACCTGCACCATGGAGAAGTACTTCAACGAGAACGGAAAGAAACTTATCGGATGGGACGAGATTCTGGAAGGCGGTGTTAGCAAATCAGCTACCGTGAACTGGTGGCGCGGTGATCATACCGACGTGGTACAACGTTCTACCAGCGGTGGCAACGAAGTAATTCTATGCCCCTTTACCTTCTGCTACTTTGACTATGCACAGGACAACAACACCCTAAAGAACCTATATACAGGCAACATTGTTCCTACTGACCTGAGCGCAGAACAACTGAAGCTGATAAAGGGTATGCAAGGCAACATCTGGTGCGAACGCATCCCCACCGAAGCACAGATGCAATACATGGTATTCCCACGCGCTCTGGCACTGGCCGAGAAAGCATGGACAAAGAATACCCAACAGAACTGGGACGATTTCTACCCCCGCCTTTTGCAGCATGTTGCACGTTTAAAAACTATGGGAATAGACCAGCGTCCGCTGGTGGAATAGAATAATGGACATCTGGAAAAACGATAACAAAATGAAAACAAATCGTAAAGTTTACATCTTACTGGTAACGGCCGTCTTAGTGGTAATGGGTTGCTCAGAAGTAATAGACGAGAGTGCACGTTACGTTTTTAAGGAAGAGACACTGATATCCTACATGGAGAAACACGCCGAGACATACTCGGAATATCTGGATGTGCTTAAAAACACACCCGTAAGCGAAGTAAGCTCTTCCACATTATACCAACTGCTGACGGCACGCGGCAACTATACTGTATTTGCCCCCACCAACAAAGCGATGCACAAGTATCTGTGTGAGTTGTGCGAACAGCAGATAATTTCGGACTCCACATGGGAAGGATTCAATGACTCTATCATACTCGACTCCATAAGAAAAGTTATTGCATACAGCAGTATCATAGATGGTGGCGACTACCAGAGCTACGAAACATATTCCTTTCCCACACAGAATAACGGAGAGCTGCAACTTGGTAACCTTAGGGACCGCAAGCTGACAGTACGCTATATTGATAACGAGCCCGACAGCCTGTATATCAACTACGACTGTCCCATTAGTATCCAGAACCGCAACATTCCTGCCATCAACGGTGTCCTGCACCAGATGGAGAAGGTAATCGCCCCCAAAGATATAACAATGGCCGATCTTATGTACGAGATATTGGAAAAGGAAAAGGAAGGCTTTATTGTAGCATCCCGACTGGCCTTGGCCTGCGGTCTGAGAGATACATTTAACGCCATCGAGGACAACAAGTACCGCGAATTGTACATGAAGGGACTTATTCCTGACTATGACGGACAGGCAGCCGGTTGGACTTTCAAGAGTGGAAATACTTCTCCCGCCTATGCACCTACTCACCGCAGATACGGCTTTACCGTTTTTGCCGAGACTGATGATTTTTGGCGCAGGGAACTAGGCAAAGAGCCTATAGACATAACCTGTCAGGATGTGCAGCAGTGGGTATATGATAACAAGCAGTTCAGTAGGGACGATGTCTTTACGACCGATAATAACTGGGCATCACCTTACAACCTGCTTAACCAGTGGTTCACCTACCATGTGCTGCCCATGCGCATAGCAGCCAACCGCTTGGTGTTCCATGTAAATGAATACGGCTACAACCAAACCCTCAAACAACTTACCATTCCTGTTTATGAGTTCTACGCAACAATGGGAAAACGCCGCCTGCTGAAGATTTTCGAGAGCAAGGAGAGCGAAGGCATTTTCCTAAACCGCTTCCCGACGCTGGATAATGGAAGAAGAGGTACGTATCACGAAATTTCGTGCGATGCAGACAAGGTTGGCTGCCACATTGACAACTATTCTGAAAACGTACTTACCTACCAAGCCCTGAATGGTATAATATATGCCATTGACAAACCTTTATCCTATACTGATGAGGTACGTGAGAACCTGGCAAAAAGCCGTATTCGCTTTGATGCCATGAGTCTTTTCCCGGAAGCTATGACAAACGACCTGCGCAAAAAAGTAAGCGTGGATCCACATGACCAGTTTGTTCACTTCCCGCCCAATAAGACATACCGGTATCTGGACAATATGGACATGAATAACGAGACACAGTTTGTATATCTGAATGCCTACCAATACAACTGGTGTAATAATCAGGAGGATGAGCTGAAAGCCGTTGGTCATTATGAAATTACCATAAAACTGCCGCCTGTGCCCCGCAGAGGCACCTACGAACTGCGCTACCGCGTGCTACCCAACGGAGACCGTGGTATTGTACAATTCTACTTCGGTTATGATAAGGAACGACTGGCACCTACAGGCATACCCATCGACCTTAGAAAATCCGGAACAGACCCGAACTTTGGTTATGAGCCGGATACCGAAGATGATTTCCATAACATAGAAGTGGATAAACACATGCGTAACAACAACCGCATGAGAGGCGAGATGAGCATCCAGAACAGTAACGGTCCCTGCCGTACGGGAAGTCCCAGTAATCTGCGCCACATTCTGGTACGCCAGACCATCGACCCCGACAAGACGTATTACCTGCGCCTGAAATCGGTTCTTGACAACCAAAGAACCGAAATGTACATGGACTATCTGGAGTGGTGTGCCAAGGAAATCTACGACAACCCCGTAGAACCCGAAGATATCTGGTAAACGAATGGGAAAAATCATCGTGGCAGGCATTGGGCCTGGTGGTAAGGAAGACATCACGCCTGCTGTGCTGGAGGCAGTTCGGGAGGCTGATGCCTTAGTTGGTTACAAGTATTACTTCCAGTTCGTGGAGCGGTTCCTGCAGGACGGCTGCGAGTGTATCGATACGGGGATGAAAAAGGAACGCGAGCGGGCTGAACAGGCTTTCCTTCTGGCAGAGCAGGGAAAGACGGTGGTCGTGATTTCCTCTGGCGACGCTGGAATATATGGTATGACACCGCTTATCTATGAGATGAGGGCTGAACGCAAGTCGGATATTGAGATTGTCTCCTTGCCCGGCATCTCGGCCTTCCAGAAGGCGGCTTCGCTGTTAGGTGCGCCTATCGGTCATGACCTGTGTCTCATCTCCCTTTCTGACCTGATGACACCCTGGGAGGTGATTGAGCGCAGAATCAAGGCTGTGGCAATGGGTGACTTCGTGACGGCCATTTATAACCCTAAGTCCCATGGGCGCTACTGGCAGCTATATCGTTTGCAGGAGCTCTTTTTGCAAGAGCGGAGTGCTGATACGCCTGTTGGCTATGTGCGTCAGGCAGGACGCGAGGAGCAGGAAGTGAAGATGACGACGCTTGCCGAGTTCGACCCAGAGGATGTGGATATGTTCACGGTCATTCTGATTGGCAACTCGCAGTCGTATGTGTCCGAAGGGAAAATGATAACACCTCGCGGATACTACGGTGAAAAGGTGAAAGCTGAAAAAGTGAAAAGTGAAAAGGTGGGTCAGGACATCATGAATGAGTCGTTCCGCACGATTCTCTCCGAGATGCAGAACCCGGATGTTCCCAAATGGCGACTGTGGCCCTTGCTTCATGCCATACATACTACAGTTGATTTCGGTATGGAGCAATGTCTCTGGATGGATGACCGAGCTACGGAGATTCTGTACGGAAAAGTGGCCAGTGGCAGTCTGCGGCATATAGTAACCGATGTTACGATGGCTGCCAGTGGTATCCGTAAAGGCGCTCTGGAGAGGTTGGGGATTCAGGTACATTGCTACATCAACGATGCCAGGTCCAGTCAGATGGCAGCCGAAAAGGGGATTACGCGCAGTCAGGCATGTATGCAGTTGGCGGCAGAAGAATATCCCGATGCCCTCTACGTGGTGGGCAATGCGCCAACAGCCCTTTTCGAGATTTGCGATTTGGTGCGTAAGGGCAAGATGCATCCAGCGGGCATCATCGGTGCACCTGTGGGTTTTGTCCATGTCTGTGAGAGCAAACATGCCGCCAAAACGCTGAGACAAATCCCAAAGATTATCGTGGAAGGACGAAAGGGAGGAAGCAACCTTGCAGCCACTTTGTGTAACGCCATCCTGACCTACGACGATGCAGAACAACTGAAACCAGGGAGAGACGTGTAGAGTCCATAGTCTAATTTACGATTTAACTATTTACAATTTACTATTTATGTTCTATTGTACTATTTACAAAGCCGGCGAATGGATAATCGCAAAATAACCAAATCGTAAATCAATCGTAAATCGTCAAATAGCAAATAAAATGGATTATAAGTTATGAATTGTGAATTGAAGTTCATTGTTATAGGAATAACCGATAATCCGAAGCCGTTTTTCACACCAGATGTGTTGGAGATTATCAAGAATGGTAGGGTGTTTTCTGGCGGCAAACGTCACCATGAGATTGTAGCCCCATTGCTGCCCAAAGATGCCCAATGGATAGATATTACCGTACCTTTGGACAAGGTCTTCGAGGACTACAATGGTCAATGGTCAATGGTCAATGGTCAATGTATTATCGTCTTTGCCAGTGGCGACCCTCTGTTTTTTGGCTTTGCAAACACCATCAAACGTAAGATGCCGGAAGCTGAGATTGTGGTCTATCCTACGTTCAACTCGCTGCAGATGCTGGCTCACAGGCTGGTGATGCCCTATCACGACATGCGGGTTGTTTCGCTCACAGGCCGTCCCTGGCAAGAGTTCGACAAAGCCCTTATCGAAAGGGTAGGGAAAATAGGCATCCTGACCGACAAGGAACACACGCCTGCTGCCATTGCCCAGCGGATGATGGAATACGGTTACACTTATTACGAGATGCATGTGGGCGAACATCTGGGTAATCCCGAACTCGAAAGGGTAACGTCGCTCTCGTTGGAGGAAGCATCTGCGAAAGACTTCTCTATGCCCAACTGCGTGATTCTCGAATCTTGTGGACAACAGACAACGGACAACGGACAACGGACAACGGACAAAAGACAACAGACAACGGACCTTCCGCGACTACAATCGCGCCTTGGTGCTAAAGCATCCAAGAACAAACATCCTTTTGGAGTTCCTGACTCTGAATTTGTTTTGCTTGATGGAAGGGAGAAGATGATTACCAAGATGCCCGTCCGTCTGCTTACGCTTCAAGCTCTCGAACTGCCTAAGCGGCACGTGTTCTGGGACATCGGTTTCTGTACGGGAAGCGTTTCGATAGAGGCGAGGTTGCAGTTCCCGCATCTTCAGATAGAGGCTTTCGAGATTCGTCCTGAATGCGAAGCCATCATCCAAGAGAACGCTCGGAAGCATGGAGCACCAGGCATCAATGTCCACATGGGGGACTTCCTGGTAAATTGCGACTCAGTCGCAACAAACGGAACACCTGATGCTGTCTTCATCGGAGGACACGGAGGACGACTAAAGGAAATCATGGAGAAGGTGCTGACGGTGTTGGCAGACGACGGTGTGATTGTCTTCAACAGCGTTGTTGCTCCGAAAGTGCTGACAGACAGCCGTCAGCTTTGGGACGAAGCCTGCGAGGAACTTGGCCTCCATCAAGAGCTGCCACTTCATATCCAGCTGAACGACAACCATCCCATAACAATACTGAAAGGTAAAAAGGTGAAAAGTTGAATAGGTAAAAGGGTGAAAAAGTAAATAATAATGAGAATAGCGATTATACAGATTAGTGAGGCTGGAAGCAGTATCGCCTCGACATTGAAAAGAGAGTTGGGTGCTACAATCATTGAACGGACAATGGTCAGAGGTCAATGGTCAAAGTTTGATGCCTTCATCTTCATCGGAGCGATGGGTGTCTGTGTGAGAACCATTGCCCCATACATCAAGGACAAGCATGAAGACCCAGCGGTGGTGTGTATCGACAGTTTGGGACAGAATGTCATTTCTGTGCTCAGCGGACACATCGGAGGAGCGAATGATTTGACGCGAGAAATTGCCGGCATCATAGGTGCTCACGAGGTTATCACCACCCAGAGCGACAACGCTGGGCTGTGGGCATTGGATACGTTTGAGAAACGATTCGATTGGCCGGTAGCCAGCGACATCGACGACATGAACGACTGCATTTTTGCTTTCGTTAACCGCAAGCCTACAGCTCTGTTGATAGAGGTTCGCGATGAGGGTACCGACTACTTAGAGGCAACGAAGCCAGAGCATGTCACCATCATCCATGACATCAGCGAGGCTGACCCCAAGAAATACCGTCTGCTGATAATCGTTTCGCCCTATATTCGTCATGCCCCCCACGGTATGCTTGAACTGCATTTTGTGCCGATGGTGGGGACGATTGGCTTCGGTCTGGCTCATCATCCCGATGACTATGAATTCATCTACGACGAGATAGACGAGGCTTTTGCAAACAGAGGCTTGCTGCCTTGCGCCCATCGGTATTGTACGATTGATGTGAAGAAAGACGAGGAATTTATAGAAGTGTTAGAGAATGAATATGGCGAGGAAGTGGTGTTCTATACGGCTGAGGAGTTGGCAAAGGTCGAAGTTCCCAATCCCAGCGAAACCGTTCAGAAGCATGTTGGTACGCCCAGCGTCTGCGAGGCGGCTGCTATCCTCGGTTCAAACAATGGCAAGCTCATCATCCCCAAGGTGAAGGGCAAAAATTGGACGGCTGCATTGGCCATAGACTATAAGCACCTACGGACCCTCCCCCAACCCCTCCCTTGTAGAGAGGGGAATAGTTACCATTTCAGTGGAAGAACTATCTGCTCCTCTTCCTACAAGGGAGAGGCTGGGAGAGGGTCTATCGAGATTGTCGGTGCTGGCCCTGGTGACCCCGACTTGATTTCTGTGCGAGGTCGTAAGATGCTTGAAAAGGCTGACCTCATCCTCTACGCAGGTTCTCTTGTTCCAAAGGCTCTGACCGAGTGCCACAAGCCAGGGGCAGTGGTGCGTTCGTCGGCTGATATGAATCTTGAAGAACAATGTCAGCTGATGAAGGAGCACTACGACAAGGGGCATTTTATTGTCCGTCTGCATACAGGCGACCCCTGCATCTTCGGAGCCATACAGGAGCAGATGGCATTCTTCGACCAACATGGGATGTCCTATCACATCACGCCAGGAATATCCTCCTTCCTTGCTGCAGCCGCAGAGCTAAGGAGCCAGTTTACCATTCCCGAACGTACACAGACCATCATCTTGACGCGTGGCGAAGGACGTACACCAATGCCCGAGAAGGAGCAGCTGCACCTGTTGGCTCGCAGCCAAAGCACGATGTGCATCTTCCTTGCTGCAGCCATCGTCGATGACGTGCAAAGAGAATTGTTGATGGAATACCCCGAGGACACACCCGTTGCAGCCTGTTACCACCTCACCTGGCCAGACCAGAAGATTTATCGCGGCAAGCTGAAGGACCTTGCAAAGATAGTTCACGACAATAATCTCACCCTCACCACCATGCTTGTCGTGGGCGAAGCCATCGACAACCGCCAGGGCCTTTCAGAGCTATACAACAAGCACTTCACGCATCTGTTTAGAAAAGGAGAAGGGTAAATCGTTAAATTGTAAATAGAGATGCTACTTGTATTCGGAGGAACGACGGAGGGACGCAAGGCTGCAGAGGTGCTGGAGGAGGCTGGTTCGCCTTACTTTTACAGCACGAAGACGGGTGAGCAGGACATCTCGCTGCATCACGGCACGGTCATCAGCGGGGCCATGAATGGGGAGGCGATGCTGGCTTTCTTTCGTGAGCATGGGATTCGGCTCGTTGTTGATGCCGCCCATCCGTTCGCTACGCAGTTGCACGAGACGATTGCCCGTGTCTGCTCCGACCTCCAAGTGCCCATTATCCGCTATGAGCGCATCTATCCACCTCGCGACCCAAGCATCACCTGGATTGATGACTATAGCGATATAGCCCCCCTCTTATCCCCCCATGGGGGGACACTTCTTGCCACCACCGGGGTGCAAAGCATCGGGAAGCTGAAGCGGTTAGAAAGAGAAGGGATGAAGGTCATATATAGGATACTGAATAGAGAAAGCAGTATTCAGTTGGCACATCAGCAGGGAGCCACCGACGACCAGTTGTGCTTCTATGAAGATAACATCTTGCCCGATGCCGATGCTATTCTATTGAAAGAAAGCGGTCTTTCTGGAGGCTTTACAGAAAAAATAGAGGCAGCAAAGAAGAAAGGGATACAGATTATCGTTATCAAGCGACCTCGCCTTTTTAACTTTTCAACTTTTCAACTTTTCAACCTTACGACAGTCAATGGTCCTCATGGTCTTCGTCGGGCTGTTGAAAAGGTCTTGCCTGAGTTCTTTCCTCTGTATAGCGGACTGACGACGGGGACGTGCGCCACTGCTGCTGCCGTAGCTGCTGCTATCCGTCTGTTCAAAGACGAAATGCCCAGCGAGGTGCCTGTGCTTTTGCCTGATGGCGAAACCATCAGTGTACCTGTCGGCTATGGCAGCGGCTATGCTTACTGCATCAAGGAGGCTGGCGACGACCCTGATGTCACGAATGGTATTGAGGTAAGGGTGGCCCCCCTTTCATCCCCCCAAGAGGGGGAAAACCTCACGTCTATACCATTAGGATTAAAAAACATTGAGGTCTATGCAGGCAAGGGGATTGGCAGGTTCACGCTTCCCGGCTTTGATTTCCCGCCTGGAGAGCCTGCCATCAACAAAGCCCCCCGCGAAATGATTCGCAGAAACCTTGAACAATTATCCATTATCCATTGTCCATTGTCCATTGTCCTCTCCATCCCCAACGGAGAGGACATAGCCCGTCGCACCTTCAATCCTCGTCTTGGCATAGAAGGAGGAATCTCCATCATTGGCGTGTCAGGAATCGTGAAGCCTTTCAGCGAAGAAGCTTTTATCAATTCCATTCGAAAGTGTATGGAGGTGGCTAAGGCAAGCGGCACAGAGCGTGTGGTAATCAACAGCGGCTTCAAGAGTGAGCAGTACTTGAAAGCTCTTTACCCTGACCTTCCGGCGCAGGCTTTTGTGCAATACGGCAATTATATAGGAGAGACACTCCGAATAGCGAGCGAACTCTCCATCCCCAATGTGACGCTTGGCGTGATGCTCGGAAAGGCAGTCAAGCTTGCCCAAGGTCATCTTGACACCCACAGCAAGAAGGTAACGATGGACATTAACTTCATTCAGGAAATGCTGCAAGAAGCTAATATTCAACAATCAATGGTCAATAGTCAATTAACTCTCGCCCGTGAACTCTGGGAAAGAATACCAAAAGAACTTATTGAAGGGTTTTGCCGTGTTGTCATCAGCCATTGTGCCGAATATTGCGAGTCTTTATTACCTGACGGACATTTGACTATTCTTCTGATTGACGACGACGGAACAATACACTCGTTATAACAGGAGCCCCAACAAGGGCTGTAACGGAGTTGACAGGAAGGGCACCTTCAAAACCTGGCATACGGGCAATAAAGTTGCATAGCAGAGCAAGTACTGCTCCGCAAAGTGCCGTAGCAGGCATCAGAATACGATGGTCAGAAGTACTAAAAATAGCCCGGGCCAAATGGGGTACAGCCAAACCAATGAACATGATAGGGCCACAATAAGCTGTAACGATGGCAACCAAAACACCAGAGGAAATAATAACAAACATACGGGCACGACGGATGTTAAGACCAAGATTGACCGCATAGCGGTCGCCCAAAAGCATCAAGTTCATAGACTTTACTAATAAACAGGCCAAAGGCAAAAGTATGAACATTAGTACGATGAACAGCACCATCTCGTCGCCAGAGACACGAGAGAAAGAACCTAACCCCCAGATTACGAACGATTTGACATCTTCATCTGGCGACAAGAACTTCAACACACCGATGACAGCATTTGCCAGATACCCTATCATAACACCAATAATCAGCAAGGTAACATTACCCTTCACCCTCTGCGATATCCATAGGATAAGCGTCAACACAGCCAAGGCACCCACAATGGCAGCAATACTCATGGCCGCATCGCCCAAATACCCAAGACGTGAAAGCGCCACTCCACCAATGCGTCCTGAAAGCAACACTACAAACGCTACGCCGAGAGCCGAACCGTTACTGATACCTAGCACAGAAGGACCTGCCAGAGGATTGCGGAACACCGTCTGCATCTGCAAGCCGCTGACGGCCAAACCCGCACCGGCGACAATTGCCGTAAACACTTGAGGCAGACGTGACTTCCATATGATATTAAACCAGATTTCGTTAGAATCATCTCCCACTAGAATCCTGCATATATCATCTACAGGAATCTTCACAGAACCCAGAAGCAAATTAACAATCGCCAGAACAACAATACTGAGAAAAAGGAGAAGAAAATTTGTTGATTTCATTTCAATAACCTATAGAAAACAGGCTGATAATCCGGTTCTACCAATTCGGGGTGGAAGATGGCCACAAAATCCTTTAACACGGCATCGGGTTTGACAGGCGAAATCTCATAATAAGGAGTCTGCTTCATGTTACAGTAAATGACCTTTTTCTCCTTAAAAGCCTTCAACAATTCATTCCGAGGTTCGGAAGCCTTCAAAACTTCATAAGAAAATTCGCCATTGAAACTGTTCAAGATACGCCAATAGTCTGCATTGGCAGAGAGAGCATACATTTTCTCGAACTCCAGATTCTCACCGCTGGTTTCCCTATCATTAATAACATACGCTGCCCCGGCATCGCGAAAGATCTGCGCCAAATAGTTCCTGCCACCCACTGCATGCCAAGTACCATAGTGCATCTCACCACTAGTAATGGTTGGAAGTGTTTCATAATTCGAGGCCTCAACCTTCTTCTTCAGTTCGTTATAGCGCTTTTCGATTCCACAGAAAAGTTCATTGGCCTCTCGTTCCTTACCGATGAACATACCGACGAACTTCACCCATTCTGCCTGCCCCAATGGGTCAAGCTCCTTATAGCCTAAATGGGGCACAAGCGTGATGGCCGTCTCCTTAATGGCATCATAGCCGCCGCGCTTGGAAGGGGAGATAAAAATCACATCGGGATTAGCAGCAAGAACAAGCTCCGTATCGAATTCACCCTCCATGCCAATCTTTACCATTTTTCCGTCCTTCACCCGCTGTAGAATATCCTTGTTAAAGAGATTTTTTGTTCCTGTTATGCCTTTTACTACGTCATGAGCATCAAGGATGGTGAAGTTCGACAATTGCAAGGCAGTCATACAGATGGTGCTCTGGATTGGGACACGAATTTTTGTATATCCATCTGGAACAACAGTCTTATCACTACGAACAAGAGCGAAGCTGTAATTATTCCCTTTATCTTTTAAGGAGAGGTCGTTGGTGAGGTTTACCAAACGAATATCAGCAGAATCACGCACCGTGAAACCTGTTGCATACTTAACGGTAACCGCGATAACGGAATCCTCCGATGTCTGGCCGACTGCACATCCCACGCCTCCGTTCTTGTTGGAACATCCACAGACGAAGGCTATCATTATCACAAGAAAAATAAATTCCCCTACCCTACTTTTCTTTTTCATGGCACAAAGATAGCGATTATTTTCAAAAGGCAAAAGGAAGGGCCCTTCCTTTTGCCTTTGTAACAGAATTATATTTATTCTTCGGGGTACATGCTATGGTATGCATCCTCCAAGAACTCTGCGTCCTTGGTATGCTGAATCCAAACATTCAGGATACCGGGAAGCTCCAACAAACCCAGAGGGTGATTGCCCACAACGGGAACCTGAACATCATAGCCCTTGTTCTTGAAATACTCGAACCAACTGTTATCCTCAGACTCCTCTTCTTCCGGATCCCAATACTCTTCACCTTCACCAGCCATATCATTGTGAGCATGGTCACCGGCAATTGACATCAGAGCGTGCAAAAATACTTTGCCATTGTTAATACCCTTTTCCTGCATACGACCCAAAACATCCTGCTTATAATTGTCCGGCATATCTACAGTACCAACGTAGTAGTTGGGGTTAAGTGCCTGCAGAGCCACTTCCAATTGGGTGTAACGAACATTAGCCTTGAAGGTGTCATAGGTGTCGGGGTTACCGTGACCCATAAAGGCAACAACGCCTTGTGAAGCTTCGGCTGCGTAAAGAGCATTCAATTGTGCGGCGACCTCGGGAACATCTACTTCTGGGTCGTTCAGCAAAGGCATACCCAGAAAGATAGCCTCATCTTCTTGCAACTTAGCCAAATAATCATCATCCAAGTGAGCCTTGGCAATGTAACCGTTGTTCATGAATTTCTTTACAGAAGCTACAACTGCGGCAAATTCTTCGCCAGGGATAACCTGCAGAGACTGAACGTAAATCTTGCTGTACTTGGCAGCACCGATAGCATGCAACAGGTAACGGGGCTCGTAGTAGTCACGCTTTACAATGTTACCCTCATCGTCTGTGTTCTCGCCAACACTGGCACGGTTGATGCAGATGTCGCTTGAAAAACAGAAATAGACATCGGCATTGGGGAATGCTGCCTCGTATGCCTGCTTTGTCTTATCAAAAGCCAAGAAGGCATTGTTCCAGGTAGAGCCGAAAGCAACCAACAGAACGGCTTCGTCCTTACCGGATTTTGCCTTCTGGGCGGCAACCATGTTGTCGTTAACCGTGTACTCAGAAACCAGGTTGTCAAGATTCTCATCAGAATCATTACTACTACATGAAGTAAACACAGGGGCTGTCAGGCTAAAAGCCGCAGCTGCCAGAATTAAAGATTTAATCTTCTTCATTTGTAATTTGTTTTTTTGTTAATAAAATATTGTTTTTAACTCTCTTTCCGTAATTGAATTTTATGCCAAAGGTGCCATACACCGTTGTACCCGCCGTGTTGTTGCCTAAGTGATAGGGATGCATAGTGCGGTCAACATAATTAAATATATTATCCACGCCCAACTCTAATCTGTATGCCAGCATCTTGCCCGCTCTTCCAAAATCGTGCGTAGTGTTTATGCGCCATATCTGATAAGGCTTACCGTTTCCATTATTCTGATAGAACCGAGTGCTGCTACCACGTGTAGAAAGGTTAATGCCCAATTTGTATATGGAACTAAACGAATGGCTGTACATAGCCGATGCGCTCCATTTATGATGAGCCGTTCCGTCTATAGTTACACTGTTCATCCTATCCTTTGAGGAATCGTACATATTAGCCTCGGTGTTTAGCCAACTATAAGCAGATGTAAGCGTCAGGTCCTTCACAACCTGATAAGAAAGTGTAACATCTACGCCATAGGTACGTGCATCATCCATATTCTTATACATGCGGGCCTGTACATTACCGCTACCGTCTCCTAAATAAGCCGTGGTAATACCAGTAGGAATCTCACCAACAGGCACATTTACCAGTGCTATCATATTATCCAGTTTGTTCAGATAGCCAGTAACCGATGCCGTAAACTTACGACCACGATACTCTATGTTAGCTGAATAGTAGTTGTTGGTCTGAGGATTCAACTCTACGTTGCCAATGTTGAAGAATGTGCTGCTACCCATCACATGCAGGTAACGATAATGGAGTTCCTTAACAGTAGGCGTCTTAAAACCTTGACTCCACCCCAATCTGAACCGGAAATCACCCGCAGAGAACATAGCGCTGACCTTAGGTGTCAAACGAACACCAAAATTTCGGTTGCCTACCAGTCGAAGACCTGCCGTAAGGTTAAACCATCCTAATTTGTTGAACTCGTCCTGCACGTACAGAGCCGATGTCCAATCGCCAGCCGATCCGTTTTCCGTACGGTCGGGAGCATTCAAATAGTCGTAGCGATATTCTACACCCGTATTCAAAGTATTCTCAAAAGGCAGATAGAAAACTCCCTTTACCAGTCCCATGACACGTTGCTGATCGCTCTGCAACTTGCTTTGTCCAGGTTTCATCAGCACGGGATACCATTCTCCGTTCAAATCACCATACTCCTCCCCCTTCAACAGCACATTCTCGTAAGTTCCTACCGTATAGTCGTAATAATAGGCGTGCTTGTTCCAATCAGCATCGAACGAGAGGTAATTTCTTTTTGCATCATCAGCCTCATTTCCCAAAACCCACTTTCCGCCCACCGATGCAGAAGCGTTGTTATAACGCAAGTTGTATGTATAAACATCGCAACTAGGATGCGTACCGTCCTGAGGACGGCAAATGTGCTTCTTGTAATAGGAGCCCTCGGCATATAGTTCCAAATTATTCAGAGGACGGTAAGTAAGACGTTCTACCAACTGCCAGTTACGGAACGCATTCACCGTCTTGTTCCTGCTGTCTGTCAGTACTATACCTTCGGCAAACTCCTCGGAAGTGTTCTGCCAACCATCGTTACGCTGCATCTGAAAATTAGTCTGACTGCCCACTTTACCAATGTTAAAGGCAAAAGTATTGTGCTGGCGTAGGTCGTTATGCATGCCATATTTTGTACTGTTATCAGCATAAAAGCCCTTCGCGGTATGCTTTTTGGTAATAATATTAATAACACCTGCCATAGCATCGCTACCGTAGAGGGCGCTCTGTGCACCCTTCACAATCTCTATGCGCTCTATGTTCTGCGGGTCTATCAGACCCAGGTCGTTCTCACCTCCCACATCACCATGCAATCGTTTACCATCTACGAGCACCAAAATATACGAATTGCCCAATCCTCCCAACTGCATCTGACTACCCATGTCTCCTTCTGCAAAGGCAAAGGAAGCAGTAAGCGAACTTAAGATTTCCTCTATGCTCTTGCCGCCAAAACTGTCCAGCATCTTACGATTTATCACCTCTGTTTGTACTGGCACATCCTTGAGCGTGTGTTGTGTTCCCGTTGCAGTAACAACAAGTTCCTTCATAGAAACTTCCTTCTCTCCGTTCTGCGCAAAAAGCAAAAGCGGAAAAGAAAGAATACTGAATATAAATAATGTAAAACGCATCATACTATTTAACATGAATCTTAAACGTAGCTAACACGCACCTTCCCGGATGCAGCGTAGAGAAATTGCTGTTCCATGGACGTGTATCGCGTGTGTTGAAAATATTTTCTATGCCAAGCCCAGGAATCAGTTCCACATGCTTTAGATAGAAAGTATGTGTGGTATGAAGATCAAACTGTGTATAGCCTGGTGCCCACCCGTAGCTTGTGCTCCATCGGCGACTTTGCAGATGCCCATTCAAATCTATGTTCAGCCGGTAGTTTCCCCATGTGCGTCCCCACCCCACAAACACACGTCCGGTATGCCGCATGCTGCGGTCAGTAGGTTCGGAAACTACTTCATATTGCTGTGTTTTAGCATTCAACTGTAGCGTTTCTGCTTTAGTGTCTGTAAAGGTATAGGCTCCACCTAAGCGTATATTTTGTGGCAGATAGAAAGTAGCGGTTAGGTGGAGCCCTTTAACCTTCGCCTTGTCAATATTATCACGTTGTTGGTATTTTGTTGCTGTAGGATATTTTGTATCCAATCCGCTTTTTACAACCTCTTCATCAGTAAGTACACGATAAGATATCATATCTCGTACATCGTTGATAAAGGCACCAACCTTCAGGCTTACCCAGCTGTTATTGTATTCGGCACTCACGTTGTAGTAGTTGCTTTTCTCGGGTTTCAAATCCTGATTGCCTATGGTTATGTTCTTCGTCTCATCGTTCTCGTAATACATCTGCAGTAAGGTAGGTGTACGGTAACCTGTACTATAACCGGCACGCAAGCGGAACCGTCCCGGACTGTACATCACAGATACACTGGGTGTGGCATAGCTGCCAAACATACGATTATGAATATATCGGATACCCAGAACACCTTGCAGGTTTTTGCTGATGCGCATCTCGTCTTGAGCAAAGAGAGAAAGCGTGTACATTGTGCGGAAGGCAAAGTTATAGCTTTCGTATGTCTCATGTACATACTCAACACCTGCCGACAGTTTGTTCCAGCTTCCCAGACGGAAGATGCCCTTCAGCATTCCATTGTAATAATGTGTTCGTTTGGTAAGCTGTGTACCACCTGGACGGACATTATCAAATGAGTCACGCTCACTCATCAGATTGTCGCTATAGAAGTCTGCCTCCAAATATGCCTTGCTGTTAATCTTCCACGTGGCACCAGTACCATACATATAGTCCTGATGATGCAAGTCGTAGCTATAAGCCTCTCTCTCCGTAAAGACAGTGTCGTTGCCCCCCTCGGAATTCTTTTTTGTAGCACCTTTGTAATAACGGGCCATCTGAGGACGGTTAGTGCGGTAATCGTAGAAGGAGCCTTTCACATAGAACGTAACACCATGCCCAATATCCCAAGAAAAACGTTGGTTTAACTGGTTGCTGTGGAATGCCTGGCTCATGACTCTTCCTGTAGGCATCAACTTGCCCATTACCTCCTCAGTCTGGTTCACCTGCCAGTTATCAGCCTGCCGATGTTGAAACGAAGTGCTGCTATTAAAGTTCCCTTTCCTGGCATTTACCGCAAAGCTATTTATAAAACGCCCTTTACTGGTGTAACTGGTTGAGGATTGAACATCGACAGCCCATTCTCTATCCCCATCCGTAATGGAAGGAAAAGTATTGTCTGTTGTGATGATGTTGATGACCCCACCTATGGCTTCACTGCCATACAGGGCTGAACTGGCACCCGAAAGCACTTCTATACGTTTAACATTTGCCATGTTGATACGTGTGTAGCGGTCGTCTCCCGTCAGACGTTTTCCGTTCTCCAGTATTAGAATATAATCTTCATTTAAACCGTTCATCATCATGGTGGTACCCATACCATTAGTCATGGTGGTGACACTGGAAGTAAGTTGCTTCAATGCATCCTCCAAACTGGTTACGTGCATTCTCTGTAGCTCCTCTGCCGTTATCACCTGCACAGGAACAACGGCATTCTGTGCCCTGCTGTGCGTACCAGTACCTGTTACTACCACCTGTGCCAGTTCATGGTTACGCATAGTACTATCAGGTGCCGCTTTCTGGGCACATACAACAAGGTTACAAAGAAACTCGCACATCAATGCGATAAATAAAGCATAATAATGCCTCACCTTAGGGTTTTTCAAAGTTATGCCTGCCATATTCCCGTAGCAGAGCTTGTTTGACATTAAGTAACATCACAGGCAGGTTTCCTGGCTTTGCCCTGAACGTGCGCCTTCCCATCGGTTCCGCTTCCCGAAAGTGGCTTTCTTTGCACCTTCATTAATAGGCATCTACAGTAGCGGGTACTGCTCCGGATTCGCACCGGATTCCCTCTCTTTCCTCTGGCTGCTGACCAGGGACGTCACCTGAATGCGCTGCAAATTTACAACTTTTTTTTATATGTTAAACAATCTTTGCTTTTTTTTTGTACTTTTGCAATCGCAAAGATATTCCTTCTATGGTATGAAAAAGGCATTCCTCATAGCTGCGGCATCCTCTGGTAGTGGTAAGACCACCATCACCATCGGCCTGCTTCGTGCCCTCCGTAACAAGGGCTATAAGGTGCAGCCTTTCAAATGCGGCCCCGACTATATTGATCCTCTCTATCACCATATTGCATGTGAAACGGATTCCGTGAACCTGGATACATGGATGCAACCAACTCAGGATGTCAGAAAGGCGTTCCAACGCTACGGACAGGATGCAGACATCTGCATTGCTGAAGGTGTAATGGGATTGTTCGACGGGGCTGACGGCATCCGCGGCAGCAGTGCCGAGGTGGCAGAATTGCTGGGAATACCTGTTATTCTCGTCATCAACGCCCGCAGCATGGCGCACAGCATTGCCCCTATCCTGCAAGGCTACCTTACCTATCGGCCCACCACCAAGATTGCCGGTGTTATATTTAATAATGTTGGAAGTCCACGCCACGAACAGATACTTCTCCAAGCAGCAAAAGAAGTGGGTATGCCCGTCATCGGAGCCATTCCGCGCTTGAGTGAGCTTTATGTTCCCAGCCGTCATTTAGGATTAGATATCAGCGAAACAGAGAAGATAAGCCAGTTGGCAGAGAGGGTAGCAGAAGTAATTGAACCGGAAATTTTGGACTCCATCCTTAATTTACCATCCCCGACTTTTAATTTCCAATTTCCAACTTTCAACTCATCGCCCAAGGCCAGGCGCATTTTCATCGCCCACGATGCTGCTTTCAACTTCCTTTATCGGCAGACCATTGATTACCTTCGTGAACAGGGAGAGGTACATTTCTTCTCCCCACTTGCCAACGAGACAGTTCCACAAGATACCGATTTGGTATATATTCCAGGCGGTTACCCCGAGTTCTTTGTTCAGCAACTCTCACAGAGCCAGGCTACGATGGAGTCGCTGCGGCAGACCAAGGCACGTATTTGGGCAGAGTGTGGCGGCATGATGTATCTTTCGCAGGGGATTGACAAGACGGATATGGCGGGACTCCTACCCTTTCGCACTACTATGCAAAATGCCCGCCTGCATCTGGGCTACCGAACCATGATGATGGACGGGAAGGAATTCCGTGGTCACGAGTTCCACTACTCTTCTATTATGGGAACACAGCCCCCGTCTGATATCCAACTTTACGATGCCCAAGGCCAACCCGTCGAAACAGGATTCTATATCAGAAATAACGTATATGCGGGTTACACCCATTGGCTCTATCCCTTATTACCGTAAAAACAGACAAAATTATGCACACAGATACAGAACAAAGTCCTTGGTACGACCGCATTTGGGCTGCATTGATATTCTTCACCCGGCTTCCTTTCTGGCGAATCCACGAGCCTGCGAGGGAGAGCTACAAGACCGTTGTTGAGTTCTGGCCATTGACGGGTTGGCTTACGGGAGGACTGATGGCGGCGACGCTCTACTTCGGCAGTATGTATCTGCCCTACATCATCGCCGTGCTGTTGGCCATCGTGGTCCGACTGCTTGTAACGGGAGCCTTGCACGAAGACGGACTGGCTGATTTCTTCGATGGCTTTGGCGGAGGCACCGACCGAGGCCGCATCCTTGCCATCATGAAGGATTCGCATATCGGCACCTTTGGCGTGCTTGGCCTTATACTATATATATTGTTGCTTGCGTCGGCACTTTTCTCCATGCCTCCCGTGCTTGCCAGCCTTGCCATCATTGCGGCAGACCCCTTTGCCAAGATGCTGACGGCGGGACTGATAACGCTGCCCTACGCCCGGAGCGAAGAGGAAGCCAAGGCCAGGGTCGTGTATCGCAGTTTGGGAAGGAAAGCCATCCTCGGCCTCGCCCTCCAAGGTCTGCTCCCCATGGCGGTGATTGCCATCTTCTTTTTCCCAATTATCAATTATCAATTATCAATTATCAATTGGCTTCTCCCCTGCCTCGTGCTGTTTTTCCTTTATTATTATATCCGCCGCCGACTGCAAGGCTATACTGGCGATTGCTGCGGAGCCGTCTGTCTCATCGTAGAGCTGACGACGTTGCTCGTCTTTAGTGCGCAGCAAGTAATTATCAATTTTCCATTTTCAATTATCAATTAGTGAAACGTATCATTCTCATAACT
The DNA here is from genome assembly GCA_017645305.1 of Bacteroidaceae bacterium. GTDB lineage: Bacteria > Bacteroidota > Bacteroidia > Bacteroidales > Bacteroidaceae > Physcousia. Next base: position 2,282 of record JAGCPD010000065.1, on the reverse strand, counting down.
GGCGGTCAGCGTTCCGGTAAGAGCCAAAAGGCCGAGGAGCTGGCATTAAGCCTGTCAGACAATCCCGTGTATCTTGCTACAGCCCACATTTGGGACGATGAGTTTCGTGAACGTGTGCGCCGTCATCAGGAGCGTCGCGGTCCGCAGTGGACGAACATCGAGGAAGAGTTGTACCTCAGTCGCCACAACCTCGCAGGCCGCGTAGTCGTCATCGACTGCGTAACGCTCTGGCTTACGAACTTCGTTCAAATTGAAAATGGAAAATTGAAAATGGAAAATTGTCTCACCGCAGCCCAAAAGGAATTCGATGCCTTCACCCAGCCCGATGCCACCTATATCTTCGTGACCAACGAGATAGGTCTGGGCGGTGTCTCGGAGAATGCACTCCAGCGCAAGTTCACCGACCTGCAGGGCTGGATGAACCAATACATCGCCGCGAAAGCCGACGAGGTCATCCTCATGGTTTCGGGAATAGCATTGAAAGTGAAAAGTGAAAGAATGAAAAGTGAAAAATTTGCTACCGCATTGAGATGAAGACATTCAATATACAGCCGCTTGACCGTTCGCTTCAATCTGCCATTCAGGACAAAATAGACAATCTGAACAAACCCAAAGGTTCCTTGGGACGCTTGGAGGAGATTGCCATGCAGGTTTGCCTGATTCAACAAACCCTGGAACCCAGTCTCGCTCATCCCTGCCACTTGCTCTTGGGCGGCGACCACGGCATAGAACGCGAAGGCGTCAGCGTCTCGCCACGTGAAGTCACCTGGCAGCAGATGATCAACTTCACCCGAGGCGGCGGCGGCGTCAACATGTTCTGCCGTCAACACGGCTTCAAGCTCCGCATCGTCGATGTAGGAGTGGACTATGATTTTCAAATTGACAATGGAAAATTGAAAATTGAAAATTATAAGATCGCCCGCGGCACCAAGAACTTCCTCTATGAGCCAGCCATGAGCGAGGAGGAGTTTGACCGCGCTATTCAGATTGGCAGCGACTTGGTCGATGACTGCCTCGCCGAAGGTTGCCGTGTGCTCTCCATCGGCGAGATGGGCATAGGCAACACCTCCCCATCAAGCATTTGGATGAGTCTCTTTGGCGATATTCCCCTGAAGGATTGCATTGGAGCCGGCGCCGGCCTCAACGCCGAAGGCATCCGCCACAAATACGAAGTCCTCTCCCGGGCGGTGGAGAGATTCAATGGGCTTTATGGGAAGAATGGGCATGATAGGCTTAATGGGTCTAATGGCGCATCCAATAATTATCCATTATCCATTATCCATTATCCATTAATAAGATATTTCGCCGGCTTCGAGATGGTTGCCGCCATCGGAGCCATGCTCCGCGCAGCCGAGCAGCACCTTGTTATTTTGATAGACGGTTTCATTATGACCGCCTGTGCCTTGGCTGCCATCCGCCTTTACCCAGCCTCGCAGGACTACATGATTTTCACCCACTGCGGCGACGAAAGCGGACACAGGATGATGCTCGACATTGTGGACGCCAAGCCCCTCTTGCACCTCGGCCTCCGTCTCGGCGAAGGCACCGGAGCCCTCTGCGCTTTCCCCATCATCGACTCCGCCGTCCGCATGATGAACGAGATGAACAACTTCCAAAGCGCCCAAATCACCAAGTACTTCTGAGCGCAGACGTTTCAAGACTCCCAACGAAAAGCCCCTGCCGATTTCGACAGAGGCTTCATTTTATCTCCTCCTCCTCGGGGGAGGTTGGGAGGGGGCTACTCGAGGCCCTGAATCGTGTCCTCGTTGTGAATCACCGTCGTCCCGCCATCGGAAGAGCCACTGCTCCCAGAATTCCCATTGTTCCCAGAACTCCCAGAGGTAGATTTCTTCTTCCCGGCTGCCAGTTGCGCCTCCAGGAGCTTGATGTCCTGGTTCAAGACCTTCTCCAGCTGCGTCAGCTCCTCCGACGGGCTGATGAGCAGCAGGGCGTTCAGGTACGCGATGAGCTTTGCGTAAGCCTCGTCCACCTCCAGACGCGCCGCACGGAGTTCGCCCACGAGGTACTCAGCCTGCTCTGTCGAACGGTCGGACATCAGCTCGCGCAGCTGCGTGTTCAGCCCGCGCAAAGCAGCGACGAGCGGCGTCAGCCCCATCGTCTCCAGCGCCGCCGTGTGCGCCTCGTCGTCGAACACCTGGAACATGTTCAGCAGCTTTGCCGACTCCGCGATGCGGGCCTCCGTCGTGCGGAACTGGTAGTCCTTATAGACCTGCACGATGAGCTTCGCGGGGTCCGACCACGTCGCATTGGGCAGTTTCGCC
>JAGCPD010000018.1 GCA_017645305.1 Bacteroidaceae bacterium | reverse complement strand
TAGAGATGTATTAGAGGAAAACTAGGGAGAATCTGGAGGTAAATTAGAGGAAACACAGCAGCACAACGGAGCAGAAATAGAGCATTAACAGGTCAGAATTAGACAGACGTACAGGAAGCTTCTGCTTAGACTCTGCCTTTCGATGCCGTCCGTTGAAAGGCTTTTTCTTTGCTTTTATAATATGTTAACGTTCCCCTTTGTCTAAAGTCTAACGCCTAAGGCCTAATGTCTTTAATTTCATGCAAAATGCGAACTAAACTTTGCATTTTGTCCATGCAAATTCGCTTTTTCTTTCAATTTTTTGGTAAGTATCATACATAATTGTATATTTGCAACGTAATCTGTCCATTTTTGGCTGTGATGCACATTACGGTGTGCGGAATTGATGGGTGGAATTCATCATATCGGAAACATAAACAAAGCGCTATGACAGCAGAAGAAAAGAAAATAATCCAAATGATCCGAGAGACCGGACGTAAAGTCGTTCCACCGGGCGGGCAGGTTTGGCTCTATGGCTCCCATGCCCGTGGCGATGCTCATGAGGGTTCGGACTGGGATTTGCTGATTCTGCTGAATAAGCCTGTTCTAACGTTTAGTGACTACAGTGTTGGTTACCCTTTCCGTGAACTAGGGTGGGAAATTAATGAGGATATAAACCCACAAGTCTATTCGCAAAAAGAATGGCAGGACTATTCTTTTAGTCCTTTTTACAAGAATGTGGAACAAGACAAACAGGTTTTGGTAAGATGAGACTAACTAGCGAAGATAGGAACCTGGTTGTAGCTCGTGAATTGGAAAGAGCCAAAGAAGCCTATGATGATATTTTGTACCTTCAAAAAGATGGTAGGTTAAGTGCTGCGGCTAACAGATTATATTATGCTGTATTTCATGCTGTGAGTGCCCTGCTAATCAAGGATGGGCATCAAGCGAGTCGGCATAATGGCTCTCACATATTGTTCAGTCAGCATTATATTAAGACGGGAATACTTCCTTCTGACTATGGTACATTGTATAATAATCTTCAGAGCCTGAGAGAGAAGAGTGACTACAACTGCTTTTTTGATGTTAAGGAACAGGATATTGCAGAAGGTATAGATGTTGCCCATCGATTAATACAAGCAATAGAAGCATTAGTTGCAAAATCTGAGAACCAACAATCTTACAATAAATAAACTATAGTTGTTGAACTAACTAAATTAATGTGCCTATAAGATAAGATTACGAAATACATAACATAAAGAAGCGTCCGCTTAGATTCAGCCTTTCAATGCCTCCGTTGAAAGGCTTTTTTGTTGCTTTTATAATATGCTTGCGTTCCCCTTGTCTAAACTCTAACGCCTAAAGTCTAATGTCTTTAATTTCATGCAAAATGCGACCTAAACCTTGCATTTTGCCCATGCAAATCCTGTTTTTCTTTCAAATTTTTGGTAAGTATCGTACATAATTGTATATTTGCAACGCATTCTTCAAAAGAGTGCAATCTTATTTGCTCAATTATCCACTCGAACTGCGACCTCGATAGAGATTTATGAGCATAACTATATACTATTGAAGCTGTGCCTATAGGCGCAGACTTCTCCATAAGTATATAGGGGCTGTCGCAGGCCTGAGTGGATATATGGTGGGCCTGCGCTTTTCTTATGCCCTTAAGTTAGTGTTGGTTTGCCAGATAAAGAAGTATGAACTAACAAAAAAGGAGTATAATATGAAGAAACAATTTTTACTACTTATCCTGATGCTACTGCCAATTGTAGCAAGTGCCTACGATGCCAAAATTAATGGCATATACTACAATTTCTCAGAAGACGAAGCAGAAGTAACGTATCAGAAATATGAGGGTTATCCCATATATGAATATATCTCTGATTATTCAGGATTTGTCATCATTCCTTCTACTGTCACCTATAATGACAAGACTTATAGTGTGTCCGGCATAGGCAATTTCGCCTTCGATGGTTGCAGTAGCCTGACATCCGTCACCATTCCCAATAGCATGACCATCATTGGCAACCGTGCTTTCTCAGGTTGCAGCAGCCTGACCTCCATTTCTATCCCCAACAGCGTGACGAGCATTGGAGAGGCTGCCTTTTCTGATTGCAGTGGCCTGACCTCAATCACCATCCCCAACAGTGTGACGATTATTGGGGAATATAACCAAGAAATCAAGGGTGAGACGAATGTGGAGATTATTTTCGTAATTGCCTGAAAGACTGCTGATTTTATGTATTCCATGTTTCGATGGGCAGGAATGCATATTGTGAAATATGACCATCGTTCCGTTACCAAATCGTTACCTGTCTCGTTACCGAAAATTGTATTGGTAACGAATGATGCCCCAAATTAGTCGGAGGCTCGGAAAAACATACATGTTCGGACACATTCTTCCATACGGAGGACGCTTGTAATTGAGCTAATTTTGCAACCAAATTATAAGCGAGTATGAAAGATGAAAAATTCAAGGTGCTGCTCTACCTCAAAAAGAGCACAACAGACAAGAAAGGAAAGGCTCCCATCATGGGACGTATCACCCTCGGGAACTCGATGTCTCAGTTTTCGTGCAAGATTTCCTGCACCCCTGACTTGTGGAATCCCCGTGAAAGCCGTCTGAACGGCAAGAGCAAGGAGGCGGTTGAGGTGAACCGCAAGATCGAACAACTGCTGTTGTCAATCAACAATGCCTATGAGTTCGTAAAGGCACGTCAGTCGGACTTCTGTGCCGCTGACGTTAAGGCGGTCCTACAGGGCAGCATCCAGTCACAGGTAACGCTGATGCAGTATGCACAGCGCATGAAAGACGAATGTCATTCACGCATCGGCGTTGACCGTGCCAAGGGCACCTACTACCACTACAAGGCTTTCTGCGACTACCTGCAAGCCTTCATACTGAAGAAATTTAAGACCGAGGACATTGCTTTCGGGCAACTGACAGAGCAATTCATCTATGATTTCCAGTCGTACATCTGCGACGAATGCGGACATGAAGGCTCTGCCCGTCATTTCCTTGCCCTGTTGAAGAAGGCTTGCAAAGGTGCCTTCAAGGAAGGCATTGCCGAACGGCAATACTTCGCCCACTTCTCCCTGCCGAGGAAACGCGAGACCACTCCAAAGGCTCTCAGCCGTGAGACCTTTGAGAAAATTCGTGACCTCCAGATTGACCCTAAGCACGAAGGTCATATCCTCTCCCGTGACATGTTCCTGTTCGCCTGCTACACTGGCGTACCCTACTCCGATGTGGTGTCCGTCACGGATGATAATCTCTCCATTGACGAGGACGGCAACCTCTGGCTGAAGTACCTTCGCCGTAAGAACGAGAATCGTGCAGCCGTGAAACTGCTGCCCGAAGCGATTGCCCTCATTGAGAAGTATCACGACGATACGCGCAAGACGCTCTTTCCGTATGTGTTCCACCGTACCCTCCATGCCCATCTGCGCGGCATATCGGGCTGGATTGGACTGAAAGAACCCATCCACTTCCACCAGGGGCGACACTCGTTTGCCAGCCTGATAACGCTTGAAGAAGGTGTGCCACTGGAAACCATCAGCAGGATGCTCGGTCACACGAACATCAACCAGACACAGGTCTATGCCCGTGTAACCCCGAAGAAATTCTTTGAGGACATGGACAAGTTCATTGAAGCAACCAAGGATTTTAATTTCATCACAAAATAAGGAGAAACGATTATGAGAAGTACATTCAGCCAACTGTATTACATCAACCGTGCCAAGGTGAAGACCGACGGCACCACAGCCGTCATGTGCCGTATCACCATTGACGGAAAGAGCACCACACTGACAACGGACATTTACTGCCGCCCGGAGGACTGGAATGCAAAAAAGGGCGAAATCTCCATTGCAAGGGACAACAACCGACTCATCGACCTGCGCAAGCGGATTGACACCCTCTACGACGAGCAACTGCGTGAGAACGGTGTCATCACGCCCGAAATCCTGAAGAACATCATCACTGAAAAGACAAAGAAGCCCACGACCCTGCTGCAGATGGGCGAATGGGAACGGGAGCGCCTGCGCATCCGTGCCAACGAACTGAACAAGGTGAACACCTACCGCCAGAGCAAATCCCTGCAAGCCCATCTGCAAGAGTACCTGCACTCGCTCGGCAAGAAAGACATTCAGCTGACGGAGATTGATGAAGCCTTCGGTCAAGGCTACAAGGTGCATCTGGTGAAAGGCAAGAACCTCGGCCCAGCACAGGCTAATCATTGTCTGATATGGCTTAACCGCCTAATCTGGTTAGGCGTGGATATGGAAATCCTGCGCTGCAACCCAATAGAAAATGTGGAATATGAGAAGAAGATTCAGACCCGTCACCGCTTCGTGAACCATGAGGACTTCAAGAAACTGCTTTCAACCCCGATGGCAGACGACCGGATGGAGATGTTCCGTCACTGGTTTATCTTCTCCAGTCTGACGGGACTTGCATACGTGGATGCCCGTGGCTTCTATCCTCACCACATCGGCAAGACAGCCGACGGTTGGCGCTATATCCGCATCAACCGTCAGAAAACGAAAGTGGAGTCGTTCATCCCTCTGCACCCCATAGCAGAGCAGATACTCGGCATGTATAACACCACTGACGACGAAAAGCCCGTCTTTCCGCTGCCAACTCTCAACAGTGCCTGGACGGACATTCACGAGATAGGCTTTGCCATCGGCAGGACAGAAAACCTCTCGGCTCACATGGCCCGTCACACCTTCGGCACGATGCTCGTATCAGAAGGCATCTGTCTGGAAAGCATCGCCAAGATGATGGGACACTCCAGCGTGAAAAGTACACAGGTGTATGCCAAGGTCACTGATGACAACATCAGCCGTGACATGGACAGGCTGCAAAAGCGAAGAGAAGCAAAGGGTCTGACGACCAGCGACACAACGGCAGAGCACAACAAGGCACTGCTACAGAAGAAACTCGACCGTCCGAAGGAACTGCTGCGTGAAGACCCACGACTGGCAGTGAAGAAAGTCGGACGTCCCAAGAAGAACCTATTGTATCACATTCCCAAAGACTGACAGTTTATGACAAACATTTCAATGATTCCCAAGGATGTCTTCGAGCGAGGCATCATCAGAATGACCGAGGGCGGAATTATCACCATGCCCGACAAGGACGTTTGGATGACGATTGACGAGATAGCAGACATGCTTTTCGTCCCGTCAGCCGTTGTATTCCGCACGATACGCTCTATATATAAGAATAGTATCGCGCGTGAGGAAGATACTCATGGCTCGTTTAGGCTGTTCCCCTATCACCCCAACTGGAACATAGACGTGTATAACCTTGAAATGGTTATCCGTTTGGCTTACGCCATCGACAGCCACAACAGCCACAAGTTCCGCAAGTACATCATGAATCGACTGATGGGCAGACCGATGTATGAAAACGTCTGTCTGACGTTGGAACTTCCTTCGAAATAGAGAAAGAGCAAACATGAAAAACTTGAATCCGCATCACTCATTGCCTCTGCAATGGTGGTGCGGATTCTTCATTACTAACCTAAAACTAACACTGATGATAAACAAGAATATCATTTTTCAGTCCAACGGGCAGGCTGGTAGTTCCTTTCAAGCAGTTCCTGCACGTCCTGCTCCTTATAGAGCACCTTGCCCTG
>JAGCPD010000064.1 GCA_017645305.1 Bacteroidaceae bacterium | reverse complement strand
CTCCTCCGTTTTCTCTCTATTACATCTCCATTTATTAGAAGTGGAGAGGAAGTGGAGAAGAACTGGAGATGAAGTGGAGATGAAGTGGAGATATGATGTATGCAAAGGTAAGGTTTTTGCATGAAACGTGCAAGAAAAACGAGAAAAGTTTCTGCGATACACAGTAATTTTAGCCGGTCTCTGCCAACTGGGGAAATCCACTGACTCCAAAATTATGGGGACAAATCATTGATTTTGGCAAAAAACGCACAAAAAAAGGAAGGCTTGAAAAACCTTCCTTGGTAACCCGCTTGGGGCTCGAACCCAAGACCCCCGCCTTAAAAGGGCGATGCTCTACCAACTGAGCTAGCGAGTCAACCTAAATGCGAAATTCAAGTGCTAAGAATAAAGAATAAACCCCAATTCTCTATTTTTCCTTTCACTTTCTCATTTCGCGGTGCAAAGGTACAATAAAAAGTGAAAACGGAAAAGTGAAAAGTGAAAAATTTTTATCTCACCCCCTATTTTTTGTGTTCTTTATGGGGCTGTTTCGCCTCAACGACACCTTCTTTGAGAACAAACCTGCGGTAATATGACAGTAGCAGGGTGGTGAGCGGCAGGGCTATGATAAAGCCTATAATACCCATCAGACTGCCCCAGACGGAGAGGCTGAGCAGGATGACAGCAGGGTTCAGACCCATTACATGGCCCATGATGCGGGGCGTAAGGTACATGTCCTGAATAAGCTGCACAACGGCAAAGACTGCCAGGGCACAGAGCATGATGCCCCAGAAACTCTCGCCCGTCTCGGCAGACTTCAGGATGGCCAGCAGTATGGTGGGAATAAAGCCGAAGAGCTGCATGTAGGGCACCAGGTTCAGGAATCCTATGAACAGGCCGAGTCCAATAGCCAGGGGGAAGTCTATTATCAGGAACCCGATGCTGAAGAGTATTCCTACGATGAGTGCTATGAGTGCCTGCCCGCGGAAATAAGAGTTCATGCCGCTCTTAATGTCCTGCACCACCATGGAGGCAAACTTACGCTTGCCGTCAGGAATAAGGTTCACCCATCCCTGGCTGATATTCTCGTAGTCTATCAGAATAAAGAAGGTATATAGCAGCACCAGAAAGATGCCCAGCAGACTCAGCGCAACATTCACGGTTCCGGAAACCACGTTCCAGGTTTGTAGCATAACCGTCTGCATGGCCTCTACAAAGCTGCTTTGCTGCATCAGGTTGACAAGGGTGCTCTTGTCGCTGAAGTAATTGACGATGTTGTTGATGTAGGATGCCATGTTGGTCTGCGTCATCACGTCGTTGAAATACAGCGTTGCCAGATCAGAGATATGTGCCATCTCTTCTACTATGGGGGGGATAATCAGAGCCATAACTCCGGTCAGTACGGCTATTACAACCAGCAGTGCCACTATGATGCTGGCAATTCGGCTGCGGAACCGCAACCTGTACTGGATGAAGCGGACAAAGGGGTATATCATATAGGCCAGAAGCCATGCTACGAAGAAGGGCAGCAGGACCCCCGAAAGTGTATTGAGCAACCATACGGCACCTGCGGCAAGGCAGATGATGGTAACGCTGCGGATGAAGCTGTCAAAGGTTATTTTTTGCTCGAACATTTTTCTGATAATTTAACGAGTTTTCGTTTTGGTTATCGTTTTGGTTTTCGTTTTCGTCAACGATTAGCAGTGATGCTGTTGTAACATTCGCGGCAGAGGGGCTCGTACTCTTGTTTCTCGCCCAGCATTACCTGCTTATCGCCAGCTACAATACGGTGGCTAACGTAAGCAAGGGCTCCGCAGCGTACGCAGATGGCATGAACCTTTGTAACCTCGTCGGCAATGGCGCAGAGTTGAGGCATGGGACCGAAGGGAATTCCCTTAAAGTCAAGGTCGAGTCCGGCTACAATGACACGTATGCCGCGTGATGCCAGTTCGTTGCACACTTCCACGATATGCTCGTCAAAGAACTGCGCCTCGTCAATGCCTACCACATCGGTATCCTGTGCCATGAGCAGGATGCTGGCAGAAGAGTCAACGGGGGTTGACATGATGCTGTTGCCCTGATGGCTTACCACTTCCTCCTCGCTGTAGCGGACATCAATGCTGGGCTTGAAAATCTCGACACGCTGATGTGCAAACTGGGCTCGCTTCAGGCGGCGTATCAGTTCCTCTGTCTTACCCGAGAACATAGAGCCGCAGACAACTTCCACGCGACCGCGTCTCATCATTTCTCCATTATGGGAGCCTACATCTTTCATGTTTCCTTATGTTTTGTTTTATTGGCAAATATAGTATATTCTGTCCGAATTAGCCCCATGAGGGGACTTAAAATATTGAAATAATCAAAATAATTCTGTCTCTTTGTCCGCAATACCGATTTTTATATATATTTTTGTTCCCAAATAGACATGTGAGTATGGGAATATTGTACTTGGTTCCAACCCCCGTGGGAAATCTGGAGGACATTACCTGCAGAGCCCTGAAAGTGCTGAAGGAGGCCGACCTGATTCTGGCCGAGGATACGCGCACCAGCGGTGTGCTGCTGAAGCACTTCGGAATCAAGAATGCAATGCTCTCGTACCATAAGTTCAACGAACATCAGACGGTGGATCGCGTGGTGGAACGCCTGAGGGGCGGTGAGACAGTGGCGGTGGTGAGCGATGCCGGCACACCGGGCATCAGCGACCCGGGCTTTCTGGTGGCCCGCGAGGCCATAAAGGCCGGCATAGAGGTGATAACCCTGCCCGGAGCCACGGCTTTTGTGCCGGCACTGGTAAGCAGCGGGCTGCCGTGCGACAGGTTCTGTTTCGAGGGCTTCCTGCCTCAGAAAAAAGGAAGGCAGACCAGACTCAATGCGCTTACGGAGGAAACCAGGACAATGATTTTCTACGAGTCGCCACACCGCATTGTGAAGACCCTGGAGCAGTTCAAGGAAACCTTCGGTGCCGACAGGCCAGTGAGCGTATGCCGCGAAATCAGCAAGATTCATGAAGAGAGTGTACGCGGCACGGTAGAAGAGGTGCTGGCACATTTCAGGGAGAACGAGCCCCGAGGCGAATTCGTAATTGTAGTAGGAGGGGCTTCTCCACAACCCGCGGCAAAGGAAAGAGATACGGAATCTGAGAACAGGAACAAAAGAAAATAATTTTATCCGAACTTCTCCCCCTCTCCGGAGGGGTGGGGGTGAGGCTTTAAAACAAAAAAGAATATGAAAAAACTGGGATTTGTTACAATAGTAACTATGCTGCTGGCTTCATGCGGCCAGGGTCAGCAAACAACAGATGAGTCTGCCATTCAGCAGGAACGCGATTCTTTGCAGCGGATTATAAACGAGAAGGATATTGAACTGAATGATATCATGGGTACTTTTGACGAGGTGCAGGAGGGTATCAGACGTATAAACGAGGCAGAAGGACGCTTAACCATTGCCGAGTCCAATCCCGAGAGCGCCAGCAATAAGGAGGTGATACGCGAGAATATGCAGTTCATAAGGGAAGCTATGCAGCAGAACCGCGATATGATAGCCCAATTGAAAGATAAACTGCGTGCCAGCTCCTTCAATGCAGAAAAACTGAGAAAGACGGTAGAGAACCTGCAGGCTCAGATAGAGACACAGAACAAGCGCATTCAGGAACTGGAGGCCACACTGGCCGAGAAGGATGCACAGCTTGAAGCACAGGGTGAACAGATTAACACCCTGAACGAGAATGTGAACACGCTTACCGAGGAGAACAACAAGAAAGCCGATACGGTGGCCTCGCAGGAGAAGCAACTGAACGCTGCCTGGTTTGTGTTCGGCACCAAGAATGAGTTGAAGGAGCAGAAAATCCTGCAGAAAGGCGATGTGCTGCGCGACGGTGACTTCAACAAGGATTACTTTACCCAGATAGACATCCGTTACGACAAGGTGATTAAGTTCTACAGCAAGAGTGCCACAATACTCTCTAACCATCCCTCCGGCAGCTATCAGATGATAAAGGACAGCAAGGGACTGTATGAACTGCACATCTCAGACCCCGTCAAGTTCTGGAGTACAGGCAGGTATCTGGTGGTTCAGGTTAAATAAAGACTTTAGGCGTAAGACGTTGGACTTTAGTTAATTGAAATTTGAAGACAAGCAGAAGCAAACACTATAATTCCAGCAGGTCCTCGCTACCCTTTGAGGACGGGATGTCAAACGTGAAGTTCCACAATGTGGTGGAGACTCGTCCGGAAAAAGCCATATTGGTTGGTCTTATCACCCCCGACCAGAATGAGCGTAAGACTAAAGAGTACCTTGATGAACTGGAATTCCTTGCCGAGACGGCAGGAGCAGAAACCGTAAAGCGCTTTACGCAACGTATGAACGGTCCCAGCAGCGTTACCTATCTGGGAATAGGCAAACTGCAGGAGATAAGGGCTTACATAGTGGCCGAGGAGGATGCAGAGCGCGATGTGGATTTGGTAATCTTTGACGACGAGCTGAGTGCCAAGCAGCTGCGTAACATAGAAAACGAACTGAAAATTAAGGTACTGGACCGTACCAGCCTGATACTGGATATCTTTGCCATGCGGGCACAGACGGCAAACGCCAAGACACAGGTGGAGTTGGCGCAGTACCGCTATATGCTGCCCAGATTGCAAAGGCTCTGGACGCACCTGGAACGTCAGGGAGGCGGCTCTGGAGGCGGAGGAGGAAAAGGTTCCGTGGGCCTGCGAGGACCAGGTGAAACCCAGTTGGAGATGGACCGCCGTATCATCCTGAACCGCATGAGTCTGCTGAAGCAGCGTCTGGCCGACATAGACCGCCAGAAGACTACCCAGCGCAGCAACCGGGGACGTATGATACGTGTGGCGCTGGTGGGCTACACAAACGTTGGCAAGAGCACCCTGATGAACCTGCTTTCCAAGAGCGAGGTGTTTGCAGAGAATAAGCTTTTTGCCACCCTTGATACTACGGTGCGCAAGGTGATTGTCGATAATCTGCCTTTTCTGCTCTCAGATACAGTAGGGTTCATCCGTAAGCTGCCCACCGACCTGGTGGATTCCTTTAAGAGTACGTTGGATGAGGTACGCGAGGCAGATTTCCTGCTTCACGTGGTGGATATCTCACACCCCGACTTCGAAGACCAGATTAAGGTGGTAGAGAAGACCCTGGCCGATCTGGGGTGTGCCGAGAAGCCTTCGATGGTAATATTCAACAAGATAGACGCATATACTTGGGAAGAAAAGGATGCCGACGACCTGACACCCGCTACCGCCAGAAACGTTTCCCTCGAAGAGTTGGTACACACTTGGATGTCGCGTCTGAACGGCGACTGTCTGTTTATCTCGGCACAGGAAAAGACAAATTTAGACACCATGAAGCAGGTTCTGTACAATAAAGTAAGGGAACTGCATGTTCAGAAATATCCCTACAACGACTTCCTGTTCCAACACTACGAAGACAGCCTTACTCCCACTCCTCTACAGGAGAGAGGGGATGACAAATAAGTAAATAAAACAAAATTACAAATATAACTGCCCATGACCCTGCAAAGCAGTTCCCTCGTCCTAAAGGGAGAGGGTTAGGGAGAGGGTCCCCTATATGGCTGATTTCAAGTATGCCCCAATGTTCCAGATGGGCGAGGACAAGACCGAGTATCGCCTCCTGACGAAGGAGGGAGTTAGCGTAAGCGAATTCGAAGGTCACAAGATTCTGAAGGTGAGCAAGGAGGCTCTGACCCTGCTGGCTCAACAATGTTTCCACGATGTGGAGTTCATGCTGCGCCGTGAGCATAACCTGCAAGTTGCCAAGGTGCTGACAGACCCAGAAGCCAGCGAGAACGACAAGTACGTTGCTCTGCAGTTCCTGCGCAATGCTGATGTGGCTGCCAAAGGCGTCCTCCCCTTCTGTCAGGATACCGGCACAGCCATCATTCATGGTGAGAAAGGTCAGCAGGTGTGGACGGGCTTCGAGGATGAGGAAGCGCTCTCCCGTGGTGTCTTCAACACATTCACCCAGGATAACCTGCGCTATTCCCAGAACGCTCCCCTGAACATGTACGACGAGGTGAACACAAAGTGCAACCTGCCTGCCCAGATAGACATCGAAGCTTGCGAGGGAGCCGAGTATCGCTTCATCTGCGTAGCAAAGGGTGGCGGTTCTGCCAACAAGACCTACTTCTACCCCATGACAAAGGCCCTTATCCAGAACGAGAAGACCTTGCTGCCCTGGCTTGTAGAGGAGATGAAACACTTGGGCACAGCGGCCTGTCCTCCCTATCACATCTGCTTCGTGATTGGCGGCACCAGTGCCGAGAAGAATCTGCTCACAGTAAAACTTGGGTCAATCAAGTACTATGACAACCTGCCCACTACAGGTGATGAGACTGGACGTGCTTTCCGTGATATCGATTTGGAAGAGAAACTGCTGAAAGAGGCGCAGAAGATTGGGCTCGGTGCTCAGTTCGGTGGCAAGTATCTGGCTCATGACATCCGTGTCATCCGTCTGCCTCGTCATGGTGCTTCTCTGCCTGTCGGTATGGGTGTGAGCTGTTCTGCTGACCGCAACATCAAGGCTAAGATTAACGAGGACGGCATCTGGATTGAGAAGATGGACAGCAACCCAACAGAACTGATTCCCGAGGAACTGCGCAATCCTGGCGAAGGTCCAAAGGGTATAGAGATAGACCTGAACAAGGGTATCGATGCCGTTCGTGCTGAGCTGACAAAGTATCCAGTTAGCACTCGCGTGAACCTGAAGGGTACCATCATTGTGGCTCGTGATATTGCTCACGCCAAACTCAAGGCACGTTTGGATGCTGGCGAGGGTATGCCTCAGTACTTCAAGGATTATCCTGTTCTCTATGCCGGTCCTGCCAAGACTCCAGAAGGCTATCCCTGCGGCTCAATGGGTCCCACCACAGCCAACCGTATGGACCCCTATGTGGATGAGTTCCAAGCTAATGGCGCTTCTCTGGTGATGATAGCCAAGGGCAACCGCACACAGCAGGTTACCGATGCCTGCAAGAAGCACGGCGGCTTCTATCTCGGCACCATCGGCGGTGTAGCCGCCGTACTCTCACAGAGCAGTATCAAGAGCATCGAGTGCGTTGAATATCCTGAACTGGGCATGGAAGCCATCTGGAAGATTGACGTAGAAGATTTCCCCGCATTCATCCTTGTTGACGACAAGGGCAACGATTTCTTCAAGCAGCTCAAGCCCTGGTGCCCAGCATGCAAGTAACAGAAACTATAGTTTAATTGAGAATAAGCAAGCCCCTCGTATTTGATTACGAGGGGCTTGTTATATTATTATGTAAAGGAATTACTTTCCTTCGTTGGCAATTTGTTCGTCAACGGCTTTAATCTTTTGGGCAAGTAAGGAGAGTTCGCTGCGAAGCTTCTCAACCTTCTTCTTCATGCTATCAACCAGCGTGTTGCCCTTCTTGCTACTACTGCTGAGGAAGCCCAGATTGTTCTCGTAAGTGTTCAATTCGTCGCGCATCCGTTCGTAAGCGCGCATCATACGCTGACGCTCGTTACTTAGGCTGCCACCTTCCTTTTCTAACTTCTGAGCCAGATTGTTGCGGAAGTTGCTCAGGTGGCGCTTAGCCTGGGAAGCGCTTAAGGCACCGTAAATCTTGTCGCAAACCTCGCGGTATTCTTTGTAGAGTTTATCCTTATCGCGGAAAGGCACATGGCCGACCTCGTTCCATTTCTGCTGAAGTTCCTTTACTTCCTGCATGATTTCCTCGCCTTCCTTGGCTGCCAGTTCCTTCAGGCGCTCAATGATGCCCTGCTTCTGCTCTTTGTTGGCATTCTGCTCTTCCCGGATGCCGGCTGTTGCCTGCTGGCGAGCCTCGAAGAACTGGTCGCAAGCACCTACAAAGCGTTTCCAGAGTTCCTCGGAATACTTGTGGGGCACGTTGCCGATTTCCTTCCATTGCTTCTGCAGGTTGATAAGGATGTCTCCTGTGCTGCGCCACTCTGTGCTGTCTTTCAGCGCCTCTGCTTTTTCCACCAGCGCCTTCTTCTTGGCAAGGTTCTCGTTCAGGCTTTCCTTCAAAGTCTGGAAGAACTGTGCTTTTTTCTCGAAGAACGCGTCGCATCCCTTGCGGAAACGCTCGAAGATAGCTGTATTCATTTTCTGAGGTGCAAAGCCAATAGTCTTCCATGCAGCCTGCATCTCGATGATTTTCTTGGTTACCTCGTCCCATTCCGATGAGGTCTTCAGCTCGTCGGTAGAGATAGCCTCCAGCTGTTCGCAAAGGGCGGTTTTCTGTGTTAGGTTCTCTTCTTCTTTGGCTTTGCGGGCCTCGAAGAAATCCTGATGGCGTTTGTAAACAGCAGTTGTAGCGGTTTTGAAGCGGTTCCAAATTTCCTCGCGGAACTCACGGGCTACAGGTCCCGTCTCTTTCCATTCCTGATTCAGGATGAGCATTTGGTTGTATGCAGCCACTACTTCGGGAACCTGCATCAGAGCCTCGGCCTCTTCGCACAGACGGGTCTTGGCCTCCAGGTTCTTGCGGAAATCGTAGTCACGCAACTCGTGTCCAAGTTTCAGCAAATCATAGAACTGTTCAACGTAAAGCTGATAGTTTTTCCAGAGTTCCGTGGCACGTTCTGCAGGCACTTGCTTTATCTCTTTCCACTCAGCCTGCAGAGCCTTGAATTCCTCGAAGGTACTGTTAGCCTCTTCGGGTGTTGATGCTAATTGCTGTATGCGGTCCAGAATTTCCAGTTTTCTCTTCAGATTCTCTGCCTTCTGGCGTTCCAGTTCCTCTTGTGCCGCAGCCCTTCGGTCGCGAATCAACTGCATGGATGCACGGAACTCCGGTTCAAGCGGGTCGATTTGCGGTTCGAACTTTTCGGGTTCTCCGCCGCCTTCTATAAAGGCATTGCGAGCCTCTTGTATTTCTGCGTTGTGGAACTTGTAGAAGAGCTGTTTCAGCAAATCGAGTTCTTGCTTTTCGCCCACTTCCTCGCTTTGGGCAATTTCTTTTACTCGGTTAACAACTTCTTCTTTCGATGTATATACAGGCACTGCGGGTTCTTCAACTGTTTCGGGTTCTGTTGTTGCTTCAGATTCAACAGCTGTTTCCTGTTCTGTTGTAGTTTCAGGTTCTTCAACCGTTTCCGGTTCTGCTGTAGCTTTAGGCTCAACAACTGTTTCGGGTTCTGCAGGTGCTGCATTCATCTCAGTAATCTCAGAAGACTGCTCGGGGGCAGTAGTTACATTAGTCTCTAAAGAGTCCATCATTTATAGTTTTTAGTGTTAAAAATCCCCCCTTCTTTTGGGGTTGCGAAAGGCAAAATAAGGTAAAATATCCCTTATAACCTAATAAAACGAGCTTTTTTTTGTGGAAAAGTAGATTAAATCCACGTTTTATGTTTGAAATACCACCAGAAAAGCACCGTAACGCCTATAGATAGCACAACAGCGAAGGGGAATCCCCACCATGCTTGCTCCATACCGCTTACCAGATTCATTCCGAAGAGGCTGGCAATGAGCGTGGGGAACATCAGGATAATGCTGATGCTGGTAAGCACCTTCATGACGCTGCTTACATTATTATTGATTATACTGGCGTAGGTGTCCATCGTGGAGTCCAAAATATTAGTGTAGATGTTACAGGTCTCTCTGGCCTGACTCATCTCAATGTTTACGTCCTCTATCATATCGGCATCCAGCTCGTCAACGGGCAGTTTGAACTTCAGCTTGGAGAGCAGGTTCTCATTGCCACGAATGGAAGTTACGAAATAGGTGAGGCTATCCTGCAGGCGGCTCAACGATATGATGTCCGTGTTGTTTATGTTATGGTCCAGGTTGCGCTTGGCCTTGTCGATGAGCAGGCTTATCTGTTTCAAGCGCTTCAGATACCATACGGCGCTACATAGGAACAGACGGAAAATCATATCCACAGAGTCCGTGAATCCCAGTCCGCGCTTTTGTTGATAGCTAACGAAGTCTATCATCATGTTAGTTTCAAAGTTGCACACCGTAATCAGTACATCTCCCTTCATGATAATACCCAGGGGGATGGTTGTGTAAGGGGTTCGGCTGCGCATTTCCTTTACATAAGGGATACGCAGGATGATAAGAATCCATCCCTCATCGATATCGTAACGGGCACGCTCGTCGGTATCGGCAATATCGGAAATATAGTAATCAGGGATTCCCAGTGTGTTCTGTAGAAAGTCAACATCTTCCTGTGTGGGGCATGTAACCTGAACCCAGCAGTTGGGTTCCCATTTGTCGATGGTACGCAGACCATTCGTAGTGTTCCAGTATGTTTGCATCTTTCAGTACTCCGGCTTAAAAAGGGTCCATAACAATGTGCCTGCCAGGAGTTCCTCTTGATGCCTCCGGGCGGCTACAAATTTAAATTCTCCGCGTGATAATCGTCCATTTTATTTGTTAGTTAAATGCTTTTTTGTTGTTTTCTGCGGCAAAGGTACGACAATTAATTGATAATTGACAATTGATAATTGATAATTTTTCAAGTATGGGCTTATTTTGTTTCCTCTGCCACTCTGTTGGTAAGATTTATGAACTCCGCCACGCTCAGTTGCTCAGGACGTTTGTTGAAGAGCGGGTCTTGCAGGAAGGCCGAGTGGTCCAGCTGGGGCAGTCCGGCTTTTGCCCGTTCTGCATCCAGTTCACCCAGCAGGGGGCGGATGTTGTTGCGCAGTGTCTTGCGCCGTTGGTTAAAGGTGGTCTTTACCAGACGTTTGAACAGGCGTTCGTCACACCCTAAGTCCTGCGTGCTGTTGCGAGTCATGCGTATGACAGCGCTCTTGACCTTTGGTGGCGGATTGAACACGTGCTCGTGAACGGTAAACAGGTATTCCACATTGTACCAGGCCTGAATCAGCACGCTCAGTATGCCATATGTCTTGCTGCCGGGCGATGCCGTGATGCGCTCGGCCACCTCCTTCTGAATCATGCCCGTACAGCAGGGAATCAGGTCTTTGTTGTCCAACATCTTAAAGAATATCTGACTGGATATATTATAAGGATAGTTGCCCGTAAGCACAAACTGACTTCCCTGGAAGGTGCGGTCTAAGTGCATCTTCAAGAAATCGTCCTCAATAATGTTTTCCTCCAGTGCAGGGAAATGCCGGCGCAGGAAGGCAACGGACTCAAAGTCAATCTCTACCACTTTCACCAGCCGAGGCTTCTCTATCAGGAATTGCGTCATCACGCCCATGCCGGGTCCAACTTCCAGAACGGGCAGGTCGGGGCAGGCATCCACAGTGTCGGCAATATCCCGGGCGATGCTTAAATCGGTCAAAAAGTGCTGCCCAAGAAACTTTTTTGGCTTAACGCTTCTCATACGTGCTGATATTTTTGTAATTTTGCCGCTGCAAAGTTACTATTATGCGAGCGGTTTTACAAATTTATTTGTGGAAATCCAATTAAAAGTAAGTTAGAGAAGTAGTATCTAAGATACGGAAAATATTCATATATCACAATTCGCAATTCATAATTGGGAATAAAAAGGAAGTAAAAGTGAAAGTTGATTCGCTTTGTTCAAAGGAGCTAAAAAGAACGGTACAAATTCTGCTGCCATTGGCACTGGCTGCTGCCATTCTGTGGTGGATGTACCGGGGCATTCGCTGGGATGACGTGCGTCAGGCATTGGAGAGCGAGATGTCCTGGCGCTGGATGCTGCTCAGTTTCCCCTTTGGTATCATGGCCCAGGTGTTCCGTGCCCTGCGCTGGAAGCAGGTGCTGGCACCGCTTGGCGAGAAGCCTCGTCTGCATACCTGCATCAATGCCATTTTTATCTCGTATGCCAGCAGCCTAATAGTGCCCCGTGTGGGTGAGATGCTGCGCTGCGGCATCCTGCGTCGGTGGGAGGGCACCAACTTCAGCCGCGCCATCGGAACGGTAGTGACGGAGCGTGTTATTGACAGCACCCTGGTCATCCTGCTGGCCTTTGTTACGGCAGCCTGCCAAATACCGCTCTTCATGAATTTCTTTTCCCAGACAGGTCTTTCCATGCAGGGATTCCTGGGTTCTTTCACCACCACCGGATGGCTGGTGACGCTGTTGTGCGGCATTCTTATTTTGTGTATGGTAGCCTTTCTGGTGTGGCGTCTAAACTTCTTTTCCCGTAGCCGGGCTGTACTTACCGACCTTAAGGACGGACTTTTCTCCGTCCGTCACGTTCAGAACCCCGTACTTTTTTTGACGTATTCTGTTGGCATCTGGGTCAGCTATTACCTGCATTTCTACCTGACGTTTTACTGCTTCCAATACACGGCGCAACTGGGGCCGATGGCAGCATTGGTAGCCTTTGTGGTAGGCTGCTTTGCCGTGCTGGTTCCCACGCCCAACGGAGCCGGTCCCTGGCATTTTGCTGTCAAGACCGTCCTGGTGCTGTACGGAGTAGGTCAGATAGGTGCCGCGCTGTTTGTGCTAGTGGTCCACACCATCCAGACCCTGCTGGTCGTAGCTCTGGGCCTATATGGCGTCACAGCCCTTTTCTTGACGGGAAAGGCTTCAAAAAAATAGAAACTTTTATTTTTTCGGTTAGGTGGGTGTACCTCTCTAGTTCAGTACCATCCTCTGCATCCAAGCCGTTGTATCCGTGTAATGAAATCGTATTAAGCGCGGCTGCTTCTGACATCGGTAATGATAGAAAGGGCTACGTACCAAAGGATGATGGCGGCAAAGCAACTGGTGCCAAGGAGGAAGCAGGGCAGGCAACCCAGTAGGAAGATGTACTTTACCTCGTTACCCTTCCACCCCCAGGTCTTAAACTTCAAGGCCAACATGGGAACCTTGCACACCAGCAACATGCAGAAAAGCAGCATGAAGAGGAAAAGGAAAACGGCATTGAACTTCTGCGAAATCAGGAAAGCGTGCTGCCCCAGCACTAGAGAACCCCAGAACAGCGCATTGGCAGGCGTGGGTAAGCCAATGAATTGGGTACTCTGGCGTTCGTCCAGGTTGAACTTTGCCAGTCGTAGCGCAGAAAAAGCCGCCATAATAAAGGCGGTATAGGGAATGAAGTCCTTCAAGGGAGATAGTACCAGAGGGTAGTGAACTTGGTGGAAAAGGTAGAAGACAATAGCACTGGGAGCTACACCAAACGTTACCACATCAGCCAGCGAATCCAATTCTTTGCCTATGGGGGAAGAAACATTCAGGGCGCGGGCTGTCATGCCGTCGAAGAAGTCAAACACGGCACCCACCACAATCATCAGCACAGCCCAGTGGTACTGACCGTAGAAGGCACAGCCTGTGGCAATGCAACCGCTTATTAGGTTACAGCAGGTAATGGTGTTGGGAAGGTGTTTGAGACAATTCATAATTCACAATTGAATATTGGCTAAAGCCTAATTCTGAATAGTGTTCAGTTTTGCAATAATGGTCTCATTACCGACGGTCTTGTCGTTAAGCTTAACACAAATCTCAGTTCCTAAAGGCAGGAATAAATCAACGCGTGAGCCAAACTTGATGAATCCTAAGTGTTCGTCAACAAAACAGGCATCACCCTCATGCGGATAAGTGACGATACGGCGAGCCATAGCACCAGCAATCTGGCGGGCCAGAATGTCTGTGCCGTCGGCAGTGGTGATTACTACCGAGCAGCGCTCGTTTTCCTCGCTTGCCTTGGGCAGCCAGGCTTTGTGGAAGTTTCCGTCGTAGTGCCGGACCATTTTTATCGTGCCATCCACGGGTATCCAGTTGGCATGTACATTAAACAAACTCATAAAGATGCTTACCATGATGCGGCGGTCATGGAAGTACTCAGTCTCTTCCACTTCCTCCACAACAACCACCTTGCCGTCGGCAGGGGCAATGACAACGCCTTCTGTGTCACCCTCGAAACAACGGATGGGGCACTGGAAGAAATTAACAAGAATCAAATAGACACAAATACTTACTCCTGCAAACAGATAGAAAGGAATCTGATTGGGAATAAAAAAGTGAAGGAAAGCGCAGACAACAAAAAAAAGTATTGCACCAAAAACCAAGGTGCGAGTGCCTTCGTGGTGTAGCCTAATCTTCTTTATTTTCTTGAGTTTCTTGAGTCTATTTCCCATGGGGATAGTTTACTTTGGTTACAAAGATAGGGATTTTTTGCTATTTATCAAAAACTTTTGGCTTAATTTTAGTTTTTTCTTTAACAAAAGGAGTAGTTAGACTTTGCATTTCGGGGAAAAACACTATATTTGTGCAATTATTGGATTTATGTAGCAAAAATGGAAGATTTTATACATTTGCACGTTCACTCTCAGTATTCTTTGCTTGACGGTCAGGCCGCTATTTCTAAATTGGTGGATAAGGCCATCGGTAACGGAATGCGTGGTATGGCACTTACAGACCATGGTAATATGTTTGGTGTAAAAGACCTCTTTGATTGTTGCATTTCTGTTAACAAGGGAAGGAAGAAGGAAGGCCTGGAGCCTTTTAAGCCCATCTTTGGCTGTGAGGTCTATGTGGCTCGCCGCAAAAAGGAAGACCAAAGTGATCCTACAATAGACAAAAGCGGTAATCACTTGATATTGCTGGCGAAGAACCTGAACGGCTATCAGAATTTGATTAAGCTAGTTTCCCGCGCCTGGGTTGATGGCTTCTATCACAAGCCAAGGACCGACCACGATGATCTCAAGCTTTTTCACGAGGATATCATCTGTTGTTCTGCCTGCATTGCAGGAGAGGTTCCGTCCAAGATATTGAAGGGTGACTTGGAAGGTGCCCGCCAATCGGCAAAGTGGTTCAAAGATCTGTTTGGAGATGATTACTATCTGGAGTTGCAACGACATGAGGTAAAAGACCCTAACGTGGCGGCTAACAGGGAGACATTTCCCTTGCAGCAAATAGCCAACGCAGAGCTGATAAAGATTGCTCGCGAATTGAACATAAAGCTGGTCTGCACTAATGACAGCCATTTCGTTAACGAAGAAGATGCCGATGCGCATGAACGCTTGCTTTGCCTTTCTACAGGCAAGAAAATATCAGAGCCTCACATGCTGTACACCAAGCAGGAATGGTTCAAGACAAAAGAGGAAATGAACGACCTCTTTGCCGACATTCCCGATGCCCTCAGCAATACGATTGAGATTCTTGATAAGGTTGAGATGTACGATTTGGAATCCGACCCCATTATGCCCTTTTTCCCCATCCCAGCTGATTTTGGAACGGAGGAGGAGTGGAGGCAGAAGTTCACGGAAGAGGATTTGTTCCACGAGTTTACCAGCGACGAAAACGGAGAGAATCCTCTCTCAAAAGAAGATGGCGAGAAGAAGATAAATAAACTGGGTGGCTATGATAAGCTGTACAGGATAAAGTTCGAGGCCGATTACCTGAAGAAACTGGCTTATGAAGGTGCCCGTCGTTTATATGGTGAACCGTTAGACAAGGAGGTGGATGACCGTATTCGCTTTGAGCTACACATCATGAAGACTATGGGCTTCCCAGGCTACTTCCTTATTGTGCAGGACTTCATAAATTCTGCCCGAAAGGATTTGGATGTGTGGGTAGGTCCCGGTCGTGGTTCCGCAGCAGGTAGCGTAGTAGCCTATTGTCTGGGCATCACCAAACTGGATCCTCTGAAGTACGACCTGCTGTTTGAGCGTTTTCTGAATCCCGACCGTATTTCGTTGCCTGATATTGACACTGATTTCGAGGATGACGGGCGTGGAAAGGTTCTGCAATGGGTAATGGATAAATATGGGCATGAGAATTGTGCGCACATCATTACCTATGGCACAATGGCAACTAAAAACAGTATTAAGGATGTAGCCCGTGTTGAAGACCTTCCGCTGGATAGGAGCAACGCGCTTTGTAAGGCAATACCAGACCGTCTGCCAGATGGTATGAAGATGAATCTGAAGAATGCCATCTCGTGTACACCAGAACTGCGGTTGGCACAATCCTCGCCCGACTATAGGGAGGCAGATACCATTAAATACGCGCAACAGCTGGAAGGGCAGATTCGCGGAACGGGAATTCACGCCTGTGGTTTCATTATTTGTCGCGACCCCATTTCCGACCATGTGCCCATCTCTACTGCTGATGATCCCGACTTTCCCGACCGTAAGACGGCAGTTACTCAGTATGACGGACATGTTATTGAGAGTACAGGTCTTATAAAGATGGACTTCCTGGGGCTGAAAACGCTTTCCGAGTTGAAGGAGGCTTGCAGGGTTATCAAGGAGGCCCACGGGGTGGACATAGACCTTGACAACATCCCCATCGATGATGAATTGACGTATCAGTTGTATCAGAAAGGCCTGACGGTAGGAACCTTCCAGTTTGAATCGGCAGGAATGCAAAAGTATCTGAAGGAACTAAAGCCCACAGTCTTTGAGGACCTTATCGCCATGAATGCCCTCTACCGGCCAGGCCCAATGGATTATATCCCCTCGTTCATCAGGCGCAAGAACGGAAAGGAAAAGATAACGTACGATATTCCCGTTATGGAGAAATACTTGAAGGATACGTACGGCATTACCGTTTACCAAGAGCAGGTGATGTTGTTGAGCCGTCTGTTAGCAGGCTTTACCAGAGGCCAGTCTGATGCGCTGCGTAAGGCTATGGGTAAGAAAAAGAAGGCTATCGTTGATGAAATGAAACCACTTTTTATCAATGGAGGAAAAGAAAGAGGCTATGATCCTACGGTTCTTGATAAGATTTGGGGTGACTGGGAGAAATTTGCTTCTTACGCCTTCAATAAGTCACATGCAGCCTGTTATTCGTGGGTTGCCTACCAGACGGCCTATCTTAAAGCTCATTATCCTGCAGAGTTCATGGCTGCTCTGCTGACCAGAAGAAAGGACGACATCAAGGAAATAACAAAACTTTTGGATGAATGTAAGAACCTGAAGATAGAGGTGTTAGGACCTGATGTGAATGAGTCGCATGCCGATTTTGGCGTGAACGACAGGCAACAGATTCGTTTCGGTCTGAATGGAATCAAGGGACTGGGAGAAGCTGCTGCTGCTGCCATCATCTCAGAGCGTGAAAAGAACGGAAAATACAAGGATATCTTTGATTTTGTGGAGCGCGTTTCCATTCCTGCTGTAAAAAAGAGCGGCATAGAGTGCCTGGCTCTGAGCGGTGCCTTTGACGCATTCTCAAAACAGATAAGCCGAGAACAGTTTGTCGCACCCAACGCAAAGGGTGAGCTTTTTGTTGATTCCCTGACAAAATACGGTAACCAATACCAGCAGGCTAAGATGGAGGCTCAGTTTTCCCTCTTTGGTATGGAAGCTATAGACAGGCATCTCCCCCCCATTCCCGTGACAGAAAGATGGAACGATTTAGAACGTCTTAATAAAGAGCGTGAATTGGTGGGTATATACCTCTCTGCGCATCCTTTGGATGAATACAGCGTTATTCTAAACGGTATTTGCAACTTACACATGGAGCAGATGGCCGACCTTACCCCGTTCCAGAATACAGATGTACGGTTAGGTGGCATTGTAACGGGATTGAAACGCCAGGGTATTACCAAGACGAACCAACCTTATGGAATTGTTATGGTGGAGGATTATACGGGTTCCGCAGAAATACCTCTGTTCGGAAACGACTGGGCGCAGTGGTGCGGTTACCTTACGAGGGAGGGCAATTTGGTGTATATTACAGGGCGTGTTCAGGGACGTCAGTATAATCAGGATGCTCTGGAACTGAAAATAAGTAAGATAGAGTTCTTGCCTGACGTAAAAGACCAACTAATCCAAAGCATTACCATAACGGTTGATGCAGACAGGTTGGATAGTAATGATGTGGCAGAACTATGCAAGTATATTCAGGAAATGCAGCAGTCTTCTCTCCAGCATAAGGAAAAAGGTCAGGCGGCTCCTTCGATAGATGTTAGGTGGAATATCTGTGGTAGTGGAAATGCTCCTGTTTTGCATATGAAATCTAGGACAAAGTGCTATCAAGTGAGTAAGAAGCTGATGGATTATCTGAAGGCATCCGAATGTTTGACATTAAAAATCAATTAATCTCATTTATATTTATTATTATTTTATAAGGTATGGCACAGACTATCAACAGCAACAATTTCGAGGCGCTGGTTGCAACCGGCAAACCCATTGTTTTGGACTTTTGGGCCACATGGTGTGGTCCCTGTAGACGCGTAGGTCCTATTATTGAGGCATTGGCACAGGATTATGAGGGGCAGGCCATTATAGGCAAGTGTGATATCGAGGAAGACGAGGATATGGCTGTACGCTTTGGTGTGCGCAATATTCCAACTGTGTTCTTTATCAAAGGTGGAGAGGTGGTAGATAGAATTGTAGGAGCTGCTTCGCGTTCTGATTACGAAGAGAAGCTAAAAAACATACTTTAGGACTATGGGAAATATAGAAGACGACTTCCTTGCAGATGCCGAGGATGACCGCTTGACGGTAGAGTTTATCAAAAACTATTTGCCCCAGGAAGTAAAGGAGAAATTCACAGAAGACGACCTTTACTACTTTCTGGATGTGATAGGTGAATATTATGTGGATTTGCTTGAGAAGACAAAAAGCGAGGAAGAAGTTGATATTGACATTGACGCCGTAGCAGAGCACATTGCCAAGAAAGCTAAGAAAGAGAAAGTGGGAGATTTTGACCCCGAAGACCTCCGTTGGGTGGTTGACGGTGAACTGGAATATGGTGAGTCCTTAGAAAACTAAGCGCCTTTCTCCGTTGGACATTGCTTCGATGGTAACGTTTACGGTTTCCTCAGGCAGCACTTCTTCTATCAGTTCCGGCCATTCTATGAAGCAAGGGCGACCGCTGTAGAAATATTCTTCGCATCCCATGTCGTAAGCTTCGGAAACATTTTTTATCCGATAGAAATCAAAGTGATATACGGGGTAGCTGTCAGCTGCCTCGTATTCGTTTACTATGGCAAAGGTGGGAGATGTAACCGTTTCTTCTACACCTAATTGTTCGCATACAGCTTTTATGAAGGTGGTCTTTCCTGCCCCCATCTTACCATAGAAAGCAAATACGGTGTTCTGCCCCATTCCTTCAACGAACTGCCTGGCAGCCTGTCTTATGTCTTCTTCTTTGAATATTATCTCCATAAATCCCCTTTATCTTTTCTTTCCACGCAGGGTAATCAAGGGAATCAGCATTTCCTCCATACTAATGCCTCCGTGCTGGAAAGTGTCTTTGTAATATTGTACGTAATAGTTATAATTGTTAGGATAGGCAAAGAAATCATCGCCTGTTGCAAAGATGTATGTCGTACTCAGATTAGGTCTTGGCAGTCCTACCTGATGAGGCTCTTTTATCTCAAAGACTTCTTTCTGGTTATAGCTAAGGTTTTTGCCCAGCTTGTACCGCAGGTTAGTGTTGGTGTTTTTGTCTCCTATGACCTTTACCGGGTTGTAGCACCGAATGCTTCCGTGGTCTGTTGTCAGGACAATGGTGTAATCGCTGGCAGCCAGGGCACGGAAGAGGTCTCCAACAGGAGAATGACGGAACCAGCTTTGTGTAATGCTGCGGTAGGCAGCCTCGTTGCTCGCTAATTCGCGTACCATACGGCTTTCTGTGCGGGCATGACTGAGCATGTCAATAAAGTTCATAACCACCACGTTCAGGTCGTATTTCTGCAGGTTCGGCATTTGCTGCACCAACTTTTCGGCCGCCTGCGAATCGTTAATCTTATGATAACTGAAGGTGTTCTTGCGTCTGTAGCGGTCAAATTGTGTCTGCACCAGCGGAGCCTCGTTCAAGTTTTTTCCTTCCTCGCTGTCCTCATCTACCCACAGGTCAGGAAACATACGCTCTATGATATCAGGCATCAGACCACTGAAGATGGCATTTCTTGCGTATTGGGTGGCTGTAGGCAAGATGCTACAGTATAGGTTTTCCTCTATGTTAAAGAGGTCGGCGATTTCGTTATACAGCATACGCCACTGATCATAGCGGAAATTGTCTATAACAACAAGAAAGACCTTATCTCCGTTATTCAGATGCGGAAAGATACTATGTTTGAAGATGTCCGGACTCATCACAGGTCGTTCCTCGGGATTGCTCATCCATTTCGTGTAACTCTTGCGTATGAACTTTGTGAATTCCCTGTTGGCTTCAGAGCGTTGCATGTTTAGCATCTCTTTCATGGCGCTATCGGTCTCGGATAGTTGCAATTCCCAATAGGTAAGGCGTTTGTACACTTCAATCCATTCTTCCAGCGAGAGCGAATCGTTAATCTGCATACCAATCTTTCCAAAATCTTGTTGGTAGGCATTTGTCTGTTGTTCTGTAACAATTTCCTTTTGGTGTATGTTTTTTTTCAGTGTCAGCAGAATCTGTGTGGGGTTAACAGGCTTGATAAGGTAGTCGGCAATCTTGGCACCAATGGCTTGCTCCATAATATTTTCCTCTTCGCTCTTGGTAACCATAACCACAGGTGTATTGGGTGTTTGCTCCTTAATTCTGCTTAGCGTTTCCAGACCGCTAAGACCTGGCATGTTCTCGTCCAGCAGAATCAAATCAAAAACCTCTTCTGTGCAGCGATCCAGCGCATCATACCCATTTGTTACTGTCTCCACGACGTATCCTTTTTTCTCTAAATACAGGATGTGTGCTTTCAGCAGTTCTATTTCGTCATCTACCCACAGTAGTTTATATGCTGCCATTATTATGAATTATAAATTGTGAATTATGAATTATTAGAATCCCCACGGGAAATCGTCTTCTTCCTCTTCCTCCTCGTCTTTCTTCTTTTCCTCGGGAACATAATCGTCAGGATCAATAATTTTGAGGTCGGTTGGCTCGTCTATCTGCAGATCCTCAGGAATCTCCATAGGAGCAAACGTTTCTTCGTAGAAGGCTTTGTAGTCATCGAAACTGAAGTCTTTGCCTATCAGTTTCAGGTTATCCTCCGATATCAATAGTGTTCTGATACCATCCAAGAGGGTATTCATATGTTTGTCGGCATAGAGCGTCTGTGCATAAGAGTGAACTTCATCGTACGAAAGGAAGCCCTTCACGCACATCATGGTGATGCCCTGGCTTTCCTGAATCTCTATGTCGAAGTTTCTCACCATATATGAGGTAAAGTTATAGCGCGCGATTTCAAAGAGCAGTTGATTCTCGTCCAGACTGTTGGTGGGGTAGGCCAAAACAAACACGAAGCTTCCGTATCGGTCGTTCTTTAGTTCAGGAGCCACCTCGGTACTGTCACCAGAGGCCTGACGTGTTCTTCTGCTCCAGATGCTGGTAGCATCATAGCGGTCATCCATTAGCAGACGGCCGTCGGCCAATCCTTTAACAATAGCATTGGCTATTTCTGTTACCTCTTCTTTTGGGAATTGCTGGACTACCTCTTTCAAGGTTACTAAGAAACTGTCGCGCTGCCCGCTGTATAATTGGCTCATGGCACGAATAAACATCATACGGGCGCGGTTAATACCTGTAGGGAAGTTTTCTGTGCTGAACTGGTAGTTCTTTTCCACCTCGTCGTAATCTGAGGCCTGATAGGCAGCATATGAAGCGGCATAAACCGAGTCTTCCACGTGTTTGCCATTGCGTGCTATCATGTCGTAGTTGGGATTACCCAAAAGCGCGGCCAGTTTGGTGTCTGCAAATTGTTCAAGCAGCAAAGACCTGTAGTATTCTGCCTTCTCGGAGTCGCCCAATCTGCCGTACAGAAGGAACAAATGATAGTAGATGTTGTCTATACCGTCGCGTTCGGGGAAGTCGGTAAGCACGCGTTGCATGGTCTTTTCTGCCAGCAGCCAGTTCTCCAGTTTTTCCTGCTCCAGAATGCCTGCATTGTAAAGTCCGTCGCTAAGGATGGCGTTTGATGCCTCCATCTGTTCTTCTGTAAACGGAATCTGTTTCAGGTAGTATTCTCTGTGGTGGGGATCGTTGGCTAGCGAGTCTTTCTTAGCTTGTTCTGCCGATGCGGTGGAATCAGATTCTACAGAGCCATATAGACTGTCGTCATCACCTGTCTCATCAGCATAACTGGCATCTTCATTTCCTGTAGCTGCCGCAAAGGAAGCCTTGTTGCTGATGCGCCATAAGTCCTCGTTCTTACGTTGTCCCCATCTGCGCTGGAATTCTTCGATACCTTTTTTTATAGTCGTTGGATTGTAGAAATACCAGGGACCCGTTTGTCCGTTTCCAAAGCCGGCATTACCTGCTACGGGGCGGTTGGTCTGTGCCGGTTGGTTGTTTGCCGGACGCTGTCCGTTAGCGTTTGTGCCATTTTGTGCAGCTTTTTTTTCCGCTTCCTTCTCCTGTTTCTTCAGCTCTTCTATCACGCGGTCTATGGCAGCCAAGTATTCTGCTTCGGGCAGTTTTGCCAATGCCTGCAAACTATCCTGCAGTTTGATGGCGCTGAGGTGGGGTTCCAGTTCTGTCAGTATTTTGCTTCTCCGCTCAGTTTCTTTATACTCCTCGTGTTCCTTGTCCAGGATGGCTACACAGGCCTTATATGTACGGGCTGCGTCTATATATTTCTCCATTTCCCAATACAAGTTGCTCAGTTTCAGCAACAGCATAGCCTTGTCCGGACCGTTCTTCGTGCCGTCCTTTACGCCTTTCTCCCAAGCATAGATGCAATGAGTGGTGTCGTTAACTCCCATGTAGATGTTACCCATTGCATAATATACCTTGTCCAGATAGTCCTTGTTCTTGTCACTCTTGGCCATTCGTTTCAGCAACGAAATCATTTGGTTGAATTTGTCGCTCGGCATTACTTCTGTCTGAGAGATACGTGCGCTGAAAGCCATTTCGTACGGAGGGTTGGCACGCATTACCTTGCCGTAAGACTTGTAAGCCTCCTCGTTTTTACCTGTTTGTTGGTAAAGCTGTCCGAGCAGGAAGTGCAGACGTGCCTTTTTCTGCTTTCGTTTAGTATCTTTGATGGTTTGGCTTACATGGGGGATGGCTTCTTCGTATTGTCCGGTCAGAATCAGATAAGCCGCCATTGTGTTGTTCATCTCTTTCTGTCCTTTGCGCGAGATGCTGTCGCGTTTCATTTTGTTCAGCACATCCTCGGCATCATAAGCCCAGTTTAGCGCCACATAGCATCTTGCCAGTTTGGCTTTGGCAACGCTTGCAATCTCGGGTTGCGTGGAATACAACTTGATAATATAATTATATGTACTTGCTGCTTCAATGAATTCACCTTTATGGAACTGGGCCTCCGCCATCATCAACCATGCATGGTATATGTAAGGGTTGAATTCTTTGCGAGCCAGAAAAGCTTTTGTCTTATCGTCCTTTTTCTGACTGGGTTTTGCCGTAGGACGCTTCTTTATACTGTGCACTTTAATGGCTTTTTCACACTTCAAGATGGTTGTTTCGTAATTGCTTTTGCCAATGCCGGCAGTTGTCTTATTGGTACTGATGTACATCGGCAGCAGGCGGTTATAGTCGTCCTGGTGCGATTTCATCTGTGCTTCATCTCCTTCCAGGAAAGCAACTTCTCCGTTGTACAGCGTATTAAATCGTGCTGTCATGGCATGGTAGGCACGAGTGGTAGGCGTGTTTTTCTTTATGGAGCAGGCAGAGACGACACAAATCAATAAGAGCATGAGTAGTCCCATGCCAATGCTTTTTCTTGTGTATGTTTTATTCTTCATGTATTCTTAATAACGTGCGTGCGCTAGACTTTATTGTGTTTCTTGCGAATAAACTCTTCTTTCTCCGACTATCAGGAAGACTTCGTCTTTTACCTCGTCTGGCAGGTTAACTTGTCTTAGTTGCAGGCTGCGCACCCATCCTGCCACCTCATCGGTTCGCATGGTGTACAGAACATATCGGAACTCTTCTATTTCCTCCGCAGAGTATTCATCTCCCTTGCGACCGCGGAATCTGTCCAGTTCCTCGTCCTCGTAGTATTCAATCTGCTTGCTTACGGCTGCTAGCAGACTGTCCTTCTCACATACCTCATGCTGCCCGCAACACTCAAAATCTATTTGCATACCTTACAACCAACTTTCTTCAAATTTTCCCAAAAAGCGGGGTAGCTTTTGCTAACCACCTCCGGGTTGTTAATAGCAAGACTGCCCAGTTTCATGGCACAGGGCGCAAAAGCCATAGCCATACGGTGGTCTTCATAAGTATCAATAACAGGAATATCCCCAGTCTGACGATGATCACCGTTCCAATAGAGGATGCTGTTGTCCTCTTCCTGTATGTCGCAGCCCAGTTTTCCCAGTTCTGTGCGCAGCGCAGCAATGCGGTCGGTCTCCTTTATGCGCAGGCTCTGTAGGCCGTACAGACGGAAAGGAACGTCCAGCATGGCGCAGGTAACCGCAAATGTCTGGGCCAAATCGGGTTGGTGTGTAAAATCATAGCTGAAGTGGCTGGTTATGCTTCCGCCTTTCCTCAGTCTCACAAATTCCGTTCCGTCAGGATTGATGCAATGCAGTGTCTCAACGCCTAATTCGTTAAACAACAGCTGGACTTTGCTGTCACCTTGAATACTTTCCCGGTGCAGCCCCGCCAAATCTATCTGAGCATTTTTATCAGCCGAAAGAGCCACCATCTCGTACCAATAACTGGCAGCACTCCAGTCGTTTTCAATATTGTAGGTGTGTTGCTGGTACGAGCCGGGCAGAACTTCTATTGTACTTTTGTCCTTCCACTCAATCTTGGCACCAAAATCACGCATCATGCTGATGGTCATATTTAGGTAGGGCCTGCTGGCAATCTGTCCCGTTAGCGTAAGGCTCAACCCTTTGTGCAAGGTGGGGGCTATCATTAACAGGGCAGAAATATATTGCGAGCTTACATCGCCGGGGACCGTCAGTTTGCCGCCTTGTAGATTGTTGTTTCCCGTAATTCGCAGCGGTGGGAATCCTTCTTCACCCTCATAGGTGATGTCGGCTCCCAGCTGATGCAGTGCATCCACCAGAATTCGGATGGGGCGGTGGCGCATACGTACCGTTCCCGTTATCACATGTTCGCCAGGCGTAACACTTAGGTAGGCCGTTATAAAACGCATAGCCGTTCCCGCTGCCCCTATGTCTATGGTCTCGGGCATTGTTTGTAGGGCTCGGAGCATAACGTGTGTATCGTCAGAATCCGACAAGTTCTCAGGCAGTCCCGTATTTCTGCTCAGTGCATTGATTAACAGTGCGCGGTTGCTAATGCTTTTACTGGCCGGAAGTGTCACCTCCGACTGCAGTTTTTGGGTAGGGAAAAGGGTTATGGTCATCCTTCAGACAGCTTTTTGCATCTATTTTGAGTACAAAAGTACATAAAAATTTGCAAGTAACAAAAAAATGCCCTACCTTTGCAACGCAAAAGTAAGGAACGGGATGTAGCGCAGTTGGTAGCGCACACGTCTGGGGGGCGCGAGGTCGCAAGTTCGAGTCTTGTCATCCCGACCTGAGAAAAGAGCGAGGCACAGACCCCGCTCTTTTCTCATTTATAGGTTTCTGAATAGGTGGTTCACGTATTCCATTATAAGGTGTATTTCGAACCCTTTTGACTGGGCATGACGGACCAGTTTGCCTTTGCGGATGTAAGGGTCTGCATCTTTTATTTGTTTGTTTTTTTGCTCAAGAACATACGAAAGTACATTTTGGTATTCGTCTTCTGGAATGACTTCCAACCCTTCGTTGATATCAGAGTCATTCATCTCCAATATTCGAAGCATTTGACTAATCTTAATGCGTCCCCAATGATTATAGCGGAACTTATCAAGACAATATGCACGGCAGAAACGTGAATTGTCAATATATTTCTCTTCTTTTAGAAAATCGATGGCTTTTTCGGTTTGAGAAGGGGATAGGCCCCATAGCAGCAGTTTCTTCTGGATTTCTGTGCTGCAATGTTCGCTCCCGCTGCAAAGAGAAGCAGCACGTGAGAGGGCTTGTTCATAGGTGAGCGTTTTCATTTTTTAATGGCTGAGATGAATCTTGTTTTTCTAAAATTGTCTAGGTGAACCTTGATTTGAAGGAAATCATTTTTTTCTAATAGTGATGCCGTTTCTGTGGGATATGCCTCGTTAATCTCGAAGTACAGGTGACCTGATGGTTTAAGGTGGTTAGAAGCATATTCGGCAATGGAACGATAGAAGAGAAGTGGATCGTCGTCAGGTACAAAGAGTGCCATGTGTGGCTCGTAGTCCAATACATTACTATCCATTTGTTCTGCCTCACTTTGACAGATATATGGCGGGTTGCTGACAATAACATCCCATAGCTGATGTGTGTGTGAAGGATGTAAAATATCTTCCTGTCTGAAATCTACATCAGCATGAAGTTCTCGGGCATTCTTTCTGGCAATGCAGAGCGCCTCGGCGGAAACGTCAAAAGCCGTTACCTGATGGCCCAATAATGCCAACGAGACAGCAATGCATCCGCTTCCTGTTCCTATGTCGAGAATAGAACACGGGGTAGGATGCTGCAAGTTAATGAGACGGACAAGCCCTTCTGTCTCTGGTCTTGGAATTAAGACTCCTGACTCAACATGAAAAGTATGTCCGCAAAAGTCGGCTTGCCCTAAAATGTACTGCACAGGTTCTTTTCTTAAAAGTCTGCCAATAATATTTTGCAGCAATATCTGGTTATCTTCGGATAATTCCTTATCTTTGCCTGTCAAAACCTGTGTGGGGGACAAACCAAATGCGACCTCCATGACCAGCATGTAAAGGGCACGGGCCTCGCGTTGCGGATAGACAGATAATAGGTTTTGCATGTGATTCATGCTGCAAAAGTACAAAAAAAGTTGAAAGTTGAAAGTTGAAAGTTCAAAGTTTTATGGAATTTGACCTGAAATATATGCGGCGTTGCATCCAGTTGGCAAGGTGTGGCGAGATGGGGGCTCCTCCTAATCCTATGGTGGGTGCTGTGATTGTTTGTGGAGGAAAGATAATCGGTGAAGGCTATCATCGCAGATGCGGGGAGCCACATGCCGAGGTAAATGCTATCCGCAGCGTTCGTGATGAGACTATGCTTAAGGCCAGTACCATTTATGTAAGTTTGGAACCTTGCTCACATTATGGCAAGACGCCCCCCTGTGCCAACTTGATAATAGAGAAGCATATTCCCCGGGTTGTAATTGGTTGTAAAGACCCTTTTGCAAAGGTAAATGGTCAGGGAATCAGGAAGTTGCGTGAGGCTGGTATAGAGGTGGTTGTTGGTGTGCTGGAGAAAGAATGTCTGGAGTTGAACAGGAGGTTCATCACCTTTCATCGTCAGCACAGACCTTGGGTAACATTGAAATGGGCACAAAGCGAAGACGGATTTATTGATGCAGAAAGGCAGCCAGGCGAGAAACCCATCAGTTTCTCGTCGCTCTTTACACAAACTCTTGTTCACAAAATGCGAGCGATGTGTCAAGCTATTATGGTAGGAACCAGAACGGTTCTGTTGGATAATCCAACATTAACAACCCGGTTATGGAAAGGTCCCAATCCGTTAAGGGTGACAATAGATCGTAATGGAGTGCTGCCCGAATCGGTTCATCTGAAAGACGGTACGGTTCCGACGGTAATCTATAACAACGGCAATTTGAATCAGATTCTACATAATCTTTACAAAAGAGGGGTTCAGTCTTTGATGGTAGAGGGCGGAGCGCTGCTGTTACAACAGTTTATTGATGCCGGTCTATGGGATGAAGCTCGAATAGAGGTTGCTCCCTTTACCCTTCGAAGTGGTGTGTGTGCACCCAAAATGGGGAATGCTGTGCTTGTGGAAGAGGCCATTTATGATGAGAGAAAAATTCTTAACTATAGGCGTGAAATGTAAAAAATCTGGCAAAAAGTGCAACTTTAAGTCGGACAAACCCTAATTTTACTTAATTCGAGGGGAAAATTTGATGTAATGTCAAATAATAAGTTTACCTTTGCATCTCGGTTAAAGATTACCATAATAAATGTGCGCACATAAGACAATGAAAAAATATTGGGTGTTGCTACTGGCAACAATATCCTTCGTAATGGGTTCATGTACGACGTCGTCCAACGAGGAAGTTGTATATGATGATCGCTGTTTTATCTGGGATGTATCATTGGGCTCGTTGAAACGTGAGGTTCACTTAATAAACATTTACGGAAATGATACAACCGTGACTGTTTCTTATACGGGTGCTAACTATCCAATGACCATTAACCAGCGAGCATTGACTATAGAGAACAAGGATTCGTTGTTGTACGGAACTCAATTGCAGTCAGTATTGCTGGATATTACTTATACCGGATCCAGTCTGTCTTACCGTATAAAGGACGACGTTGACAGTATTTGGCACTCTTACAGTTCTTCTGATAGTATGGATTTGCGCAAGCCTATTGAATTGATGCTGATAGCTAATGACGGTATGAGTTCAAGATGCTATACGCTTACAATGAACGTGCATAAACAAGAGGGCGATTCGCTCTATTGGAAAAAGACGGATGATGCTGTGCCTCAGTTACTGGGTTTGAACCAACAACGTGCTATTCTAATTCAGGATAATCTAGCCGTGCTTGGCAGGAATGGTGATGCCATAGTGCTTGTAGAACGTACTGCAGAAAGTGTTTGGAACGAAGCACCAACAAACCTGCCAGTAGAAGCCGATGTGCAGACCCTTACAAAAAGAACAAACACGTTCTTTATTAGCACTATAGGAGGTGATATATACACCGCTACAGATGGCAAGAACTGGCAAAAGCTGAATACGCCACAGCGTCCGGGTTTGGTTTTAGCAGGTGTTACTCCCCATTATTTGTATGTTCTGATGGATGGAGAATTATACAGATGTAATGAGAACGGACAAGGTGAATGGGATTTTCTACCAGAAGCCTTGGACGAAAGTTCCGTTTATCTGCCTTCTAAAGATGTGAAAACGTTATTGATGTCACAGGCCAACGGGAACCAACGCCTGGTAATGGTTGGAAACCGTTCTAATGAGACTGACAAATCATCTGTTGTCTGGAACAAAGCGTGGAACGAAGATGTTTTGGAAGGCGAGGCTGTCTGGATGTTTATGAACCAAACGGATGACAATAAATGTACCTTGCCTCAACTGGAATATATGAACCTAATGCAATACGACGGGAAGTGCATGGCCTTTGGTGGTGCTTCTGTTGCTGGTAAGGGTACAAATAAAGCAATGGATGCCTTATATGTCAGTCAGGATTATGGCATTTCATGGCACAAGGATTCAGAACTGCATCTGCCTGTACAACTGAACGGGATAAACGGCCCCATTAGTAGTGTGGTGGACGATAATAATGTAATATGGATAATTGCCAATGGTGAAGTATGGCGCGGAAAACTGAACAGACTGAACTTTTCACGGCAATAGTGCTTTTGTTCTTGTTGTGTTTCTGTCCGGGATATCTGAAATCCCAGGAATTGGAATACAAAATGGATTTAGGGGCAGCCTTGGGAACGTGTTTCTATTTGGGAGATGCCAACAGCAAACCGTATGCCAACATGGGCTTCATGGGCGGCTTCACGGTCAGACGCATCTTCAATCCAAGAATGGCGTTGAAAGCTAATTTGGCTATGGGGCATCTGAGCGGAAGTGTCGATGGCTTTATTCCCCTTGACCCCCTGAGTGGCTCGATAGAGGGCGGTGTGCCTGTCAAAGTGGATTTCTCGCGCAACGTTTTAGATTTGGGTGTTCAGTTTGAGATGAATTTCTGGGGCTTCGGTATGGGAGCCGGCTATAAGGATCTGAAACGTATAACCCCTTATGCTTTGGCTGGTGTGGGTATGACGGTGGCAATGGGAGGCGGAGCCAATGCATGTGGAGCCTTGTGTTTGCCTGTAGGAGTAGGAGTAAAATACAAACTGAAACCGCGCTTGAACATCGGATTTGAATGGACTATGCGTTTTACAACAAGTGACAGATTGGATGCTACCCCTGAAGGGACAACTCAGTTGGCACATCCATATGGTATAAAAAGTGTTGGACTGAAGAATAAGGACTGCTATAACTTTACAATGGTCTATCTGACGTACGAGATATGTCCTAAGCTAAGAAAATGTAATAACTGATATACGACGATAAATGGAGAATAAGATAGAACTCGACATGAATAATATTCCAAAGTCTATAGCTATCATCATGGATGGTAACGGGCGATGGGCTAAGGAGAAAGGACTGCCTCGCTCGGCAGGACATGTTGAGGGTGTGGAGACGGTTACTCGCATTACCTCGGAATGTGCACGACTGGGTGTAAAATTCCTGACCATGTACACCTTCTCTACCGAAAACTGGAACCGACCGGAGCCTGAGGTGGAAACTCTGATGAATCTTATTGCTACTAAACTGGAGGATGAGATTTTTATGAAGAATAATGTGAGATTTCGTCTGATAGGCGACATCACACGCCTTCCTCAACACGCCAAAACACGTCTGGAAGAGTGTATGGCACATACGGCCAACAATACCAGAATGACTGCTGTTACTGCACTTAACTATAGTAGCCGTTGGGAGTTGACAAAAACAATACAACAGGTGGCAAGAGATGCGGCCGCAGGAAAGGTTACGGCAGAGGAAATAGACGAGAAATACATCTCAGAACATCTGGAAACGCGTTTCATGACCGACCCCGATTTGCTTATACGTACAGGAGGGGAACTCAGAATCAGCAATTATCTGCTTTGGCAGTGTGCCTATAGTGAATTTTACTTTTGTGACACATACTGGCCCGACTTCAAGGAAGAAGATTTGCATAAAGCTATTGCCGAGTACCAAAGACGCCAGCGCCGATTTGGCAAAACCGGAGATCAGGTAGAACAAGAAAAAAAGTAATAACAAGAAGATACGGACTTCTTTAAGGTAAGAACTGTGAGAAGAATATACCTTATAATATTATTAATGACTGCAATGCTGTCAAATATATATGGACAAGTAGGGCAGCGCGAGATAAAACCCATAATAGACTACAGTCGTACACCACGTACCTATTATATAGCAAACATATCTGTAGATGGAGTAAAAAGTTACGATGATTATTTACTTGTAGGACTGAGTGGATTAACTGTGGGTCAGGCAATCACAATACCAGGTGAGGAAATAACAAAGGCTGTGAAGCGTTACTGGCGAAACGGTCTGTTCAGTAATGTGGCAATCAGTGTGGATAGTTTGGTTAACGACTCGGTATATTTACACGTACAGTTGTCGCAAAGACCCAGAATTTCTCAGATAAACTACAACGGTGTAAGAAAAGGCGAACGCGATGATTTGCAGGAAAAACTGGGACTGATAAAGGACAATCAATTGACACCAAATATGTTGGATCGTGCTAAGTTGTTGTGCGAGAGATATTTTGGCGACAAAGGGTTTAAAAATGCCGAGGTTAACATTATGCAGCGTGACGATGCCAGCCAACCGGATAAGGTGATTCTGGACATTAACGTTGAAAAAAAAGACAAGGTTAAAGTTCATAAAATTACCATTTCAGGAAACCAACACCTAAAAACCCGCAAAATTAAAGGTAGCCTGATAAAATCCGGTGTCCTGAAGAAAATTCACGAAAAGGGATCCCTGTCTGGCTTGTTCCGTAGCAAGAAATTCACAGATGCCAGATACAAGGAAGCAAAGGAGAACTTGATGGCTAAATATGCCGAGTTGGGTTATATGGACGCTATCTTGGTTTCAGACAGCGTGGTTCCAAATGGTAACAACGTTGATATATTCCTAACTGTGGAAGAAGGCCAGAAGTATTACATCCGTAATATAGAATGGGTGGGTAATACACTTCATTCTACAGACGAACTGAACTGGAGACTACATATGGAAAAAGGTGATGTGTATAACCAGAAACTTTTGAACGACAGACTTGTTGTCGATGATGATGCGATAGGTAATCTCTATTACAATAAGGGTTACGTCTTTTATAAATTGGATCCTGTAGTCGTTAACGTAGTAGAGGATTCCGTAGATTTGGAAATGCGTATTAATGAAGGTCCTCAGGCACATATCAGCCATGTTAGGATTTCTGGAAACGACCGTGTATATGAGAATGTAGTACGTAGGGAATTAAGAAACAAGCCCGGTGATCTTTTCTCGAAGGATGCATTGATGCGTTCTTACAGGGAGATTGCATCGTTAGGACATTTTGATTCCGAAAGCATCAAATATGATATTCTGCCAGATGCTTCCAACGGGACGGTAGATTTGGACTGGGGGCTTACACCCAAGAGTAATGACCAGATAGAATTTTCGTTGGGTTATGGCCAAACGGGAGTGGTAGGCCGCATTGGTTTGAAATTCGGCAATTTCTGCATGGCCAATCTGTTTAAGAAAAATGGCATCAGGCGTGGTGTGTTGCCTCAGGGTAACGGAGAGACCTTCAGTATCAGCGGCCAGACAAACGGTAGGTATTACCAGATGTACAGCGTTAGCTATATTAATCCGTGGTTTGGCGGCAAGCGTCCGAATACATTCAGTTTTGGCGCATCTTTCAGTAAATATACAGATATTAGTGACAACTACTATAATTCGGCATATTATAACAATTATTACAGCTATATGTACGGATATGGTAATGGATATGGCTATAATTATTACGATAATTATTACGATCCGGACAAACGCTTCATGACCTTTAGTTTCAATGTCGGATGGGGTAAGCGTTTGCGTTGGCCTGACGATTACTTCCAGTTCAACCTTGAACTTAGTTATGTTCGCTACATGATGAAGGACTGGCAATACTTCTTGATTAATAATGGTAATTGCAATAATATCAGTCTTGGGGTTGCTTTGAGCAGAAATAGTACGGATAACCCTATTTATCCCCGTCGTGGTTCTGAATTCCTGTTAAGTGTATCGCTGACTCCTCCTTATAGTTTGTTTGATAAGAAGGATTATGCTAATCTGGCAAATGATTATTACAGCGAGAATTATCAAAACGAGATGCAGGAAAAGCACAGATGGGTTGAGTATCACAAGTGGAAATTCAAGAATCGCACTTTTACGGCCCTTTCTGGCGGAAACAAATGTTTTGTTTTATCTACTCGCGTTGAGATTGGTCTGCTCGGACATTACAACAAGAATAAACAATCACCTTTTGAAACCTACTATATGGGCGGCGACGGTATGAGTGGATACACTTCTACTTATGCAACAGAGACCATTGGCTTGCGTGGTTATGACAACGGCTCTCTCACACCAAATGGTTTTCAGGGTTATGCTTACGACCGTTTCTCTGTAGAATTGCGCTATCCTTTTATGCTCGGAGCCAGCACCAACATCTATGGTCTTGCTTTTGTTGAAGGTGGTAATGCATGGGATGAGATAAAGAAATTCAATCCTTTTGATATGAAGAAGTCTGCGGGTGTGGGTGTTCGTATCTTCCTGCCGATGGTAGGTATGTTAGGTATAGACTGGGCATATGGCTTCGACGCTGTATTCGGCAGCAAAACATACAGCGGCAGCCACTTCCATTTTGTTTTAGGACAGGAGTTTTAATAATATATAATTTGAATTTACGTATATGAGGAAGCTATTTTTGTTTTTGATGGTTATGACATGTGTCAATGCTATGGCACAGAAGTTTGCCTTGATAGATATGGATTATATTTTGAAGAATATTCCTGCTTACGAACGTGCCAATGAACAGTTGAATCAGGTAAGCAAAAAATGGCAGGCTGAAGTAGATGCTCTGACACAAGAGGCTCAGACTTTGTATAAGAATTACCAGTCTGAAGCTGTCTTTTTGAGCAATGAGCAGAAAACCCAACGCGAGGAGGCTATTGTGGCAAAGGAAAAGGAAGCTGCAGAGTTGAAGAGAAAATACTTTGGTCCAGAAGGTGAACTTTATAAGAAGCGTGAGAGCTTGATGACACCTATACAGGATGAAATTTACAATGCCGTGAAGGATATTTCTGACTTAAAAGGTTACAGTCTGATTCTAGACCGTGCAAGCGATGCAGGTATTATATACGCTAATCCCAAGGTTGATATCTCTAACGAAGTTCTTTCGAAGTTGGGTTACAATTGATTATAAGTAATAATAACGAATAAAAAAAACAACAAATTATAAGTTAAGTTTATGAAAAAATTTATGATTGCTATCCTGATGATAGCGCCCTTGAGTTTGAATGCACAGAAGTTTGCTCATTTTAATAGTGCTGAAATTATTCCCAACATGAAGGAGTATGTTACTGCTACAGAGGAAATTCAGGCTATGGCAAAGCAGTACGAGGATGATATGAAGCTGATGCAGGATGAACTGCAGAAGAAGAGTGAGGAGTACCAGAAAGAGCAGGCAAACTTGCTGGAAAATGTTCGTCAGCGTCGTGAGCAGGAACTGCAGGATTTGTACCAGCGTTTGCAACAGTCGTACCAGGACAACCAGCAGGCTTTGGAAAAGGCTCGTCAGGAGAAAATGGGTG
The DNA here is from genome assembly GCA_017645305.1 of Bacteroidaceae bacterium. Lineage (GTDB taxonomy): Bacteria > Bacteroidota > Bacteroidia > Bacteroidales > Bacteroidaceae > Physcousia. The sequence continues at coordinate 105,393 of JAGCPD010000064.1, read as the reverse complement.
GTATTAACGAAAAAGTGATGGCTGCGGTTAAGAAAATAGGAGAAGCCGGTGGATATGTTTATGTGGTAGATATCAATACAGGTGCAATCCCGTTTGTTAATTCACAGTTGAGCACTGATGTTTCTGATCTGATAAAGAAAGAGGTAGGAATCCAATAATAAATAGAGAATATGAAACGCCTATTTGTATTTCTCTTTGTGGTAATTCCTGTAGTAGCATCTGCTCAGATACAGTTCGGTTATTTGAGTTATCAGCAGGTACTAAAGGAAATGCCTGAGTATGCTCAGGCTATGCAGGAGTTACAAACATTAAAGGCCAAGTACGACGAAGAAGCTGCCAGGGGAGAGGCTGAGTTCCAGAAGAAGTTTGTAGATTTCTTACAAGGACAAAAGGACTTCCCGCAGACAATTATGCAGAAGCGACAGGCTGAATTGCAGACTTTAATGGATAATGGTGTTGCTTTCCGCGTGCAAGTACAAGGACTGTTGGCTCAGGCAGAAAAAGATTTGGTTGCTGAGGTACAGAAGAAACTGAACAGGGTTCTTCTTGAGGTTGGCGTAGAATATGGATATGGTTTTATCCTGAATACAGATGACAATGCTTGTCCGTATATTAATCCTGTAGTTGGCGTGGACCTGACAGACCTTGTCCGTGAGAAATTAAAAGTGGATTCGTCATCTCAAGATGAGCAAAGCGAATAAATTTTCACAACTCCCTGGCCCGATAGGAATTTTTGACTCGGGCTATGGGGGGCTTACAATACTGCGGCAGATACGTTCGTTAATGCCGCAGTATGATTATTTGTATTTAGGTGACAATGCTCGTGCTCCATACGGAACACGCTCGTTTGACATCGTTTATGAGTTTACTTTGCAGGCTGTCCGCTATCTCTTTGAAGAAGGATGCCATTTGGTTATTTTGGGTTGCAATACTGCTTCAGCAAAAGCTTTGCGCAGTATTCAGCAAAACGATTTGCCTGGTATGGATGTAAACCGACGTGTTTTGGGTGTGATACGTCCTACTGTCGAGGTTTTGGGGGATATTTCGCAGAGCCGCCATGTGGGTATTATGGCAACATTGGGCACTATACGTAGTGCAACATATGAATTGGAAATCGCCAAGTTGCATCCCGATATTCAGGTTACAAGTGAGGCCTGTCCGATGTGGGTTCCGTTAGTTGAGAATGATGAATATGACGGTCCTGGAGCAGATTATTTTGTCCAAAAGTACATTGATAATCTGTTTAGTCGTGACCCGCAGATAGACAGCGTTATTTTGGGTTGTACCCATTACCCCCTTCTGTTGAAAAAAATACGTAAGTATATGCCTTCTGGAATTCATGTTATTGAGCAGGGATACTATGTGGCAAATAGCTTGCGTGACTATCTGAAACGTCATCCTGAGATGACGGAACGAATTACTTGCGGAGGAAAGACTCGCTTCATGACCACAGAACAGGCCGAGGCATTCCAATGTAAGGCAACAGCCTTTATGGGTGAGGCACTCACCGCAAAAAGGGTCTATTTAGACTAACTCGAAAATGATTGAGAAATTTATTAACTATAAGGATGTGCCACAGTTTATACGCTTTTGCGTTGTAGGTGGAATCTGTGCCATAATTGACGCAGTTGTGTATTATGTGGTTGACCTTTTTACCCCCTATCAGGTTGCACTTATTTCGGGCTACCTTATTTCATTTTGTATTAACTATTTTCTCACCATTAACTGGACTTTCAAAACAGTTCCGTCCGTGCGTAATTTCGAAGGTTTTGTAGGCGCCCACATGTTTAATCTTTTCGTCGTGCGCATGGGACTCATGTGGCTATTTGTGGAAAAAATAGGGATGGACGATACCATCGCCTATATACCGATGGCCTTTATCAGTGCTATATCAAATTTTTTGGTGGTACGTGCTGTAATAAATTTCTCGAAGAAAGACAAAAGTTCGGTCTAATCCGTTTACCTTTTTCCCCCTTTTATGGTTTCCTTTCGTATATCAGCATACGCTGGTTTACGGTAACGGGGGGCATGATGTGTCGCAGTAACACACGGGGATAAGTAAGGTTCCAAAGAAACTTGTGCGGTGTGGTGATTAAACGGTAGCGAAACAGCTCTTCCTTGTCGTAAATGCACATGAAATTGTCAGGTACAGGAACGTCATAGTATTCGTGGCATGTCTTGATGGCTCCTATTTCGCGTACTAAGTAACGAACTTTTCCTGAAGCAACCCATTCTGCCTGTTCTTTTCGAATATCTGGATCAAGGATACTCGACATAAAGAAATTCTTGTTCGGAGGCAGATGTCGTGTATGCTGATAAATGCCCGTGTCGTATGAACTGAATGTGAGTACTTCGCTGTCGGCGCTCTTATTTGCATTAATTACCTCAGCCATTTCAAGGACACATTGCGGGAACGTTCCGTTCATGAGGGTAACAATGTTCCAGTTTGTAGCTGCAGAAACTATTCCTATAAGCGTTATCGTCGCATAGGTCTGAACAGAAAGTGCATGTTTTCTGAAGAAATAAATAACCAACGGAGAGAAGACGTATAATAATAGAAAATAGTAGAATTGAACTGTCATTGTTGCAAATGAAAGTAGCAGAACGCCATATGTGCCAAATACCAGAAGTTTAACTTCCCAACGTGCACGGACAAAGAAAATAGGTAGTGTCAATACTGCCCATATAGACAGTTTTATGAGCGGGAACCACCAGAAGTCGGGTTCTCCATTGGTGGCAGTCCCATGATATTGGAAAATATTAATCATAAAGTACGACTCCATAAGTGCTCCAACTGTGCCATGTGCTACAAAATAAGCCAGGATAGGCGTTGTTACGAGCACGACTCCAGTTGATACCCATAGCACAATACGGCCTAGTGCTTTTAACTGTTGATGTCGCCAGGCAATGAAGGTAAGTGCTGTAATTCCTCCGATATAGAATAATAATATGTTAAACTTCGTCCATAAGATAAGCCCAAGTCCAATGCCCATGATAAGTGCCTGCCACCATTGCGGAGTACGGCGGTCCCTGACAAATCGGAGCATGAAATACAAGCAGTGTGCCAGAATGGGCAATGAAAACTCTTCAACGCTATCGCCATAATAAAAAAAGTCGGAAGATAATGTGAGCCATCCCAACAGACATGTCAGCGGCAGCGTAATTCGGGAAGAAGAGAAAAGTCGCATCGTAAGCAATGAATACCATAGGAAATAAAAACTGCATATTACTTCTACAATATAGATTCCTACAAAACTGCTTCGTGACAACATGGCTGCCATCTCATGCATAAGGAATAGCACAGGTCCCTTATGGTCGAAAATGTCAACATAGAGTTCCCTGCCGCTAAGCATGGCATTGCCTATCGTCATATAAACGTTGGCATCGTCCCATGGGTTAAGCGGATACAGGAAAGAACATGTGCTGAACAGCGTGGATATAAGTATCGCAAAAAGAAATAGAAAGAGAGGCTCCCGATAATCCGTTTGCTTCATAAGAATATTATTTAATTATCGCATGCAAAGTTACATGATTATTCCGATTCTGCCATTAGTTCTGTTAAAAAAAATAACAAGAGCGGAAGTTTTTTTGTTCCCCTTTGCCATTCTCGGAAAAAGAAGATACCTTTGTGGGTGAGAATAAAAGGCTGGCTGGATTAGCCTTAATGTAATTGAAAGGGAACAGGCATGAGAAAGTTGTCCATATTAATATTATTATCCCTTCTTGTCTCTTGTGCACCAAAAGATAAGAAGACAAGGATTGTAACTTCAAAAGGTTTGCCAAGCGAGCTCCTTTTGGTGGTTGATGACCAAGTATGGCATAGCGATATTGCAGATACTCTTAAAGTCATAACCCAAGGCTCTGTTCCTGGACTTATGCAGGATGAGGCTTTTTTTAAGACGGTCAGGATATCTGCCCGTCACTATACTCAGCCTTACACAACATTTCATAGTAAACTTTTTGTTCATTTGGACCCTAGCTTGAAGCGCGCTATGGTGGGAATCTCAAGAGATGTTGTTGCACGTCCTCAGATAGAAGTAACGGTGTCGGCTCCTAATATTGATGTACTTCGTAAGTTTCTCTCAGAAAAAGCGTTATATATACGTGGAATAATTGATGAGGCACAGATAGAAATGCGAGCAGCAGATATCCGTAAGCATTATAACAGGGATATGAGCCGAAAGTTTTTGTCTGTGGTGGGGTATGGTCTAAAAGTACCTAAGCAGATTCAGGCAGCCAAGACAGGAAAGGACTTTGTCTGGGTGGGGACAAATCTTAACGAAAAGGACCTTAATATCGTGATGTACACCCTGCCATGGGATGGTAAGAGTATAGCAGATGAGCAGAAATTCGTGGCATACAGAGATTCTGTAATGCGTATAAATATACCAGGAAGCAGAGATGATCAGTGGATGCAGACAACTATGATAGATGGCGTCCCAGTGCTTTTCTCCCGTATGCGGGATATAGAGGGCCAGAAGGCATTTGAGGTACGTGGATTGTGGGAGATGAGAAACGGAGCTCTCGGTGGTCCCTTTGTTTCTCTAACAAGAATAGACTCTATAAACAACAAACTAATTGTTGCTGAAGGATTCGTATATTCTCCTTCAACGGATAAACGTGACTTGTTACGTACGGTAGAGGCGTCTTTATGGACATTATATAAAACAGATAGTCGAAAATGAAACAGAAATATATCTTTCTTCTTTATTTGATGTGTGCCGGCATTCTGTATGCACAGCCCCGTTTTGTTCCTGATGTAGAGATTAAAAAATTGGGCGAAGTGGAATTCCAACAGCCCAAAAGAGTGGTTTTTGACTTTGTTAACAAAGGTAACCAACCGCTTAGGATATCTTCGGCAAAGGCTTCGTGCGGTTGTATGGATGTTAGTTTCCCGAAGACTGCAATTCCTGCGGGTAAGAGAGGAGAGATAACTTTGGTTTATGATGCAGGCATGTTAGGTACCTTTTATAAGGAGATAGAGGTGGTTTCAAATGCTTCGGAGAGTCCTGTCTATCTGGGGATACAGGGCACAGTAGTTGTTGGCGTGAGGGATGTGGGGGAAGACTATCCGATAGATTTGGGGAATGTGCAACTACAGACGAACTATCTGGAATTTGCTGACGTGCACAAAGGCGAACATCCCGTTTTGGAAATGTCGCTTATTAACAAAGAGCATACCGCATTCCGCCCAGAACTTATGCATTTGCCTGCATATCTGTCGGCACAATACATTCCGGAAAATGTGCCGCCTGGCAAAAAAGGTGTCATCAGACTAACGTTGGATAGTGACAAGTTGTTTCAGATGGGGCTGAATAAAACATCGGTTTACTTGTCCCGCTATATGGGCGACAAGATTAGCGATGCTAACGAGATTCAGATTTCTGCAGTACTCCTTCCTGATTTTTCAAGGATGACTGCCAAGGAAAAAGAAAATGCACCGGCATTGTATATTTCGGAATCTTTTTTGGATTTCGGCTCTTTGGAGGGTAAATCAAAGGCAACCCATACGATTTCCGTTTATAATCAAGGAAAAAGTGATTTGCATTTTGAACAGGTACAGGTCTTTAGCGAAGCGGTTTCTGTAAGTTTAGGAAACAGGGTGTTGAAGCCTGGTGCAAGTACAAAGCTGAAGATTACTGTAACCCCGAAATATCTTAAACACGCAAAAGGCCGCCCAAGGGTTCTTCTGATAACAAACGACCCCTTACAGCCCAAGACAATTGTTAATATCGATGTTAAACCATAAAAATACTGGATATGGAGCATCCCGAAAATAGTGCGGAATTTGAAGGCCTGATGGTAAATAGCGGAGTAGGGCCTGTTTCCATAGTTAACCCTTATCTAAAACGTGGTCGCTTTGCCCGGCACCAACTTACAGCAGAAGATTATGTAGAGGGGATATTACGTGGCAATGTCTCTATATTGGGTCAGGCTGTGACATTGGTTGAAAGTACGAACCCTGCTCATCAGGCAATTGCCCAGGAGGTGATCGAAAAATGCTTGCCCTATTCTGGTAATAGCATAAGGGTGGGTATCAGTGGAGTGCCCGGGGCAGGAAAGAGTACCAGTATTGACGAATTTGGAATTCATGTGCTGAAAGAGTATGGAGGACGGTTGGCAGTTTTGGCTATTGATCCCAGTAGCGAGCGGTCCAAGGGAAGTATTCTTGGTGATAAGACCCGAATGGAGAAGCTTTCCGTCCATCCGGATTCCTTTATTCGTCCCAGTCCCTCGGCTGGTAGTTTGGGCGGTGTTGCCAGAAAGACACGTGAAACAATAATTCTTTGTGAGGCGGCTGGTTTTGACAAGATTTTCGTTGAGACAGTGGGAGTCGGTCAAAGCGAGACGGCATGTCATTCTATGGTTGATTTTTTTCTGCTAATCCAATTGGCAGGAACAGGCGATGAGTTGCAGGGCATCAAACGAGGCATTATGGAGATGGCAGACGGCATTGTGATAAATAAGTGTGACGGAAGCAATGTTGATAAATGTCAGTTGGCTGCCACACAATTCAGAAATGCGCTGCAATTATTCCCTATGCCTGAAAGCGGTTGGCAACCCCAGGTCCTTACCTATAGCGGATTCTATGGATACGGAATCAAGGAAATCTGGGACATGATATACGAATATATAGACTTTGTTAAGAAAAACGGGTACTTCGAATACCGTCGTGCCGAACAGTCTAAATATTGGATGTACGAAAGCATCAATGAGCAGTTGCGCAACAATTTCTACCAGAATTCCACAATAGCAGACCTTTTGCAGGCAGCAGAGAAAAGTGTGCTGGATGGTCAGCGTTCATCCTTTGTTGCTGCCAAGCAACTCCTCGATTCTTATTTTGCACTCCTCCATTAGCCATTTGGGCGTACTTGTCGCTCCACATATACCAATGGAATTACAATTCTGTAGCCAACGAAGGTCAATTTCGTTGGCTGCATCTATCATATATGATTGGGGGTTAGCATCTTTGCATTCCTTGAACAGCACTCTTCCGTTGCTGCTTTTTTTCCCACAGACAAAAAGAATAACGTCATGCCTATTGGCAAACTCCCTGATGTGGGGCATCCTGTTGGCCACCTGTCGGCAAATGGTATCGTAGAAGGTAAATGTTGCGTCACATCCGATGTTTTTCTCAATGTATTCTACAATACGTCTGAATTCATCAAGGGGTTTGGTTGTTTGTGAATACAGGCAAATGTCTTTGTTGTAATCCAATTTGTGAAGATCAGCAATTGATTCTATGACTATTGCCGTTCCTTCTGTCTGACCTACCAATCCTAACACTTCTGCGTGTCCGTTCTTTCCAAAGATTACAATTTGCTTTTTGTGTTCGCTGTCAGCGTTATATTCTCTTTTAATACGTTCCTGCAGATGTAGTACAACGGGGCATGTGGCATCAATGATTTCAATTTCGTTCTTGTCTGCAAGTAGGTATGTTGACGGTGGCTCCCCATGCGCCCTCAACAGGACTTTTGATTTGTGAATGTCTTCAAGTTCCTCATGATTTATAGTTGTAAGGCCTAAGCGTTGCAGGCGGTCACATTCTTTCCCATTGTGTACAATATCGCCAAGGCAATATAAATGCCCGTCTTTATTAAGCTCTTCTTCGGCTTTTCCTATAGCGCGTGTTACGCCGAAACAAAAGCCGGAGCCTTGGTCAATCTCAATGTTCATCCTGCTGTAACGCGTTGGTATTGGGCCAGGAGCCATTCTTTCTGCTCCGCAATAGACATGTTGCTGTTGTCTAGGATAATGGCATCGTCTGCTTTCCTAAGCGGACTTACAGCACGTGTGCTGTCTATTCTGTCGCGTTCCCGAATGTTGGCAAGGATATCCTCCATATTGCATTTTTCGCCTTTAGCTGTCAATTCGTCATATCTTCTTTTGGCACGAATCTCATCACTTGCGGTAACGAATATTTTAAGCTCAGCGTTTGGAAAAACAACAGTTCCGATGTCTCTTCCATCCATTATGACACCTTTTGCTTCACCCATTAATCTTTGAAGGTCAACCATTGCTTCCCTGACAAAGTCAAGCGCAGCAACATAGCTCACCTTGCCGGATACTTCCAAAGTCCGGATTTTATCTTCCACACAAACGCCATTCAGATAGGTGTCTGGCCTTCCTGTAACAGGATTCAGCAGAAAAGTAATAGAAATTTTGTCCATGTGCTTTTTTAGCTCATTTGTGTCAATGCCTTCGTCTGTAATAAGTCCGTTTTGCAGACAATAAAGAGTTACGGCTCTGTACATGGCACCTGTATCTATGTAAACATATCCAATCTCTCTTGCCAAATCTTTTGCCATTGTACTCTTTCCGCATGAAGAATGTCCGTCAATGGCAATCGTTATCTTGTTCATGTTGTTATTTAATCCTAAAGTGTTATATGTAAGTACGTGGTTATTCTTTGGCTGATTTCTGGAAGCTATATGAAAGATTCAATGAAAGGGTCGGAGCACCGATATGATATTTTGCATAAGCAATTCCCACTTTCAGTTTCTTTAGGTTAGCTCCCGCTCCGAAGGAAAGACCTGCGGCATGTGAGCTGCCTGCAGCTTTCATTTCGAATGCGCGACGGAAATTAAAGCCGGCGCAAACATAGATGATGGGAATGGGGTAGGCGTCCACTCCAATCTCGAAGTGATTGGTAAAAATCCTGCCACCGCTTACTGTGCCGTCTGTAGAGAAGTAGTCGCTCTGGCTCCAATGGGTAAGATCTACTAATGTTATGGAAAAATCAATAGGAGCATGTCCCAAGCCTTTTGTGAAGCCTATTCGCATATCAAAGGGAATACGCTCTCCTACATCGCCAAATCTCTTTATTTGGCCACCGATGTTCCTGGCAACGGCTGATATGGAAAGATTCTTCTCCTCCCAGTAATAGTTCAGTCCCAAATCAACGGCTAAGGCACACGACTTGAATTCTCCATAATGCGAATAAACAATCTTTGCGGTGGCACCTCCTGAAAGTCGGTCAGTAAGCATGTAACTGTATTGGCCGCCTATGCAAAGGTCCAGAGGTTTCATCTCTCCCATAATTTCTCCCGCAAGGTCTGTTTCCTTCATAGAGCCATATCCTACAAACTGAGTATAAACGCCCCATGTTCCGCGGCTGCCTGCTGTTTGCGCATACGCAGCACCACCGGCTTTGCAACCTTGCATATACGTCATAAAATTCACGCCAACACTCTTGTCGCTTATATTAGAGAGTAATGCCGGATTCATGGCCGCAGTTTGGATTTCATCTTGGACCAATGATATGTTCTTGCCTCCTAAACCCGTAACATGTGAAGAATTGGGTAGATTAAGGAAGTTGAAAATACTTGTGCTTTCTTGGCCGAATGATTCTATCTGCACAAATAATAATGCCCAAATAAGTGGAAGTGTATGCTTCTTTGTCATTGTCTTTAGCATTTTGCGCCCAAAGTTAGTGCATTTTCTGTCAATATTGTCTTTTAATCGCACAAAAATTAAATTGAACCTAAAAAAAAACACCAGAGAGCAATAGGAAATAAAAAAAATGTGCTAAATTTGCCCCAAATAGATGTGTTTTTGCGAATAAAAATAAGAAAAATAAATATTATGGATGCTAACAAAACTGTAAACGAAGAACTGCAGGGGCAGAAATCCACCAATATCTTGATTGGATATGTATTGTCTCTGGCTCTTATGTTCGTTGCCTTTGAGTACACCCAGCGCGAGGTGAAGATTGTTGACGAAGGCAAAATTTATGATTTCAGGATGGAGGAGGATATGATTCCTATCACGCATCAAGAGGAAATGATGGCACCTCCACCAGCTGCCGCACCAACTGTAATGGAGGTTATCAATGAGGTAGAGGATGATACAGAGTTGCCCGAGGAGGAAATTCAGACTACCGAGGAAGTAAATCAGGCTATCACAACTGTTGTTGGTACAGGTGCTCCTTCTGCTGTTGTATCCGGTCCTGTAGGTCCTGTTGTAGAAGAGGACGATGATGACCGCATTTTCGATGTTGTAGAGGAGAATGCCCAGTTCCCTGGTGGTGATGAGGCTTTGTATAAATGGTTGGGTGACCATATCAATTATCCTTCTATCTGTAGGGAACAGGATATCCAGGGACGTGTATATGTTGCGTTCGTTGTAAATCGTGACGGAAGTATTGTGGATGTTAAAATCCTTAAGTCTCCTGATTCCAATTTGTCTAAGGAGGCAGAGCGCGTGGTTAAGATGATGCCGAAATGGAAGCCTGCCAAGCAGGGTAACAAGACGGTTCGTTCCCGTTTCAACCTTCCTGTGAATTTCCGTTTGAATTAATAAAGTTGTTTTATAAATGTAAGGCTGCTCTCCGTGTAGGTGGGCAGCCTTGTTTTTCCTTGTTTAATTGTAAATCTATTATTTATAATAATGTATAGTAGCACAGAACTTTTCAAGATAGTTAATAACGCCATCAATTCCTTGCCGTATGACAGAAAGCCTGCCGCCCTATATGACCCCATACGGTATGTCTTGTCTTTGGGTGGCAAGCGTTTACGCCCTGTGCTGATGTTGATGGCATATAACATGTATAAAGAAGATGTTGAGCATATCCTGATGCCGGCCATTGCCATCGAAACTTACCATAATTTTACCCTCCTTCATGATGATCTCATGGATCATGCCGAGGTTCGCCGGGGAAATCCTTGTGTGCATAAGAAATGGGATGACAATGCTGCCATATTGAGTGGTGATAATATGTTGGTTTTGGCCTTTCATCGTATGGCTCAATGCGAAGAGAAGTATATGCCGGCAGTTCTTCGTTTGTTTACCGAAACCGCATTGGAGATAGATGAAGGACAGCAGTATGATATTGATTTTGAAAACCGTTCAGATGTAATGGAAGCAGAATACATAGAGATGATACGCCTGAAGACTTCCGTTCTCTTGGCTTGTGCACTCAAGATTGGAGCCATTCTTGGCGGTGCTACGGAACAGGATGCTGATGCGTTGTATGAGTTTGGCGAGAAATTAGGGCTTGCCTTTCAACTGCAGGACGATTATCTGGATGTCTATGGAGATTTTAAAACATTTGGAAAGCAGATAGGTGGCGATATCATGTGTAATAAGAAAACCTACATGCTTATTAATGCCCAGTTATTGGCCAACGAGGAACAAACCTGTGAACTGAACGGATGGCTGAACAGGGAAAATCCCTCCCGAGAAGAAAAGGTGTCCGCCGTAACCCGTCTATATGATGAGATAGGTGTCCCCCAGTTGGTCCGAAACAAGATTAATCAGTATTACCAGGAAGCAGCCCAAGCCATATCACGTGTATCGTTGCCTCAGGAACGTACTATTGTCCTGTGGGATTATGCACAGTCCATGCTTAATCGTAAATCATGATAGATACGCATTGCCATATTTACGGGTCTGAGTATGAGGAGGATAGGGAGCCTGTTATCCAAAGGGCTCGGCAGGCGGGGGTAGAGCGTATCCTGCTTCCTAATATCAACGAGACAAGCATAGAGCCCATGCTTTCCCTTTGCCATACCTTTCCTGGTTACTGCTACCCCATGATGGGATTACATCCCGAGGATGTTACTGATGATTATTCTCAGGTTCTTGACAGAATGGAGGAATTGCTGAAGGATTTTGCGCATCCTTATGTGGCGATAGGAGAGGTAGGGCTTGATTTTTATTGGGATGGAAGTAGAGTCAGACAACAAATCAATGCTTTTTCCCGTCAGATAGAGTGGGCCGTTCGTTATGGGCTTCCTTTGATGATTCATTCCCGCTCTGCGCATTCCGAGTTGGTGCAAACCATTCGCCAATATGCATCCGAAGAATTATTTGGTGTGTTCCATTGCTTTGGCGGTACTTTAGAGGAGGCACAGGAATTGCTTTCTTTCAACAATTTTGTCCTGGGTATCGGAGGAGTCTTAACATTCAAGAAATCTCCCTTGCCAGATGTCTTGCGCCAGATACCTCTTCAGCGTATTGTGTTGGAAACAGACTCCCCGTATCTTACTCCCGTTCCCTACCGGGGGAAGCGAAACGAGCCGGCTTATGTTGCAGAAGTAATGCGTAAGGTGGCAGACATATATAATGTATCACCCCATGAGGTGGAAAAGGTAACCAATTCCAATGTAAAACGCATTTTTTCGCGTGTAAATTAGTTTCAATGTGTGCAAATAGTTGAAAAAAAGCCACTTTACTCAAAAGTTTTTGCAATAACATGTGGTAATGTTCAAAAAAAAAGATATTTTTGTAACCGAAAACGTATATAGTGACGCGTAAATTGCGTTTCTGCCCAAGGAGAGATGCTCGAGTGGCTGAAGAGGCACGCCTGGAAAGCGTGTATACGTCAAAAGCGTATCCGGGGTTCGAATCCCCGTCTCTCCGCAAGGAGAATAGTCGGGGTTCAAAGCCCAAAGGCAGAAAGCCATGGCGAATCCCCGTCTCTCCGTAAGGAGGTATTTAAGTGAAAACGAAAGAAAATAATTAGTAATAACATTAATCAATTTAAAACAACACAAAATGAAAAAGTTATTTGCAATTGTTGCGATGGTAGCAGCATTTACTTTTGGAGCAACATCAGCTGTAATGGCTCAGGAAGATGAGGTAGCCGCTACCGAACAGGTGGACACCGTTGCTGCAGACACAACTGCTGTGGACACAACTGCTGCTGAAGCAGAAACAACAGACGCTGCTCCCGTTGTAGAGGAAGAGAGTGAAGGTATCTTTAAGACTTTGAAGACAAAGTACATTGAGGGTGGTGCCGGCTTTATGTCTTTGGTAGCTATCGCTTTGGTATTGGGTCTTGCTTTCTGTATTGAGCGTGTTATTTATCTGTCTCTTGCTCAGATTAACACTCGCAAGTTTACAAAGGAATTGGCAGGTAAGGTTGCTGCTGGCGACATTGCTGCTGCAATTAATTTCTGCAAGGGTACTCGTGGTCCAGTTGCCCAGGTAAGCCGTAAGGCAATGGAGTGTCTGGCAAGTACTGACCGTAACGATATCGGTACCATCGAGAGTACTATCAACATGGAAGCTGAGGTTCAGGGTTCTTACCTCGAGCAGAACTGCTCATGGATTACCCTTTTCATCGCTATGGCTCCTTCTCTCGGATTCTTGGGTACTGTAATCGGTATGGTAATGGCATTCGATGACATCCAGCGTGCAGGTGATATCAGTCCTACAGTTGTTGCCGGTGGTATGAAAGTGGCTTTGATTACCACTATCTTCGGTATCATCGTAGCCTTGATTCTGCAGGTATTCTACAACTATATTCTGGCTAAGGTTGAATCTCTGACCAGTAATATGGAAGAGGCAGCACAGGAGTTGCTGACCATGTGCGTACAGTCTGATAAGTGCAAGAAGTAATAACCGGTTTTTTAGAGAGAGAATTATGAAGATAGAGAAAATTTCCCAGATGGCTTTGTACATCTGCATTGGAATTATCTTGGTATCCTTCGGACTGTTCTTGACGATCGGCTATGATAATCCTGTAGGTGACAACAATGAGCCAGTGCTTACCGACATCATCATGTGGTTGATGTATGTGATGGTGATAGCAACAGCAGGACTTACCGTATGGTCAGGTGTAAAGGGTATGGCAAGCAGCAAGGGTACAGACCCTGCCGCTTCTACCGGTGTTCCTGGCGGTAAGGTTTCCCTCATCACTTGGGGCCTGTTTATTGTTTCATTGGTAATTGGTTTGGTAATTGGCTTGGGTGAGTCTGATTTCACCGCTGCCGACGGCACTGTTACTACAGCCGGATGGGTTACCGTGGTAGATGCATTCTGTGTGTCTATAGGTATCCTTATCCTCGCTGCTGCAGCTGCTGTACTTGTTAGCATGACTGGTGTTCTTACCAATAGTGCCATTAAAAAGTAACATCCTTAAATAAGTAAGATATGGCAAAGAAGAAAAAGAAAATGCCCGGTCTGAACACCAGTTCAACGGCGGATATTTCTTTCATGTTGCTTATCTTCTTCCTGGTAACGACATCTATGGATACGGATATGGGATTGGCGCGTCGCCTTCCCCAGCCGCCAGATCCAGACCAGGAGGATGCTCAGGTTGACATCAAGGCAAGAAATATCTTGTATGTTCGCTTGAATGCTTCAGGCCAGTTATGGATAAAGGACGAGACGACAAGTGGCTATGGCGACATGAAAGAGTTGCGTCAGCGTGTGAAGGATTTCGTCAAGAACGAGCAGAACTACAGCAAGTGGCCTGAGAAGCATGTTAAGATTATTGACCTGCTGGGGCGCTGTGTAGTAACAGACAAGCATGTTATCTCTGTGCAGACCGACCGTGGAACCCCATACGATGCGTATTTTCAGGTTCAAAACGAGTTGGTAGCTGCTTATAGTGAGTTGCGTAATGAGTTGTCTAAGGAGAAGTTCCATCGCGAGTATCAGTATTTGAGTGATGAAGAGAAGAAGGCTATTCGCGATTATTATCCTCAGAACATTTCCGAGGCAGAACCTAAAAAATATGGAGGAACACAATAATGGCAGGATTTAAGAGAAAAGAAGGTCGTGAAATGGTCGAGATGAACACCTCATCTCTGCCCGACTTGATTTTTACCATCTTGTTCTTCTTTATGATGGTAACAACAATGCGTGAGGTAACGCTGAAGGTTAAGTTCGTTGTTCCTCAGGGTACTGAATTGGAGAAGTTAGAGAAGAAGTCTGCTGTTTCGTTCATATATGTTGGTCCTCCAACAGATCAGCTTCGTGCCCAGATGGGTAGCGGTACACGTATTCAGTTGAATGACCGCTATGCAGAACCTCGTGAGGTAATGGATTTCGTTGCAGCCGAGCGTCAGGGTATGAGAAACGAGGCAGACCAGATTATCTCCATTAAGGCAGACCAGCACACTCAGATGGGTTATATTACCGATATCAAGGAAGTGTTGCGTAAGTCATGGGCGCTGCGTCTGAATTATTCAGCTTCTCGTCGTAACTGATAAAACACAGATATTCCATTAAAAAAGAGGTGACTTGTTTTTGCAAGTCGCCTTTTTTTTATACTTTTGCAACAATAAAATACAAAGGGATTCAGAACTCTTATGATAAGCATAATAGCTGCTGTTGCACAGAATTTGGCCATAGGATATGAGAACAAACTACTCTATTGGCTGCCTGACGATTTAAAGCGGTTCAAGGCTCTTACTACGGGACATACCATTATCATGGGGCGACGCACCTTCGAGTCGTTGCCCAAAGGTGCTTTACCCAACAGGCGTAACGTGATCCTTACACGTTCCAGGATGGTCTTCCCCGGAGCAGATGTCTATTCCTCGCTGCAAGAGGCGTTGGCATCCTGTGCCCCGGAAGAAGATGTATATATTATAGGCGGTGCCAGTGTCTATAAAGAAGCATTACCTCTTGCTGACCGTCTTTGCCTGACAGAGATTCAAGATATTCCGGCAAAAGCTGATGCCTTCTTTCCTCCCTTTTCAAAAGAAGAGTGGACTGAGGGCTGGGCAGAGGAACACCAGCCCGACGAGCGTCATACCCATGCCTACCGTTTCGTAGATTACGTAAAAACTGTGGGTTAGCGGTTAAGGGTTAGCGATTAGCGAAAGCAATGTTCAATGTTCAATGAAATAAATGAAACAATATTTAGACTTACTACAGCGTATCCTTGACGAGGGCACCCGTAAGTGCGACCGAACAGGGACGGGTACCATCAGTATCTTCGGTCATCAGATGCGATTCAATCTGGAAGAAGGCTTTCCTCTTCTCACCACCAAGAAGGTACACCTTAAGAGTATCATCTATGAGCTGCTATGGTTCCTGCAGGGTAATACCAATGCCCATTGGTTGCAGGAGCGTGGTGTTCGTATCTGGAACGAATGGGCCGACCCCGAGACTGGCGACCTTGGGCACATCTATGGTTACCAGTGGCGCTCATGGCCCGATTATGACGGAGGGTTCATCGACCAAATACAGCAGGCTGTAGATACCATCAAGGCTGATCCCGACTGTCGTCGTATCATCGTCAGCGCCTGGAATGTGGCAGACATCAAGAACATGAACCTCCCTCCCTGTCACGCATTCTTCCAGTTCTATGTAGCCGACGGCAAGCTTAGTCTTCAACTTTATCAGCGTAGTGCCGACTGCTTTTTGGGAGTTCCCTTCAACATAGCCTCATACGCCCTTCTCTGTATGATGATGGCACAGGTCTGTGGTTTAAAACCAGGTGAGTTTGTTCATACTACGGGTGATACGCATATCTATCTTAATCATCTCGAGCAGGTTCATCTGCAGCTCAGTCGTGAACCTCGTAAACTTCCCAAGATGGTTATCAATCCAGAGGTTAAGGATATCTTCCATTTTAAATACGAGGATTTCCAGCTTCAGGATTATGACCCATGGCCAGCTATCAAAGGTGTTGTCAGTGTGTAAAGGAATATGCAGTTGCCCGAGGATTTTATTCGTTTGATGCATGAGCAGTATGGCAATGATACTGCCTGTGCCTTGTGTGAAGCCCTCTCCGGCACGGAGCCCGAGGTTTCTGTCCGTCTTAACCCCAGAAAGGGTAAGCCTCTTATAATAAATAATAATGTACGCGCGGAGGCGGTTCCTTGGTGTCCCGATGCCTACTACTTGCAGGAACGTCCCGCCTTTACCTTCGACCCCCTTCTTCATGCAGGAGCCTATTACGTGCAGGAAGCCTCCTCTATGTATGTAGCAAACTTGGTCAGCAGGTTTCTAATTCAAGATTCAAGATTTCCGACTCTCAACTTTGAAAGCAACGTTGTTGCTTTGGACCTCTGTGCTGCTCCCGGTGGCAAGAGTACGCTTTTGGCAGCTCTCTTGCCCGAAGGTTCTTTACTTGTCAGCAACGAGCCAATGCCCAAGCGTGCGCAGGTTCTTTCAGAAAATATGCAGAAGTGGACACGGATGGCAGAGGGTGAATATCCCGTGCGCTGTATTGTTACACAGAATTATCCGGCAGATTTTGCAGCCTTTACCAACTCCTTTGATTTGTTGGTGACCGATGTTCCCTGTTCAGGCGAGGGTATGTTCCGTAAGGATGAAGATGCTATCCGAGATTGGAGTTTAGAGAATGTAGATCTTTGCTGGCATCGTCAGCGGGAAATTCTGCAGGATATCTGGCACGTCCTCAAACCAGGCGGCTTGCTCATCTACAGTACCTGCACCTTCAATCATTTCGAAAACGAAGACAATGTCCGTTGGATTTGCGATACCCTTGGTGCCAAGCTTTTAGAGGAATGTCACTTTCTGCCTGGTCGCGATAGGGGAGAAGGCTTCTACTGTGCCGCCATCCGGAAAACAGGTGATTACCAACAGCCAACAGACCAAAGCGAATCCTCAGCTGATAATTGTCAATTATCAATTGTCAATTATCAATTGCCAACGCTCAACGTTCTCCCTCCTGCCTTCACCATCGACTCTGATTTGCCGCGTGTAGAACTTAACTATACGGAAGCCTTACAGTATCTCCGTCGCGAGGCTATACGTGTTCCTGCTCCTCGCGGCATGGTTCTGCTCTGTTATAAAGGCTATATCTTAGGACCGGGCAAGTGCGTCGGCAACCGCATCAACAATCTTTACCCAGAGCAGTGGCGTATCCGCACCACATATACCACCCCCTTCACGTTAAGTGTCTGATGCTATCCTTTAATGCGTTCAACCTTTGCCTACAAAGATAACACTTTTAATTGAGAATTAACAGAAAAATAGGGTCAAAAAAATCACTTAAGTGTTTTGTCAAAAACAGTTAAGTATTTTTGGAGTAACACTTAACTGTTTTGAAAGAAATACTTAAGTGTTTCTAAAACGGGTATTTCCCGCGAAAAGAAACGCACTGGATCCTGATGATGTCAAGAAGCGAATTGTCCTGTAAATCAAGGTGTTACGTAAAAATATCGCAGCATAAGTTTACGGACTCTCTTTTGTGCTGACTTTTGTGGTTTCATTTCAGTCTTCAAAGTCGTATCTGTCCAGCAGTTTTCCGCACTTGGAACAGAAAACCTCGTGTTTGTATATTACGTTGCCACAATCGTTGCAATGGTACGTCTGCTCTACCTTTTTCTCCTTATTCTCTGTATTCTTTGTATCCATATTATTTTTTAATGTGTTTTATTCCCAAATATACGACTATGCATCATAACAGCCAAATTATTTTGTAAATTTATCTTTCATCTTTCCTGAATGAGAGCGGAGACACCCCTGTGATGCGCCTAAAGGCTGTGGAGAAATAGTCTGGATTGTTGAATCCCACTTCGTAGGCAATCTCCTTAAGAGCCTTGGTGGTGTTAAGCAAGAGAAATTTGCTCTCCTTAATGCGGGTTTCCTGTATGTACTGGTATGGTGTCATGCCTGTCTGCTGGAGGAAAACCTTCCTGAAATGGCTATACCCCCAGTTGATAGCCCGGGCAACGTCTTCAGAACGTATGTCTTCATGAAAATGGTTGTGGATGTATAGCAGGGCTTGGTGGATGTCTTCTGTTGTCTCCTTTTCTGCCTGACTTGACGTAATGTCATACGACAAAAGGTAACCTAACATCATGTTTACATATCCGCTTAATAATTGCTGATACCCTTTCTCCATGTGCTGGGCAGCTGTTATTCCCAGGTTAAAGAGATAGACGATATCGCGGTTCTTTGTTATAGGCAAATGGAATAGCGGGTGCTGTGTAGAGAAGAACCCGTTTTGTACCCTCATTTCAATGTTCGGTCCGCGAAATCCTATCCAGTACTCTTTCCACCCCGTTTTTTCATCTGGATAATAGGTGTGGCGTTCCTGTGGGAAAAGCATCATCACATCGCCTGCCTTAACGTGCATTTCGCCTGCCGTTTCTGTACGGAACATTCCTGCTCCTTTAGAACAATAGACCAGTTGGTACTCGTCTAATATGCGCCCGGCTGCCGGCTGGAATCTGTATGACATTGGATGCATGGCTGGCGGATAGGGCTCGCCTGGCAGAATTTCCTGCATACCTACGCAATTTACGGTAAGTCCCCAGTCTAAATCGTGCTCAATCGAAGGCAGGTATTTGAAATTGAGATGCTCGTTCATATTAGTGTCAAATTTTATAGAAAACTAGGATGTTTTCTGCACAAATATAGTTAGAAACAGTACACAAACAACCCTGAGTTGATTATTTTTATTCTGAAAACGTGTATATTTGCGAAAAATGTCATAAATCTATGCCTAAATGTCATAAATTAAAGGTGTAGTTATAGGCTTAACACTAAATTTGCCATCGGATTATATTTTTACAAAATAAACAAAATAACGTAATGAAAAAACTATTATTGCTTGTTACCCTATGGTTTGTAACAATCAGTTTGTTTGCGCTCGAGGTAAACAACCTTAAGACGCAGGCATATACCAATCCCATCGGTATAGACATCACAACACCCTCTTTCAGTTGGATGCTCAATTCCACGGAGCGCGGTGTCATGCAGGTCTCTTACAGTATCAAAGTGAGCACAGAGCGTGACTTTGGTGAGGTTGTATGGGAGTCAGGAACCATAGAGAGTAGCCAATCGACAGATGTCCTGGCTACAGGTTTTTCGCCTAAAGCCCGCACCCGTTATTACTGGCAGGTAACAGTTACTGACAACAAAGGCAATGCTGCCACCAGCACGGAATGTGCCTATTTTGAGATTGGCTTAAAAACCGCTACGGCATGGAACCGTGCCAAATGGATAAAAGCCGGCACCAACCCCAAGGGTACCTCATCGGGCGAAACTCCTGTGCAGATTAAGGACTATGAGGTAGAAGTGAAATTCCAGGTTCAACAACTGGCGGCAGGTCTTATCTTTGCTGCCAAGGACCATGACAACTATTATATGTGGCAGGTGAATACCCTTACGGGGTCTCCCCGTTTCCGCCCGCACCGTTGGCAGAACGGTGGTGCTGCCTGTCTGTCGGAGAATGCGCTGGGCGTTGATGTTAAGAACGGCGAGGTGCATACCCTTCGTATAGAGGTAAGAAATGCCAACACAGCAACTACATTCGTGGATGGTACACAGGTAGATAGCCGGTCGGGCGACTTTGCATACGGCGACTTTGGCTTTCGTGAGGACTATGACAATGGTGACGTGCCTGAGCAGGCATTCTTTGACGACTTTATAGTTACTTCCGGCGGAAAGGTTCTTTTACAGGAGCACTTTGATACCGAAGAAGGAAAGATGTTTACCGGCGGCAGCGTGCAGAACGGACGGTTCTACGTGTCAGGTCCTACCGCATACTGTTGGCAATTGAAGATGGGCAAGTATGTGCATTATGATGTGGAGGCCGATATGACCCTTGTTCAGGATAATGCCAGTATCTGCTTCTCCGCGACGGCTCCGGATACTTACATGATGTGGGCTATCAATACCTTTGAAGTCTCTCAGCCTGTTGTCCGTCGCCATGTCTATAATGCGGGCGCTCTTACCTACAATGACACTCCCATTCAGGGGTTCAGCAAGGAAGACATTGTCGGGAAGACTCACCGCATTCGCATAGCATGTGAGACACCTTATGTGCATACCTATATAGATGACAAGTTGGTAGATACCTTCGTAGATGCCGCTGCTGTATTGGCTATGGGTGATGTGGGTTTCCGTGTAAGTGCTACAGGCAATGAGCGTGAGAAGGCTTACTTCGACAACCTCAAGGTTACTGCATACGACAGCGAAGGCAATGCCACCGTGACACTCTCGGAGGACTTTGAACAGCCTGCCTGCATCTTTGACAATGCTGATATCCGCGAATATGATGGCAGCCGTCAAGTGTATATGGAGGCTGCTGTGGGCAGTGCCAAGCGTATGATGCAGAGCGATGGCAGCATTCTGCCTGGAGCTCCCATGTTGCGTAAAGCCTTTGCCGTTAATGCGGGCATCAAGCGTGCCCGTCTTTATGCTACAGGTCTGGGTATATACAATGTATATATAAATGGTAAGCGGGTTGGAATCACGTATGACGATGGTACCACGGAACAAGACGAACTGAAACCAGGCTTTACAGAGTTTACAAAGACTGTATTCTATACTACGCATGATGTTACAACCCTTGTTCGTGAGGGTGAAAATGCCATTGGTGCCGAACTTACCAGCGGATGGTGGAGCGGAGGAATAGCCCATGGTATGTACGGCAGCAAGCCCGTGGCATTCCGTGGTATGCTCATCATTACATACGACGATGGTTCTGAGCAGACTATTGCTACTGATACCTCATGGTCTTCAAACACCAACGGCGCGCTTCGCAAGGGCGATATCTACAATGGAGAGACATACGATGCCCGACTGGAGAGCAATTGGTCTGAAGCCGATTTCGACGATTCTGACTGGTATGCTACAGAAATCAGTTCTGACTTTCAGGGGACTATCCGTGCCTTTGAAGGTCCTGCAGTTAAGGCCGTCCCTGCCTTGGCGCGAATGCCCAAAACGGTTACTATCTACGAGGGAACTAAGCAGAACGGCAAGACATACGGACAGATTAACAGCGTTTCGGAACTTATCGGTCAAAACCACTTCCAGCTAAAGGCCGGTCAGGCTGCCGTTATAGATTTAGGTCAGAATGCTGCCGGATGGGTCAGCTTTACTGCTAAGGGAGGACGTGGCACGCGTCTGCGTTTCCGCTTTGGAGAGATGCCGAATACCACGGGCGACAGGGGGCGTGGCGATGACGGGCCTGCAGGCTCTGTATACACCGAGAACCTGCGTAGCGCAGAAGCTTCGCTCTACTATACCCTTAAGGGTGATGCTGATGGTGAATCCTTCCATCCCACTACAACCTTCTACGGTTTCCGATACATAGAAGTGACAACTTCGGGCGATGTGGAACTTTCAGACGTGGTAGGCGAAACCGTTACTTCTGCTATGGATGAGCGTTCTACGTTCAAGACCTCTCATCCAGATGTCAACCAGCTTTATAGCAACGTCATGTGGGGCCAGCGCAGCAACTTGCTAAGTGTGCCCACCGACTGTCCGCAGCGCGATGAGCGACAAGGATGGACAGCCGATACGCAGGTCTATTCTATGGCGGGTCTTTACAATGCCGACACACGTATGTTCTACGAAAAGTTCATGCGTGATATGCGCGACTCACAGCGTTCAGACGGTGCTTTCCCCCATATTGCACCTTATGCCTGGGATGTAGGCTTTGGTGCCGCTGCATGGGCTGATGCGGGGGTAATCCTGCCCTGGAATGTCTATCTGATGACGGGTGACAAACAGATTATCAAGGATAACTGGACTGCTATGGAACGCTACATGAACTTCCTTTCTACCAAGACGGAAGGAAGCTACCAGTACAATGGCGGTGAGACTACGTATGGCGACTGGGTGGCTTATGTTAATACGGATTCCCGCTATTGCAGCGTATGCTATTATGCACTTGATGCCCAGCTTATGGCTAAGATGGCACGTGTACTCTCTGCCAGCGAGACCGACAGCTATGCCAAGAAGGCCAAGCAGTACGACGAACTATTCCAGAACATTAAGGCTGAATGGCAGAAACGCTATACCAATTCCTCAACGGGTGTGCCCAACATCAGTACACAATGTGCCTACCTTATGGCACTGCATTACAATTTGCTTCGCGACGCAAATGCCGTCAAGCGTACTGTCACAGCATTGCGCAGTGCTATCTCTGGCAATTCATACAAACTGAACACGGGCTTCCTGGGTACGGCCATCCTGAATCAGACACTGACAGAGAACGGCTTGAACGATGAGGCTTATACCCTTCTGCTGCAGCGTAACGACCCCTCATGGCTCTATAGCATCGACCAGGGTGCCACCACCATCTGGGAGCGTTGGAACTCATACACCAAAGCCAGCGGATACGGTCCTGTCAGCATGAATTCCTTCAACCACTATGCATACGGTATCATAGCTGAGTGGATGTTCCGTCACATGGCAGGTATCTGTCCTGACGAAGAGAATGCCGGCTTCCGCCATTTCATCCTTCGTCCTAATCCTGATACCCGTAAAGTCCTGCGGTACCAGCAAAAGCGCATTACCTCTGTCGATGCCGATTTCTGGAGTGTCTATGGACCTATCAAGGCTTCTTGGCAGAGTGAGGGCGGAGCAGAGCTGACGTATAACGTTACCATCCCTGCCAACACCACCGCTACGCTATATATGCCCATAGCAGACGGTTATCAGCTAATGGAGAGTGGTGAGCCGGTTACGGAGTGTGGCGATATTGAGTTCCTGGGCGTAGAAAACGGGAAGGCTGTCTGCCGCCTTGGCTCTGGTTCGTATCGCTTCACTACAGACAATACCACGGGTATCACTTCAATTGAAAATGGGAAATTGACAATTGATAATGGGGAAGTTTATGACCTCAACGGTCGTCTGGTTGGCAATAAAAAAATGTCAATGCTCAATGGTCAGTGGTCAATGGTCAAAGGCCTAAAGCCCGGAATCTACATCCAGGACGGCAAAAAGATGGTAAGGTAACTTATTCTATTTGCCTAAGTATTTCCTCCGCAACGCGTGTGCGGTAATGTGAAGTCTCGAAATAGTTGTGATAATCGGCATTCCACTGGTTAGGACCGGAGAAGTTATGGACATTTCCCTTGCCAAACCGTTCCTGTAATGCTTTTATATCGGCAGGGTTGAGCCGTATCTGATTGTAAAGCGGGCTGACAATGATGTGGCATTGAGTGTGGTGCCGGTGGAATACGTTGGCTATGGAGTCTAATAATATAAGGTGACGCGGTCCAAGAACGGGAGCAGAAACGGAATCGGGGAACTGTACCCCTTGGAACTGATTGATGCGCTGGGGAGTGTAGTAGGTCCCGGAGGCTATCTGTTGCTCCATGGGTTGGAAGTTGCACTCGTTGCTGACGGAGTCGTAAAGGAAAAGGTCTTCGCTGAGCATGTGATTCTCCAGCATGTATGGGCGCAGAGTGTGGAAAAGACGGTAATCGAGCAAGGCACACATGTACTTGACATTAAGGAATGCCCGTAGGTTGTACCAATGAAAAGAGGCCCAGTTGCAGTAGCCCGTAAGTGCTGGATCTGATTCGCACAAATGCCAATGTGGATTCTGAAGTCGGCTCAGCAGATCGGCATCGCAGACCAGAAGCACATTTCTCAGGCTGTCTCCCTGGCTTTCTATCAGCCGAACTTTCTCCCAAATGCCCTGAACAGACTCAGCAGCAGCATCGAAATGGTAGCACCGGCTGCCAGTGGGAAGGTGTTTCTGCCATTCAGCTATGGGGTAGTATATGCTACGCGAGTTACCGAAGATGAAGGCGTTATAATGTTCGTGTGGCTGACGTAGGAGATAGTTGCGTGTTCCTACATGGGAGGGATTGAGTGATATACCGTCTGATTTGCCCGTAGGGTAGTAATTGTCGTAGTTCCATACCACCTTGAAGGGGTCGGTATAGATGTATATGGCCAGCAGCAATATAAAGGGTAGGCTGAAAAGTACCAGTGTTTTTATGTAGTGCTTCATCGTCTTACGGCTTTAGAATTGGAAGTACATAAACTGGCTGCCTGCTGTTCCCTTCATAAAGATAGTGAAAAGCAGAATGTAATAGATAAGCCATCTGGCCCAGCGTTGACGAGGCAGACGGCAGTCACGCCACTCGACCCAAAGCATAATGGCCAAAAAGATGAGGATGCTCTTGCTATAGGGCGGTATGCTGAGATCCATTGTGCAGAAGATGCGCTTCAGATAACAGAGGGAATCAGAAAGGTTACCTGTATGATAGAGCACTCGGCCCAGGCTGACAAGCAGGAAGGTGAAGGCAATCTTCAAGCCCTGTGTCAGACGTGAACGCAGGGTGTTGGTAAAGAAAACCTCGTTGCTCTTAGGCCGACGAAGCCAGTGCATACAATAGGGGATAAAGAGCAGGCCGTGATACAACCCCCATGCCAGCCAGGGCCAGCCCGCTCCGTGCCACAGGCCGCAGAGCAGGAAGACCACAATGGTGTTGCGGATGTTGAGAATACGACTGCAACGACTACCTCCTAAGGGGAAATAGACATAATCCCTGAACCATGTTGTGAGGGTAATATGCCAGCGACGCCAGAAATCAGGGATGCTGGCTGCCAGATAGGGATTGTTGAAGTTGCGCGAAAGGCGAATGCCAAAGAGTCTTGCCGTTCCGATGGCGATATCGCTGTAGCCAGAGAAGTCAGCATATATCTGGAACGAGAAGATGATGGCTCCGTAGAGCAGACTTAATGTTCCCAGTTGGGCATAGTCGTGGAAAATAAAGCCTGAGATGACGGTGCAGTTGTCTGCCACTATCATCTTCTTGCAGAGTCCCCACAGAATGAGGCGCAAACCTTCGACAGCTTGCGGATAAGAGAAGGTACGGGGCAGCTTCATCTGCGGCAACAGATTGTTGGCACGCTCTATGGGACCTGCAACCAATTGGGGGAAGAAGCAGATGTAGGCGGCAAAGGGAAGCAGATTCCGCTCAGCCTGTATCTTTCCCCTATAAACATCTATGGTATAGCTGAAAGCCTGGAAGGTGTAAAAGCTGATGCCAACAGGCAGGATGATATGCAGTAGGGGCCAGCTCATTTCCCATCCGAAGGTGGAGAACAGGCGTGTGAGGCCGTCGATAAAGAAATCCAAGTATTTGAAGGTTCCCAGTATCAACAGGTTGGAAATGATGTTGAAGGCATTGATAAGCATGGCGGTACGCCTCTTCCCCGCAGCCTGCTTCTTCTCTATGATGATGGCAGAGAAGTAGCTGCACAGGGTTGTATAGATAATGAGGAAGAGGAAACGCCAGTCCCACCATCCATAGAAGAAATAACTGGCAAACACCAGAAAGGTATTCTGCCAACAAAGCCTGTTGTGTAGCATCCAGTAGATGCAAAACACAACAGGCAGGAAAAGGGCGTATGCTACGGAATCAAATGCCATTCAGTAGCATGGATGTTACTTCTTTTTACCCTTAGGGGCTTTTGTGAGGTCAAGTACACGAACATTGCGGAACTTCAGACCGGCACCATGACCCAGGAAACCGATGTGCCCTGTCTTGTTAAACATGCCAGGATGGTTGTGATGGTCAACGGTATAAGGGTTGTTATCGCTTCCGTCAGGAGCTACGTTATGTCCTTGGCAAGCTTCCTTGATGTCACCATCAACAATTACTTCACCGTTTACGGTAACAGTGATGTGGTTGCCCTGTACGCGGATTTCCTCTTCGCTCCACTCACCCAATGGCTTGTGTTTGATACGCTTTGCAGGGATGACGCCATAAACGGAACCATGTACCTGGTATTCGCGCAGACCGGCATACATGGGGGCATCGTGGTCTAGAATCTGGCACTCACACATACCATAATATGCAGCATCCACACCCATTGGGGTACGAATACCTACACCATTGTTTACACCAGGGCGGAGGAAGCAGAACTCAAAGCGGAAGATGAAATCCTGATATTCCTTGGCTGTGTACAGGTTACTCTCATTACCATAATTGGCTGTTACGTTGATACACCCATTGATGGGCACATACCCTACCTTGTTACCAACAAAGTTGTCCAGGTTGGTGCCGTCGAACAACAGTTCGAAACCCTGCTTCTTCTCCTCGTCAGAAAGAACATATACGGGTGAGGGCTGCAACTCAGAGATAATCTTCTTCAGTTCATCTACTGCATAGCCGTCATCAGCTGTTCCATGAGCCTTGTAGAGAGCCATTGCCTTGGTGAGGTTCTCTTTGACAACTTCATACTCAATATCCTCGTTGGTCTTGTTAATGATATCCTTCTCAGCCACAGCCGCATTGTAGCCCAGTGCCTTGTCATCGAGATACTTACCTGCCAACAGGAAGGCATTGCGTGTTGGGGTTTTCCCCAAAAAGTTAAGGATAACCTTCTTCTGATCTTCAGACTTTGCAAGCTGCATGGCGGTATTCAGTCCGTCATAACGGGCATCGGCATTGCGCTGATATTTGCCAATCAAATTGATATAGCTGTTTAGCGCATTGTCGTCGCCAGCCTTGGCAGCATTCAGCAGAGGAGCAGCAGCCTTCAGATTAGTACTGTATAACAAAGCGTTGATAGCGGCAGGTGTACCTATCTGCTGCAGTTCATCTACTGATTCATTGGTATTGGTGGCAGCCAGAATGGGGTAGAAGCGCTCTTTGTTCGTAGCCTTCTTCATTTCGGCACTTATAGCCTGGTATTGCTGCTTGGCATCCAGACTTTTGAGGCTGGCGGTAAGCGCTGCGCGATAATCTCCCTTTTCTGAATCGCCGGCAGCATCTAACAATTGGGCTATTTTGCTTACGTCATCCTTCCCAACTACGCCGGACAGAGCCTGACGTGCTGCGGAATTTTCTTTTGCCATTTCGAATGCAATGGGAGCGGCACTCTTGATACGACGGGCAGAAGCGAGGTTAAATAAGCGGTTCTGCTGCTGACCTGTGGTGGCCTTCAGCGCCTCTGTTACCTTACCGGAAAGATTGTCTTTGAAACTGAGCAATGCACTAAATGCTTTCTGCCAGTTATCGCCTTCCAACTGAGCTATCAGGGCAGTAGCAGCATCGTCGCCACCAATCTTACCCAATGCCTCGATGGCTGCGACTGCAGGCTTGCCACCTTGTGCGAGAACCTTGTTGAGGAAAGGCTTCTGACTTGCTGTCTTGTTATCGCCCAACCAGTTGATGATGTCAACCTTACCTTCTTCTGTCTGAGACTTATACTTGGCAACCACTTGCTTAGCCAAATCGTCGGTAACCAGATTGTTGGCTGTGGCAAACTTCAGTGCCTGCATGCGCAGTGCATGGTCTTTTGTCTTGAGGGTCTTAACAATGGCGGGCCCTGCATTGGCATCCAGTTTTACCAGATTATCATATGCCTGGGCATAAGGTGCAACACCAGCATGTTGGGTAAATTCGATGGGCTTTTCATCACCGGCCAACAGACGAATCTGTGATTGTATGAACTGACGTACATACTGGTCTGGAGACTTGGGGGCAGCAGCGGTAAGACCGTCCAGGACTGCCTTCTTGTACTTTGCATTAGCAGAAGCAAAGTTTGTGACGCCATTGATAGCATACTCCAGCAGGTTGTTCTTAGCCTTCTCTGTGGGTTGCATCATGCCAACTAGAATTTCAATGGACTGGGGAGCTGCCTTGGCAATGTCCTCCATCTCACGATTGAAGTCGCTCTGGTTCTGCAAAGGCATTAGTGCCAATGCATCCTGCACAATGGTCTGTGTGGTTCTCTGTCTTGCATCCTGTGCAAGAACGGGGGTTGTTGTGACCATCAACATCAGGACGGTCATCAACATTATATTAAATATCTTCTTCATTGCAATATAAATTCTATAAGAATTATAAGATAAGAGTTAAGAATTAATCCTCCCCTCGCCCTTTGGAGAGGGGTTGGAGGTGAGTTTTTTTATATCATCTTTCCCCATTCTCCACGCATGGGCTGGTTGACAAGCAGGTTGGCAGCCTCGTCGTTTATGAAGAGCTGTGTCTTGGGATCGAAATGGAGGGTGCGGTTCAGACGCAGTGCACAGACACCCATATTTACGATGGTGGCACTGTGGTGTCCGTTGCTCTCGTTAAGTGCAAACTGACGACGGGTGCGAACACACTCCAGGAAATCTGTGTTGCGGGGCTCTGGGTCAGGCATCTCATTAATGAGTTCCTGCACATTGGGAATAGTACACTCAAAGCCTTTAAATACCTTACCCTGAGGACCTTCTATGTAAGGAACCTTTCCCTCGCTTTCGAAGCCCTCGCCTTCCAGAATAATCTGACAGCCATCCTCATATGTATAGGTAATGGTGCGCCAGATACCAACGGCATCCGGATGCTGCTGAGGAGCATCTATTTCTACCTTAACGGGGAAGGTGTCATCCTTACCAAGAATGTACTGAACGGGGTCGATGTAATGCTGACCCATATCAGCCAGACCACCTCCGTCATAATCAAAGTATCCGCGGAAAGTCTGGTGTGTGCGATGTATGTTGTAAGGCTTGTAAGGAGCGGGGCCAAGCCAGAGATCGTAGTCCAGTTCTGGCGGGATGGGCTGTACCTCCAGATTCTCTTTTCCGACCCAGTAGAACTTCCAGGTAAAGCCTGTAGCTCCAGAGATACGTACCTTCAAGGGCCATCCCAACAGTCCGCTGTCAACAAGTTTCTTCAACGGCTTAACATCTGTTCCCAATCCATAGAAGGTGTCCTTGAAGCGGAACCATGTGTTAAGACGGAACACGCGGGCATTTCGCTTAACAGCCTCTTGTACGCGTTTACCTTCGCCAATGGTACGGGTCATGGGCTTCTCGCAGAAGATATCCTTGCCGGCATTAGCTGCTTCAACAGACATTAGTCCGTGCCAATGCGGTGGAGTGGCAATGTGAACAATGTCCACGTTAGAATCGTGGATGAGTTCGCGGAAGTCGTGATACGCCTTCACATTCTCGTTGAAATTCTTTTTGGCTGCTGCTACTGCTGAGTCCAGATGCTTCTGATCCACATCGCACAGCGCCACTAATCTACAGGACTGGTCACTCACAAAGTGACTGCTGGAACGTCCTATTCCGCCTACACCGATAATACCACGTGTAAGCTGATCACTTGGAGCAACGTAGTTGTTTGCTCCCCCCATCTTACCCAGCACCTCGCGGGGCAAGATACTGAACAGTGCCGATGCGGCAGCTGTCCTTTTTAGAAAAGATCTTCTGTTTAGTGCCATAATAGTGTTTTTTTCATAGAAATATCACGTTATGTATGGCAAAAATAGGAATTTCTGTGCAAACAACCAAATGAAACGGGAATTATTCTGTTTCTTCTTTAGGCTTTGTTTCTTCCTCGGTTTGCTTTATCGCTTCTTCTGAAGGTTTAATCTTGTCGAAAAGGCGGTATGTGGTACGTAAAACCTTGAATTCTGTACGACGGTTATAGGCATGACAGATTTCCTGTTTCTCTATGTCCTCTATACCTAGGATGAATGCCTCGGTAAGCGTGTCACCTTCGTGCAGGAAATCGTTCTGCTCAGCTATCTTGCGTGTTACTACCTTGGGACGTTTTTCGCCATAGCCAACAGGGGTAAGACGCTCTGCCTCTATACCATGCTCTATCAGATAGTTGACAACGCTCTCTGCGCGTCGCTGACTAAGTTTCTCATTATATTCATCCTTGCCTCGATAGTCGCAATGAGAGGACAATTCTATGGTTACGTTGGGGTTCTCGTTGAGCAGGTCAACCAAACTGTCCAATGCTTGTGTGCTGCTTTCTGTAAGAGCCGCGCTGTCAAACTCATAGAACACGTTACGGATAAGAACAGGATTGTTGATGCTGGCCAGCGGGAATTGCAAAACAAATTCCTGACTGACGCTGCTGGTATCAACGTGCAACTCTTCTTTGTGGTTCAGATAGCCTTGGCAGGTACCCAGGAAGACGTAATCCACTTTGGGCGTGACTTCCTGAACAAAGGAGCCGTCGCCTCTGACGCTCACCTTCTGGTATGTGCCGTCGTTACCCACCATATAGACAAGTCCTTCTGGCAATTCATATCCATCCTTTTCATATACCCACCCTTTTACAGTATGAATAATCTCCGGGCACTCAAAAGACATAATGTGATCCCATCCGCGTGCATCGCCTCTGTTGGAACAGAAAAAGCCTCTGTTATGCAGTCCTTCAAAGGTCATGCCAAAATCATCACCGCTGCTGTTCATGGGCACCTTCAGGTTCTCGACAGACCAGTTTCCTGTAGTGGTGTCGCGCTTGGCCTTAAAGATATCCAGACCACCCATCCCCACGTGTCCGTTGCTGGAGAAATAAAGTTCTCCGTTTGGACGGAAGGTCGGAAACATCTCGTCGCCTTCTGTGTTGATAGGAGCACCAACATTTTCCACCCCCCCTAATCCGCCCACTTCTGTCAGGGCGATGCGCCAAATATCTTTTCCACCCAGTCCGCCAGGCATATCGCTGGTAAAATAAAGCCATTTCCCATCAGGCGAGACAGCAGGATGGGCATAGCTGGAAAGCGTATCCTTGGTAATCTGAAGTAGTTGGGGCTTGCTCCAAGAGGCATCGCTGCGCTGGCTGGTGTAAATCTCGGCATAGCGGGGATAGTCCGAGTCGTAGGTACAACGGGTAAGATACATGGTTCTGCCATCAGGTGAGAAGCAGCAAGCACCTTCTTCGTACTCGCTGTTCAGCTCTCCTTCCGCAATCTCGGGTGCTCCCCATTTGCCTTTGTCGTCTTTCTTGCTAAAGAATATGTCACTACTTTTGGTTCCGGTAATGCCGCTAATCTCGTTTCCAGTAGCCTGAGGACGTGTGGTAGTAAGGAAAAGCTGGTCGGCATCGTCGCCCAAAAACATGGGTGAGAAGTCTGCGCGGCGACTATTTAGGATGGGTTCCTTTTTGATACTGTACAGTGTAGGTCTCTTCTTCCAAATAGGTGCTTGCATACAACCCTGAACACCGTTTACGGCAAGCGGTGCTTTTGGAACCATCTCAAGGTAGGTGTTATAGCTTTTGATAGCAGCTTTGTAATCGCCCTGTTTGTGCTGAAGCTGAGCCAGATAGAGCCATGCCAAAGTATCGGGATAGTTGTATCGGATAGCATTCTGATATGCACCAATGCTCTTGGCGGTGTAGTTTATCTTTCTATAGCATTCGGCCATCTTCCACGCACGGACGCCACGCTTTTCTTTTTCTGTGGTTTTTGTACGAGAGTATGCTTTCTTGTATTCTGCAGCTGCATCGAAATACTCACCAATGGCATAGTACTGGTCACCTTTTTTCAGGTGATTATCGGCTCCGCAAGAGGAAAGCAAGCATCCTACTGCGATAAAAAGAAAGAGATAAAGAGAGTTCGAAGGAGACAGAAGACAAGTGTGCTGTCCTCTATCTTCCGATGCTATCAAGCGCTTATCTCCCGTTATCTTCCTATATCTACCAGACATATAAATTTACCAATATTCTATATAATAACGTTTCAAGTGTGGTTTTTATTGCCTTTCTTCCTATTTGCCGGTTCTGAACTCACGCTTATTTGGCGGGGAGTGGTGTCATTCATGACTGCCGAAACGATGCCTGTCACCATTTGCTTGAGTTCTTCCAGGAAAGTTTTAGCCTGATATTCTTTACGTTCTATCATCCTTAGTTTCTTTTCCCAGAGGCCTGTCAACTCGGCACTCTTCAGCAGTTCTTCGTGGATGATGTCTATAAGTTCTACACCTGTTGGAGTTGCCCAAAGGCTTTTCTTCTCCTTGCGGATGTAATGTCTGCGGAACAGTGTTTCTATGATGGCAGCCCGGGTACTGGGCCGCCCTATGCCGTTTTCTTTCAAGGCATCTCGCAGTTCCTCGTCTTCCACCATCTTACCGGCTGTTTCCATTGCACGAAGCAGAGTTGCTTCTGTATATGGTTTGGGGGGCGTTGTCCATTTGTCGGTAAGTGATGGGATGTGCGGACCACTCTCGCCTTTTTGGAAAACCGGGAGGGATGTCTTTTCGCTCTCGTTTTCATCCTTCTCCTCCGTTTCCATTTTCTTGAATACGACTTTCCAACCTTCGTCAGTGGTAACACGACCATTAACGCGGAACAGGACAGTTTCCGCTTCATTCTTCTTGACTTCACCAATAACGGTTGTGGTCTCAAACAGACAGTCTGGATAGAAAGCTGCGATATAAGCGCGGGCAATCAGGTCGAATACCTTCCACTCCATTTCAGTAAGGCTCTGTGGTGATATGCCTGTAGGGATAATAGCATGGTGGTCTGTCACCTTGCTGTTGTCAAATATTTTTTTACTTTTCTTCAGTGGTTTGCCTCCCAGCGTTTTTACAATCTCGGCATAGGGCTGGGTTCCTGCATTCTTGGTTAAGAACAGCCCATTCATAATCTGAGGGCATTTGGGGTACACGTCATCGGGCAGGAAGGTAGTATCCACACGAGGATAGGTGGCAACCTTCTTCTCATAAAGACTCTGTATGAGGTTGAGGGTCTGATCGGCACTGAACCCGAATTTCTTGTTGCAATCTACCTGCAGGCTGGTGAGGTCGTACAAACGTGGAGGTGTTTCAAAGCCTTTTTTCTTGGTGACAGAAAGAACAGTAAAGGGATTGTCTTTGATGGCT
This sequence comes from Bacteroidaceae bacterium, assembly GCA_017645305.1. GTDB lineage: Bacteria > Bacteroidota > Bacteroidia > Bacteroidales > Bacteroidaceae > Physcousia. The sequence continues at coordinate 72,365 of JAGCPD010000064.1, read as the reverse complement.
TCCAGTACGTTTTTTCCCTCTTGTTCGGTGGCGTATTCCAACATTCGGTAGATAGGCCCTTTGCTCTTTAGTGTCTTGCCCTGTTTAGCTGCTTCAGCTATCTCTGCAGCTTCTTCTGCCTCGGCCTCCTCGTCGCGTTGTATGGCACTGAATTTTACCTCCCTGTACAGGGTAGAAAGCACCCACGACTGACGCGGGACAAAGTTCTCAATTTCTTTCTGGCGTTTGACGATGAGAGCCAACGTTGGTGTTTGTACCCGGCCCACACTCAGTACCTGATGTTTGCCGAAAGCATATTTCTGAGTATAAAGGCGTGTGGCATTCATGCCCAGCAGCCAGTCGCCGATAGCACGCATCAGTCCGGCCTCATATAGACTCTGGTATTCCGACTGGTCTTTCAACTTCTGGAAGCCCTCGCGGATGGCTTCTTCCGTAAGGCTGCTAATCCACAAACGCTTAACGGGACATTTTGCCAAAGCTTTCTGCATTACCCATCTTTGTATAAGTTCTCCCTCCTGTCCAGCATCACCGCAGTTAATTATTTCATCAGCTTTGCTCATCAGGGAGGCAATAATGTTGAACTGTTTCTCTACACCTTTATCTGATTTTAGCTTGATGCCAAAGCGTGGTGGAATCATGGGCAGCTGGCTTAGGCTCCAGTTTTTCCATAGAGGTGTATATTCATGCGGCTCCTTCAATTCGCAAAGGTGCCCAAAGGTCCAAGTAACCTGATACCCGTTACCTTCCATATAACCGTCGTGCGTGGAGTTGGCTCCCAGCACATGGGCTATATCGCGGGCTACGGACGGTTTCTCTGCTATACAAACAATCATTTGCCAGTTCTTTTTCCTTGTTTTGTAGTACAAAGGTAGGCATAATTTCTGAATTATCTCTTAATATTTGCAGAAATCTGAAAATGTCATTACCTTTGCCATACTGATTATGAAATTAAGTAGCATATTACACACAAACTGGTCTGCAACTTTCCGGCTGAACTACCATGCCGGAGGGTGGAAAGCAGTATGGCGTATGCCTTTCAGGGTATATGGATCCTTACAGTTGACGCTTAATGGCAATATCCTTCTTTCTGCAGATGCTCCAAGGAACATGGTAATCATAAATGCCGATTTTGGGGATTATACGGCTTCTTGCGGCAAGGCAGAGGTTTGTATTTTAGGTACATGGAATATTGGCGGTTTCTTGCGTATAGGTCCTGACTCATGTATCTATGTGGGCAAAGATGCTTCTTTGGACTTTGGCAATAATATCTATATCGCCAGAGACTCCAAAGTACTCTGTTATAAGCATATAAATGTGGGCGACAATGTCTTGGTGGGCGGTACCTACATTACCGACAGTACTCATCACCATATTTATAAGGATGGTAAGGGACAGCCCATGTTAGGCGAAGCGATTATTGGCAGCGGAGTGTATCTGGGTTATAGGACAATGGTATTAAAAGGTGCAGTCATTCCTCCTGCCTCTGTGGTGGGTAGCGGAGCCGTATGCGTTTCGGATTATAGCAAAAGTGGGACTGAACAGCTCTTCATTTGTGGAAATCCTGCTGTTGTGAAAGCAACGGGTGTAACAGCAAAGTTCTAAATGCCATGAAGAGAATCTCTTTTATCATTACCTATTTTAATGAGCCGCAGGAGTTGTTGAGGGAATGCATAGATAGTGTTCTTTCCTTGCCAATACCTGTGGAGGAAAGGGAGATTCTACTGATAGACGACGGCAGCATCGTTCCTGCTCCTGAATTTGATGGCGTGACAGTTGTCAGCCAAGATAATCAGGGCCTTTCTGCTGCGCGGAATAGGGGGGTGGAAATGGCACAGGGCGAGTATATCCAATTTCTGGATGCCGATGATTTCCTGTTGACTGCTGCCTACCAGCAAGTGCTGGAGTTGCAGTTGACTCGTCGCCCGGATATGTTGATGTTTGACTTTACCCATAGTATCCCTAAAAAAGAAAGCGGTCTGAAAGGGATTAAACAGTTCTGTGGCGGTGTTGAATTTTTAAGAACCTGCAACATGCGTTCGTCGGCCTGCTGCTATATGTTCCGCAAAAGTATTCTGGGCGATTTGCGATTCCATCTGGGCATTGTGCATGAGGATGAGTTGTTCACGCCTCAGTTGTTGCTAAAGGCAAAAAGTGTGTTGGTGGCAGAAACTTCGCCCTATTATTATAGGATACGTACTGCTACTATAACGCACCAACAGGGTGAAGCACATATTCAAAAGCGAATGCGTGACATGCTTTTTGTTATCAGGGAATTAGACCGAATGGCCAAAGCAACTCAGGGAAAGGAGCAGGAGGGTTTGGGGCGGCGTGTCTGTCAGCTCACTATGGATTATATTTATAACTGCTGGAAGTTGACACATAGCTTCAGGGAGACAATGACTTGTCTTCGTTCGCTGCGGAAATACGGGTTCTTCCCCCTGCCTTTGAGGTGCTATACGATAGAATACTTGTTTTTTGCCTTAATTGCTAACACTCTATGCGTCTTTCTGTAATCATACCCTGCTATAATGTTGCCGACACCTTGCAAAGATGTGTGCAGAGCATTTTAATGCAACTGCCTGATGACAGCGAGATACTTTTGGTTGACGACGGTAGTACTGATGCCACGGGTGCATTGGCAGATGCGTTGGGAGCGGAACAGGAACCTGTGCGTGTTTTCCACAAAACCAACGGTGGACTTTCCGATGCACGTAACTATGGCATAGGACAGTCAAGCGGAGAGTATCTGATGTTTGTTGATAGCGATGATGAGTTAGCCCCTTCTACCATCCCCTCAGTGCTTAGCTATATGCTTCAGCACTCCCAGGTAGATGTGGCGGAGTTCCCCGTTCGGGTTCATTACGGACATGAGTCGGAATACTTGCAGGATTTTTCTGATGAGATTTGGTCCTCTGCCCGCAAGTATTGGCTTAAGACGGAAGCTTGGGAGCATACCTATGCTTGGAACAAGATTTACAAGAGGCAACTCCTTCAGGAAACACGCTTCCCGAAGGGACGTCTGTTTGAAGATATCTGGTTCTGGTCCGAACTTCTCTCCAAGCAACCCAAGGTTGCCACGCTTTCCTGTGGCCTATATTTATATTATTGGAATGAGAGGGGCATCACTGTCAATGCCGATGCCAATGCGCTGCAACAACAATTGGAGGGACTGATACGGGCTGCCAAGTTGATGAAAACCAGTCTCTTTTCTGTTCATGGTTGGCGTCTGTACAGGTCTATGATGTGCAGGCAGATGGATATCTGTAATTTATCGGGAAGCCCAAAAGTCAAGATACTGCCTTGCTACCTTCACATAGTTGTGATGGCGTTGTATAAAGGCAATGCTTTGCTCAGAAAGGCGCTTCAAGTTCTCAGGTTGCAGCAATAACTGTTCTTCTATCTGGCGAAGGACATCTTCCTTCGTGGGTTGTACGTTTATGATGGGACGTAGTTCTTCCTCTCCTTGCAGTTTGTAGAAATCTTCTTCGCCACCTCCTACCAACACCAGACCTTTTGACATTGCTAAAAGTCCGTTCATTGCAGGGGTATAACTGTACAGCTGGTCAAGGAGCACATCGCTGGTGTTCATTAGATGCTGATATTCGGGATAGGGAACGCTCTCAGCCTTCACTATCTCCATCAGCTCGGGATACTTCTTCTTTAACTCTTCGAGGGCGCTCAGCATGATGTCCGTCCCTTTGTAGGCGTTCCTGGTTTTCTGAATGCCAATAAAGAATCGAATGCCTGGGTATTCAGGATGAGGCTTTATGTGTATAGTCTTTGAGAGATTGATAGGATATGGGATGTAGGTCTGTTTGTGAGAGTAATCTTGCTCGTAGCAACGCCAGTATTCATACAATCCGGCTATGATGCCATCGCAGTCGTTGGCTATCTCCAGGTTTATCTGTCCTTTGGCTCCGTTCAGCCAGTCCTCCTTCATTTCCTGTAGGAAGGGGTAGTCGCGCAGCTGTCCGTTAATATAGAAATCGCTGTACTTGAAGGTCTCAGGCTTTAGTCCCTCCCTTACCCACAGATGGTCTATGCCATAAGCACCCAGAAACATTTTCCCGTTCTGCCGACGCAGTTTGCGGTAGTAACGCATCATACGTTCAGCTTTTAAGTCCAGAAAGACGGGATTGATAATTTGTACCACATCAAAGCCTTTCAGACGGGCTATGGTAAATTCTACGTCGGTAAGATAGCGGAGTGTATCCACTATTCCAAGGCTGCGGCGCCGCAGGTTGATGTCGCGCTGGTAGTTTTTCCAGTCGTCACCGTCCGACAGCACCGTCACCTCGTGCCCCAGCACCCGCAGGCCTTCTGCCAGTGTCCAGTGCACATTGCTATATTCTCCTATAAGTAGTATCTTCATCGCTTTACAGCGGATAATCCTCGAAAGCGTAGAGGACGGTGGAGAGGTAACGCTCGCCTGTATCAGGCAGAAGGACTACAATCTTCTTGCCTTTGTTCTCTGGACGGAGAGCAACTTGCGTAGCGGCATAGAGGGCAGCACCTGCGCTGATACCTACCAGCAGACCTTCCGACTGAGCAATCTCGCGACCTGTGCGGATGGCATCGTCGTTCTCCACATCGAACACCTCGTCAATGACGCTGGCATCGTAGGTCTTGGGAACGAAGCCGGCACCAATGCCCTGAATCTTGTGGGGACCGCTCTGACCGCCGTTCAGTACGGGACTCGACTTTGGCTCTACTGCGATGACCTTCACGTTCGGATTCTGCTCCTTTAGGTACTTGCCTGCGCCACTGATGGTGCCGCCAGTGCCCACACCACCTATGAAGATATCGACCTTGCCGTCCGTGTCTCGCCAAATCTCCGGACCCGTGGTGGCATAGTGCTTGGCGGGATTGGCAGCGTTCTCGAACTGCTGCAGGATGACGGCTCCAGGAATCGAGTCGCGCAGTTCCTCAGCAGCACGGATGGCACCAGGCATACCGTCTTTGCCGGAGGTCAGTCGCACCTCTGCACCGTATGCCTTCACAAGGTTCCTACGCTCCACGCTCATGGTCTCGGGCATGGTGAGGATGAGGTGATAGCCCTTGACGGCTGAGACAAGTGCCAGTCCTACGCCCGTATTGCCGCTGGTAGGCTCGATGATGGTGGCTCCGGGCTTCAGGATGCCCTTCTGCTCTGCATCCTCAATCATAGCAAGGGCGATACGGTCTTTTACAGAACCGCCTGGGTTGAAAAACTCTACTTTAGCAATAACGGGTGTCTCCAGCCCTTTTGCCGTTGAAAACTTGTTGAGCTCCAAAAGTGGTGTGTTGCCGACGAGTTCGGTCAGCTGCTTTGCAATTTTTCCCATAATATCATTTACTATTTAACTATTTACTATTTACCATTTACCATTTACCATTTATTTACGATTTGGCTATTTACTGCGGTAGCAAATTTTTCACTTTTCATTCTTTCATTTTTCATTTTTCATGCTGCAAAGGTACGACGATTTCCGCATTCCCACAATACCCTTCATAGGTTATTTTATATACCAAACGTATGGTAGAGGTCCCATTAATACGCGGTTTGCGAGAATTCTTTCAATGCAATCGAGGCGATTTTTTTCAGGTAGGCATCCGCATACTGGCGCATACCGAGGTCGTTGGGGTGAAGACCCTCCACCATAGAGTCCTGCGTGAAACCCAGCTCGTCGTGACTGAGGTAATAGAGACCCGATACGCTGTCGGCGATGAGACGGTCGTATGCCCTCCGCTGTTCACGATTGGAGTTGGTGAACCAATCAACAGCCTGCTGCGAACTGGTGCCGTTGGCGTAGTTGTGCTCCACAAGAAGTATGGGTGCCTGGCTTCGTTCGCGCAGGATGCCGACACCCTTGATGAGACGGTCGTAGATAAGCTCCGTACGCTCCGTGGACATGTTGGGAAGGCAGTCGAGGACGAAAATCTTGGCATCTATCTCAGCCAGGAAACGGAACACCTCTTCCTCTATGAGTGCATTGCCGGAAAAGCCGAGGTTGATGACGGGATAGCCGCTCTCGCGATGCACGATGTTGGTCCACGCCATACCCGTACGGGAGGCGCAGGCACCCTGTGCTATGCTGGTGCCATAGACCACGATGGGCTTGTCCGAGGAGGTGGTAGGAATGAAGTGCAGTTCCCGCTCCTCGGGTACGCCAACCTCCAACCACGAGACCTCGTTGTACAACGGCAGGAAAAGCTCGAAGTCATAGCCCTTGTCCTCGCCCGTGAAGTAGGTGATGTCCTTGAACTCATAGTTGATGGTGTCCTTGAACGAGAGGTTGAACCTGCTGGCGCACCAGCGCAACTGACCGTTAGCGTCGGTGGCGTATAGGTCGAGGCCAGAGACACCCGTCGTGGGCATGTGGAACATGTTGAGTCCCCCCTTGACCTTGTAGCGCACCTTGATGCTGGGGGAATTGGTGTGGAAGCAGATAGAGAGTCCAGCCGACTGCTTCGAGAGGTTCCAGACGGCTTTGCGTACCACGCTCTCGGCACGTGGCGGCAGACGGTGGTACGAGTCCTTCAGTTCCTCGTTCCACCAGCGTCCGTGTACGATGTTTGTGCCCACTTCCAATGGATTCTGCCAGCGTATTGTCTGTGCCGTACTGCCAAGGCATACCAGGGCAATAAAAAAGCCAATAAATGTTTTTCTGATCATAGCATTATTGTTTTTGGTTGCTGCTTGCAAAGTTATCAATAAGTATGCAAAAATAAAAATAAAATTTTCTTTTGTTCGATCAGATGGCAAAGATTAGCTCTTATTTTTAACATTACTTCCACGATTCTGCATTTCCGCCAACTGACGGAGCAAAAAGCAAAGAGGAAAGCAAATCACCGACAAACTTGGCGGAAACACCTGATGTCTTGGATATTATTGTAAATACTGAAGATGCCGACGGTCATTAGCAACGAGAGAACTGTGCTGGCAATGATGCGGGAATTCTGCGCCAGCCAAAGCAAGAAGCCGTTCTGAACCTGGAAAGTAAAAAGAGGAACGGCAGGCGTAGTGAGCAGGTAACCGACAGTGGCTGCACCACTGATGATGCCCACAGCAAAGGCTACCACCATTGCCATTTTATAACGGCGGAGCGTTGCTTGCTGATACTGACGGATGTATTCTACAGCATCCAAGCGTTTGGTTAGTCGTTCCATAAACTCAGCTTTATCATTAAGTCGTGGCGTTTGGGCGAGGAACAATTCCTCAAGTGCTTTATCCTTTTCCATAAATCAACTTCTCTTTAAGTTTATCCCTACCCCTTGAGAGCTGCTTCTTTACGGCATCCTCACTGGTCTCAGTTATCTGGGCTATTTCCTTTATATTATAGCCGTTCAGGTAGAAGAGGGTGATGGCCGAACGTTCCTTGGGCGGCAGGGTGCGGAGGGCAAGGTAAAGGCTCTGATGCTGAAAGCCGGCATCGGCAGCATTTGTGCCGATGAGCATCTTGGCATCATCTATGCTTTCCATCGTGCGGCAACTGGCTTTGTGGTTAAGGAACGTATTGTGTGCAATCTTGAAGAGCCACGAGCGGAACTTCCCTCTGTCTTGATAGCCTGTGCAGGAGAGATATGCCTTCACCAAAGCATCTTGTGCGAGGTCGTCAGCATCGCTCTTGTTGCCGCAGCAGAGGGCGAGCAAGAAGCTCCGAAGTGCCTCCTGCTCACGTTCCACATGGGTTATAAAATCCTCTCGGGTCACAATGCTCAATGTTTAATGAGCCTCTGCTCTTCGGCCTCAATCTCTTTGGCCAGCAATTTTTTACCAATGAAATAATTGGCGAGGAAAGCAATACCAATGGGTATAAAGATTATACCAAGTAGTAGCATGACTTCATCTTTTACGCCAGCCTTACCAGTAAGTTCTATATAAAAATAAAAGCCTATTATTAGAATACCAGAGAAGGTAAAGATACAACCACTCAATAGTTTGCCAAGCAGTTTCTCTTTCAGTAATTTCTCTTTTGGAGCCATCTTCTTGAGCAATTCCTCAATGTCTGTTTCGGAATTCTTCTCTATGGCGGCCAAAATAATCTGAGTGCGTTTGTTGGTTTCATTCATCTTCTGACGAACACCAAGGTAGATTGCCGCAATGGGGAGCACGCAACAAATAGCAATAGGAACAAAAACACTTTCTAACATCATAATCTTTCTTGTCTTTATTGTTAAACTTTTGTTTCTTCTGAACTAGCCAGTCATTAACATAACAGTTCTGGAAGACAAAAGGTGACATTCCTTGTGAAACTTCCGGCTTTTTTTATTTTATCTTGGGTTTGAGTTCGTCGGGCGAATCCTTTGTGTACATATTTACTTTTGGCGCTTCACGCTCAAAGAGGTGCTGGATGACATCCACACCTACCCTTGTGCTCGGCTTGAAGTCCTTACTTGCCATATATTGCAGGATGGAATAGCGTAGCTGGCGGGCTACCGGACGACTGTCAAGTTTGTTGGTGATGTCAATGGTGGTCATCAGCAGGCGACCATTCAGAACTTGCACCTCCAACAGCATACCCAGCTTGCGGGACACGTGCCAAGTGTCTATAGGCTGTACGATGGGTTGGAAGTCTGTGGGGAACTCCCTCAGATTGATGACCTGTGTGCGGTTAACCAATTCCCACCAGTTCAGGTTCTGCCAGTTGTCGGTAGGGAAGTTGCGGAAAACAGGATGTTCACTCTGGATGTAGGATCCGGTGGTATGAGGTGGACGCATCTTGAACCATGATGTGTTCCAGAAGACCGGTAGGAAACTGTGGTACACATCGTTGCCGTAACGAATCTTGCCGCCAGCTGTCAGCAGTATGTCACCGCCCTGTTCCAACACTTTCAATGCTTTGGCATCAAGGGAGTCGGTCTCGTAGAAATCCGTAAGTTGAATATTGTCAAATTGTAAATCGTTTGGATAGACCCAGAAGTCCCAATGGTTCTTGATGTTGTCCGACAGTTGTACCGTCAGTGTCAGTTTGGTTGGTTTTTCAAATTTCTCAAGGGATAAGTTCACTGTGCCCAATGGGGTATTCTTACCGATGGGGACATTTTTTATAGTGGATAATGGATAATGGATAATGGATGATTTTTCATTGTCCATTGAAAGTTCAATGTTGGCGGCCACGTTTTCGAGTGCATGGTCCGAGGCGTTATAAACCTCGATGGGGATTTGTAGTGTCTCATTGTTGGTATAGACGAACTTTGGGAACTTGGCCAATGGTACAATGGGGGAACAGAATTCCGTCCAGTCTTCCTTCGTGCAGTAGCCTTTTTCGCGCCAATGCACGTTCAGAGGTCCGACAAGTGCTGTACCCTGTCCGCTGTAGTCGTTCAGTCCAAGCAGTTGGAATCCGCTATAGTCCTTGGTGCGTAGATTGCGTTCTATATCGTATTTATATGACAGCACCTGAAGGTATCCACTGGCCATCAGGAAAAGTTCTGCCTGTGAGGCCATGCCGTTGTCGCGCAACAAATCTTGGAAAATCTCAAAGTTGCGGGCTTTATAGACTCCTGTATATTGCGGAATCTCTTTGAAGTCGGGAAAGGCACACCATTGTCCCACCTCGTGGGCGATAATGGGTTCGTTGTTGGGTTCCTCTTTCTTGTAGTTAATAGGATACTGTAGGAGCTGATAGTAGTCATCATCGCTGTGCGGTGCCACCTTGTCCCAGTCCAGACCTCGAGCACCCGATTTGACGTGGTAGTCCGAACCCTCATCCCAGACCCATCCGCCGCCTACGCATGCTCCGCAGTAGATGCGGTTGGAGTCGTATTCCCTCATTGTCTTCACCCAGTCCTGGCAGTATGGCATCCAATCGCCAGCTGGTTCGTTGCCTGCTGCCATCATGCAGAACGAGGGGTGATGACCGTAAGTGTCAACTATCCTGCGCCCTTCGTCCAACAGATACTGGTCGATGGGCATACCTCGGCGCAGCTTTATGCCGTGATTGGGCCATGACGGGCCTTCGGGCTGTAGGTAGAGTCCCAAGCGGTCGGCCACGCAGAAAGCGGCCTCAGGTGGACAGAAAGAATGGAAGCGGATGTGGTTGAGGCCATACTCTTTGCATTTGCCGAACACACGTTCCCACTCCCTCTCATCTGTTGGCGGGAAGCCTGTCTCAGGGAAAGTGCAGTTTTCCACCGTACCGCGCAGGAACAAGGGGCGGCCGTTGATGTACAATTGTTGTCCTTTGGCACGTATCTCGCGCAATCCGAAGGTTACGCTGACGGGTATGCCCTGATAGTCCACGGTGCGTGTATAGAGCTGCGGATGAAACTCGTCCCACCGTACAGTGTCGGAACCTAACGCTATATGGTAAATGGAATCGTTAATCACAATGTCTATGGTGTGGTCGTCCCAATGGGGAGTCACACGTTTGCGCCAGATAATGGGCCCAGCCTGTAGTTCCATCCTGCCGATGATGCCGTTCCAGTTGCCCTGCGTCTGGTCGGTCACCGAATGGGAGTCCTGCCCTACGCTCACATTTTCTATACCGTTATACACCTCTATGCTCAACTGGTTCTTGCCACCATATATAATATAGGGTGTGAGGTCGAACTGATGGGGAACCGACAGCGACATTTGGTGTCCCACCTTCTGGCCATTGACCGTCACGGTAGTCTCTATATGCGGGCGTTCCAGATAAAGGGTGACCTGCCGTCCTTCCCACGACTTTGGTATTTTCACCGTGCGCTCGTACCAGGCATGGCCCACATAGTGCCGTTCGGGAGTCAGGAAGAAGGGGAACTTCATCTTGCCCTCCACACGGTATTTCTCCATGTAGGGATTGAAGAAATAGCTGGAGTCGTAGAGTGAACTTGTCCACTTGGTGTTGACGTTCACGGGGTCGCCCTTGCCGTTGGTCAGCATAGAGCCAGGCAGCCTCACCGTCCCTTTTTCACTTTCGGAACGGAACTGCCATTTGCCACTCAGGTTTATTGTTTGGGAATATGCACTCCTGATGCTGATGGACGCAAGTGCCAATGCAAGCAATGTGATAATGTTTATTCTCTTCATCATTGGTTATTTTTCTATGCCGTTTATGTATAGTTTCCGTGCTTTGCAGCCTTCAATCATCGTGGGGTCGAACGATTGTTTCTTGTCGAGCACATTACAATCCTCGAAGGTGAAATCCAGCAGGCGATATTTGTCTGATGCGCCTACGTCGAAGAAGTTCTGGGTATCCACATCTATGTTGCGAATGGTGATGTCATTGCATTGTGACAGTGGCATATCGGGTCTGTCGCCAGGTGCAAAGAATTGCGTCCAGGGACGAACCACGAGGAACGAACTGCATGTGCCTTTGATGTTTTCTATGCGTATCTTCTCGTAATGCTGAGGCGTATCGGGGCGCATTTTCAGCCATAGCACACGGTTCACGTTGTTAATCTTAATGTTCGAGAGTACAATGTTCCAATCGTGAACAGATTCCGAACCCAACGTAAGGCATCCGTGCGCCTTTCCATAACGACAATTATTCACCAGCACGTTATACACGGGTCCGTTCTCTGGGGCTTTGTCTGCCCATGTTCCTTTGCCGCCCTTTATCACTACGGCATCATCGTTCACTTGCATGTAACAGCCATGTACCAGCACATCATGGCAAACATCAAGGTCTATGGCATCACTTGATGGTGCACCATGCTGCTTTGTGTCGCCAGGAGGAACAACGCCCTTGGTGGGGGCATAGATGAAGTTGTCGAGGTAACGCACATGCTCGCAACGATAGAGGTGATTCGTCCAGAACGGGGAGTTGATGAGATTGATGTCCTGAACCGTTACGTTCTTACAGTTCGAGAGATATACCAGCCGTGGACGCATAGCCTCCAGATTGGTGCAAGCCTTGTTGTACATACGCCTGTACCAAAACTCTTCCCAATACATATAGCCATTGCCGTCTATGCAACTCTGCTGCGTAACAAAGCCATTCTCGTTGGGTGTATCGTTCCAATCCAACTTGGCACCATCGCCCATAATGCAGAAGCCGTCCAGCCCGTCGGCATTGATGAGTGCTGCAAAATACTGCAGGGTTTGACCCTCCATACGTGTTTCCAAGAGTCGGAAGTCGCGAATGCGGTCGGAACCCTTTAATCGTCCTTTGACATAAAGGTTGGTGCCTTGTTTGAAGAACAGCGAACCAGAGAGGAAGGTGCCTTCGGGGATGACGACTACGCCGCCGCCTTCGCTGGCACAACGGTCTATCACAGCTTGTATGGCTTCGGTCTGCATCAGCGTGGAGTCGTTCTTCACACCGTAGTCGGTGATTACGTATTGCTTGCCAAGCTTCTTCACATTCACCTTTTGGGTGTTACTGAAGAAAGCATCCATCTTGGTGCCATCGGGCCAGATACCTGCATTGATATGCAACGCGGGCACCACAATAAATAGCAGAAAAACTATCCTTTTCATCGCATCATCATTTGTCTTTTGTAGATTCTAACGTATGAATTCAGTCCCGAAGGCACAGGAGCCCATTCGCCGTAGGTGGTACGTTTGTAGTTGATGTCCACCACATTAATCTCGTTGAACTTGCGCCACTTCACGCCTCTACGGTCGTATGCCGCTATGCGGTTGGCAGGAAGGTTTGTCACCTCTATGCGAATGGTGTTCTCGCCCTCGTGCAATAATTTATCGAAGTCCAAAGTGAATGGCACGCACCAGGCACAGCCCACGTATGTATCGTTGATATATACACGTGCCGACTCTCGAACATCGCCCAAGTCAACTTGGTAATGCCCCCCCTTCAATTCCCCCGAGGGGGAAAGGTTGAAACGGGTCTCATAGACACCCGTACCCATCAGTTCCTTTAGGCTATCGTTGGGCAATGTCTCCCACGTTTTAAGGCCGTTGATGGTTATTGTATCAGCTATGGCAGGCTGCGATTCTATGAAGCTGAGCGACCATTTTTGCTCACTGAGGTCTTTCAACATTGACCATTGACCATTGGCCATTGACCATTGTGTTTCGCCTGCGCCTGAGTTTTGTGAAGAATTTTGAATTATAAATTGTGAATTATGAATTGACTCAACAGGGTAGGTAATGGTGTTTTTACCGTCAGGCGTTGCATCAATAAAGCAACTCTCACCACTACGGAGTGAGATGGTAACTATTGCCCCCGTAGAGGCAAGACGGACCTCTCGCATCCCAAAGCTTTTTGGGGTAAGGTTCGACACAAAGTAACGGTAGCCATCGCCCACCTTCCTACGTATCATCTTAAAATGTAATTCCGTACGCAGCTCCTCGGGCTTTGCATATTTGCTGAGTTCGGCACCCTCTACCTTATATATTATATGCGCTCCCTGCTTTTTCAGCTGTTCAATATGCTTCTGTACAGCCTTGCTCAGGATGCAGTCGGGGGGCAGGATGAGTGCTGCATATCGTGTGCCTGCGGCAGTCTGTAGTTTCCCGTCTATAAATGATGTGGTAAGCAGGTATTTCTCTGATATGTAGTCGCAGTCGTAGCCCAGCGAATCAATTTTCAGTATCGAGGCAATGAACTCAGGCGCTTTCTTGTCCATCGAGTTTATCTCGAACAGCATCAGACGCTTGTCCAGGTTCGTTCGCCACATATTCCTTACGGGCAAGAATACCAGGAAGTCATTGTCCGGTTCGCCCTCCTGCAACCGCTGCTGACAGAAATCGATGTAACTCATCAACATAGGTGCATCACGCCAAATGGTGTTGGTGGGTGACATATCCACCGAGGCGTAGAACTTCCATCCGGGCCACGGGTCGTCCTTGGGAGAATAGCACGTTCCGTGGAAGAACATACGATTTACGCCGCTGCAGAACATGAGGTCGAGGTCGGGTTTCATCTGCGACAACGAGGTACGGAAGTGTTCTGTGAGCCAAGTGAATGTCTCGCTCGACACCAACCTTTTGCCCGTAATATGGGCGGCTGAGGAGGCATATTTCAGCATCGAGAGGTCAGAGAAGTTCTTGCGCGTCATGCCGGGGTCGGTACGCAAGCCCTTGATGCCAAAGTCAGAAAGACCGAAACCCTCAATCTCAGGAATATCCACCGCTGCATAGATATCTATCAGGTTGGCTGGTGAGCCGTGTGCCTGATTCCTCACCTTCACGCCACGCTCGTGGCTCCACTTCACCCATTGCTCCGTAAAATTCTTCAAGAGGAGGTCGGAGAGCGTCTCGCGGTAGTCGCTGGTTACTTGTGCCTCGCCATCCACAAACTCCTGCAACTTGTCCTCTAACCTGTAGCCCCTGCGAGACTTAAACTCGCTAAGCAGCGTAGGTGTCCAGTCGGCCCCGAATACCTCGTAGGAATCATTAAAGAACGTGGCAGGCATGGGTGCTCCGGATTGCTTGAAGGCTCTGTCGAAACGCGATAAATAATGCGCCACAGCAGTGGAATCAAAATGGTCTATCACATATCCTTCACCGCCTGGAGCTGCCCTTTTCACCATTTGGCGTGTACGACTCTCGTAAAGCGCTATCACCCTGCGTTTGCCTTTTACCTTACTCTTGAAATCTCTTTGGATAATCAGACGGGCATAGGGCTGTTCTTTCTTGGGGGCAGGAAGTTGGATAGTTTTAGCGAGATTGCTATCGACCAGCGAATCCACCACTATTAATTTGCAGGCAGCCTCCGTTATTGGGGTCTCAGGTGAGCCGAATGGCCAACCCGTTCCGAGGTTCATATCTATCTGAATGCCCAAGCGTTTGCCTTCGTTGATGGTGTATTCCAACATCTTCATCCACTCGGGCGAGAGGAACGAGATATTGTTGGCATCATTGCCCTGTACACCGTATAAAGGCGTTATCTCCAACGTTCCTATGCCGTGCGAAGCCATCTGCTCCATTTGCCACGTAAGGCCTTCTTCCGTCACGGCAGAGCCCAACCACCACCAGCGGGCACCTGCCTTCGTCAGGGGCGACTTCACCAACTTATAATACTCTACAGCTCCCAGCAATACACAACCAGCGCCGTAGTCCTCAAAGTCGGGTACGCTGGTGTAGGTTACAGGTTGGCCGTCCTTGGGTTCCTTACCTGTTCCTTGCAGATAACCGATGAATCCGTTGGGATGTATGGCTTTGGTAGCGATAGCGTTCCAGGCCTTATCGATGGCTGGGCGATATTCTTCTTCAGGAAGCAGTCCGTTCCGTACGCCCCAAGCCATTCCCATCAGAAAGAGCGCCGTTCCCGATGTCTCAGGGCCACCGAATGTGGCTGGCGACATCAGGCTGACATTCCAGAAACCGTCCTCGCGTTGGCACTTCAGCAATGCCTGCATCATCGCTTTATAATCTGCCGTCAGCTCTTCGCAGAAAGCATCGACCTCATTTAAATTTTTAACCTTTTCACATTTTAGCCTTTTCACCATTTCCTCAAGGGTTCTCATGTAAGCTGCCACCACCCAGCCGTTGCCTCGACTCCAATAACAGTTTGCTCCATCGCTCTCCTTGTAAGGGGGAACAAAATTGGCATCGCGCCACCAAAGACCTTCCTTAGCATTCCACAAACCACCGCCACACGTGTTGCGCGACCATTCGTAACAATCCCTTGCGAAGAGGATATAGCGCTTGTCGCCCGTAATGCGATACATCTTGGCGTAGGCTGGCATAGCCATCTGAATGGCATCTATCCAAGTCCAGTAGTCCACCCGATGCTCGGCCATCTGCTTCTCCATGTTCACGCGGCAGCTGTCTAACAATTGCTGGATGCCGGTCATTTCATAGCGATCCAGATAAGTTTGCTCACAGCACTGGTCATCGGCATTGGTCGTCTTGGTGCCGTTGCGGGGCGTCCACTTATGGTAATTTCCCCAGTCGTCAACATATTTGAGGTACGCGGGTTGAGGGTCGATGCTGTGGAGCGCCATCAGCCCCTCATAATACACGCCTCGCGTCCAAAGGGAACTGGGGCGTTTTCTGCCCACAAAGGTATCTTTGGTGGGGTTGGGCCACTTTTGGACGAAATAACGGTTCACCTGGCGTGCCACATCAAGCACATCGTCTGCGTTCTGTGTTGCAGCAGGTATAACTGCCAGAACTAGAAAAAGGAAAGTTATGGATATCCGTTTCAACATTATAATTATAAATCAAAGCCCTTGACTTGGTTTTCCTACGCAAAGGTACGACGATTTCCGCATCTTCGCAATACCCACGATATGTTATTTTGCCAAACATATGGTAGATGTCCCGTTAATCCGCAGTTTGCGGGAATTCCTCCGGTGCAGTCTCTCTGGCTGAAGGACTACGTATTACGAAGTAGAGTAATATGACAATCTGTGCTTATAATTGAACAGCCCCGAGAATCGGGTTGAATTCTCGGGGCTGTTTGTGTTATTTACTTTACCTTTAGGCCGGTAGTTTCGTACACATGCCCATCACGGAGAATGTAGATTCTTCCGTTAATGAGTATCTTCTGAACCTTCTGGTCACCTTGCAGGCCTTCTATGCCATCGGTCAGATCCTCGAAGATAGCCTTGAGGGTAAGGTCGGAAGTCATTGTAACGGCGCGTTGTGCCTTGGTTTCACCGTCTGACCACTTGCTGAATACCCAACCTTCGGCAGGCTTGGCGATGATTAGGAACTGGCTGCCTTCAGGAACGGGATATGTTGACTGGTCTGCTTCCGCTTCCTGCAATTCTCCGATAGCGTTGTACATACCGAAGAAGAGTTTGCCCTCGCCTTCCGTTTCCAAAGTAAGGGTGAACGTCTTGGTGTTGCTCTCGTACATTGCTGCAACGACAAGGTCTCCCGTGATATAATTGAAGTCTTTGTCCCAGCCGATGAAGGTATAGCCCTCTTCGTATACACCTACTGGTGGTTCTGCGGCTCCGCCATAAGGTACGGTCTGTACCGACAGCGTCTTTTCGCCAAGACCTATGAAGGTGACGGTGAACTTGTCAATCTCGTAAACGGCATGAACCGTCAGGTTTTCTACTACACAAGTGTAGTCGTTGGTATCCCAGCCGGTGAAGGTATAATGCTCAACAGTCGGTGCCACGGGTGCTGTGGCTGCCTCGCTATAAACTACTTCTTCGGTCTTGAGAACGGTCTCGCCATCGAAACCTATGAAAGTAACGGTATATACATTCTTCTCATAGATGGCCGTAACAGTCAGATCCGAAGTGACATTCGAGAAGTCAGTATCCCATTTCACGAAGTGCCAGCCTTCTCTCTCATCCAATTCGGGAGCATGGGCTGCTGCGCCATCATATACATCTTCGTATTTAAGTGCTACACCGTCGAAGCCGATGAAGGTAACCATATGCACATCCTTTGATACAAACACTGCCTTCAGCGTGTAGTCGTCGTCAACGGTCAGTTCACGTGGGTTGTCGATTGAACCGTCATCCCAGCGTGCAAACTTATATGCTTCTTTAGGAGTAGCGGTCAAGGTAATCTGCTGTCCATCCTCGTACCAGCCACCGCCAGTAACGGAGCCATGATCCTCATCATCGGCAGCCACATCAACTTTGAAGAGCAGCGGATCCTGACACTCAAACTCCATGAGTTGGTCGGCATTTACCTTACCATAGGTCTTGTTGGCGTGCTGCAATACCAGTCCACCGTCTTCTGTCAAGTTCCATGATACCCAGGCAGGTGCACCACCGTAGCACTCGAGTCTGAGGTTAGCAGCATTGACGCAGAGGCTGTCGGTCTGTAGAGCAAACTGACTATATGTACCTATTGACACATAGCAACGCTTCACTTCCATACGGTACTGTTCGGTCTCGTCGCACTGAACACCACCATTCATGCCACTGATGTACAATTCGGCTTCTTTGTCACCGAAGATGACGAAGTCGCCACCCTGTACATCAACCGACGGACGATAGCTAAGTTGTGTCAGACCAGAAGCAGTAGATATTCCGTTCGTATAGCCCTCTACCTTCAGTTGCAAACCTGCTGTAGCATGCAGCGCCTGTCCGAACAGTTGGTTTACACTAGCACACTTGAGCGTCAGTATGTTCGTCGAAGGCTCATACGAAACCTCGCCGTTGCCCAGCACGTCGTCCTTATTGCCGTCCGTTACAGTCATACCGCCTATTTCCACAGGATAAGCCTTACCACCCTGAGTAGTTTCTGGCATCAGTCGCAGACGGAAGCATTCGTTGCCGTAGGCATCGAAGATACCTTCGTCCGTAACCGCACCACCATAAGGCAGAACCATTGTGGTGCCGTGCAGTGTGAGCATTCTCGTGTCAAACACACCTATCGGACACACATCGGTGGCAGATATCAGGTCAACATAACCTGCTGCGTGTATGTCGCAGTATGCGCTTGGCGGAATGCCTATAGCAGCGTTTGTGGCATAAACTATGGTGTTGTTCGTCGATTTCAGGCCTGTAGAGTTGATGTTCAGCGTTACCTCCGAACCGTTGGCGAGCGTTATTGCACCGTCCTCGTTATCCGAAATGATATACAGTTCCAATCCTTCGGTTTTCTCGTCACCGTTGTAGGCAGTGTTGAGGTTCAGCGTCATATTGTTCTGAAGGTTAATAGCCGCATTGCCATAACCATAAATCATCGAATTCTGCTTTCCGCTGATGAAGAACGTGTTCACTGCATCTTCAGCACACAGCTCTATGGCAGGTCCGTTCGCTGCAAAAATCTGTGCGCCCTCGCCAAGATTTATAGCATTGGCGGTTACAATCACCTCACCGTTAACACCATCATAGCCCGAAAGTGGCTGACCGTACTGATCTGCACGAACGGGTTGACCGGCAATCATGATGGGTGTCTCGATGGAGACGATGCCGAACTCCTTCCATACGTCCGCAGCCCTGTATGCCACCTTGCTGTCGCGGTGCACGAACAGTGTGATAGCCGAGAGGCTGAGGCCGTCGAATACGGTAGCGTCAATCGTAGCCGGAGCAATACGTTCAGCTACTACCGTCCTCAGTGCCGTACAGCCGCTGAATGCCTGTGCGCCGATGTTGTTCATCATATATGGCAGCGTTATCTTCTCCAACACCTCGTTATCCATGAAGGTGGCAGGCTCGACAGAAGTCACCGTGTATGTCTTGTCCTCGATGGTGATTACATCAGGTAGAACGATTTCCGCACCCAGGTCGCGATATGCGTTTTCAGCATAGTCGTTCACCACCTCTGCCGTGCCCATATCGTCATTCACGGCGTAGTAGATACCGTCTATGCAGACAGCCATCTCCTGAATGTCGAAGTCCTTCCAGAAGTTTGCAGCCTCGTAAGCCTCCTTGCAACCTGCAGGCACTTGCAGCGTAATGTTCGGGTAACCGGTTCTGTCAACAGCCAACGGCTCATCAGCGAAGTTGCGGATAATAGCAAGGTTGTCGCAGCCTACAAAGGCATTATCTACTATCAGAGTCAAGGTGGAAGGCAGGGAAATCATTTCAAAGTTGGTATTTAAGAATGCATAGTCCCATATCTTTTCCAAGCCTTCGGGCAGCGAGAGAATTTGTACACCTTTGCAGTTTTCAAATGCTCTACTATCTATACTCGTTACCTTATATTCTTCGCCCTCCACTGTAATCGTGGCAGGAATAACAAGGATATCCCGTACAAGGTCTGCATAGTTGGAAGCATCGTTTTCGTATTGGGCAACAATGGAAGCCGTATTAAAGTGCAGGGAGTAGTACACGCCATCGATGCAAACGGGCATCTCTTCGATGTCGAAGTCCTTCCATTCGTCAGCAGCCCTGTACTTGTCTGCGCAGCCATAAGGAACATACAGTGTTACCTTGCTCTTGTCGAGTTCGTTGTTGAAGACACCCTTGTTCTTGATGTCCTGCGGCTCTGTTGCGTAGTTGTAGATGATCTTCAGGTTATCGGTACTGTATGAGAATGCCCACATGCCGATGTTTGTCAGCGTAGAAGGCAGGCGTATCTCCTCTGGCGACGTGTATGAGCATTCCGACATAGCATCCTCGCCTATCGACTCAATGCCCTCCGAGAAGATAATCTGCTTGACATTGGTGTGCTTGAAGGCATTGTCGCCTACGGCTTTCACCTCATATACCTCGTTCTCGAAAGCAATTTTGGCGGGGATGGTCCAAGACTGTGTGTTCAGGTTCTCGTAGTTGGTATATTTGACATACCAGTCATTGTCGGAATATACTTCGTAGGTGACGGTTGCCGTGTGATTAGCCTTGTCGAGGATATAGTAGAAGCCATCGATGCAGGGATTCATTTCCACTATGGTGAAGGCCGACCACTGCTCTGCTGCTTCATAGAGCGCCTTGCTGCCGTAAGGTACATATAGCTTGGCATCTTCATTAACACCACTGAACACATTCACGCCCAGTTTGATGGTAGATGGATCGGGTGCGAAGCAGTGTATCTCCTGCAGACCTGCAAGGTCGGCAAAGGCAGCATCGCCCAACTCCTCGATGCCTGCGGGCAGCCATACCAGTTGGAGGGCTGCCTGCCAGAATGCCAGACTACCAATCTTGCGCACATTTTCTGGAATACGGATGAAGTGGAGGTCGTTGCAACCAGTACCGCCCCAACCGAATGCATCGCGTTCTATCTCTGTCACGCTATCCGGAATCTTGAAGCCACTTGTGCCGCCAACGTACGAGTCTTGGAAGGTACCTCTGCGGATGACGGTGAGGCCTTCTGGCAGGTCTATCTCATTCAGCGACGTACAATTCTTGAAGGCGTATTCGCCAATATCCTTGATGGAATTAGGCAGAATCAGGTGACGCAAATCCTTACAACCACTGAAGGCGTAGGCTGCTATCAGGCGCGTGCCGTCCTCTACTTCCACATTCATACCGATGGTTGTCTGGGCTTTAATCAGACAGTTGTCGATAATGAGCAGACCGTTCTTGTTGTAGAGGTAGTCGTTGGAGAGCAGGTTGTTTGTTGTAGCGAAGCGTCCGATAGATGTTACGGTAGAAGGAATGTTGATGGATGCCAAAGCTGTCATCTTCTCGAAGCAGTCATGTCCTATCTTGACAAGTCCTTCTGGCAGTTCGAGATGTGAAATCGTCTTGTTGCCCTGGAACGCATAGTTGCCTATCTCCGTCACGTTATACGTTACATTATTATAAGTAATGGTAGCGGGTACGGTCACTGTGCCGCTCAGACCTGTGTAGTTGTTCACGATATCGTCGAAGGTCAGTTGTGCCGTCTTCGCAGCGGGATTGATGCGGTAGCACAAGCCGTCAGCCATAACGCTAACTTCTTTGACGTTGAAGTTCTTCCATACGTCCTTAGCATCGTATGCGCTCTTGCACGTAGGCGGAACATACAGGGTGATTTTGCTCTGTGTCAGACCCTCGAACACATTGGCATTGATGGTCTGTGGGGTGCCGTTAAGGTTATAAATCTCGTACAGACCTGTACAATTGCAGAAGGCCCTTTCGCCTATGGTTGTCACTCTCTCGGGAATAGTAAAAGAAGACAATCCCTTACAGTCTATGAAAGCATATTTTCCAAAAGAAACGACATTTGTGGGGATGTTGATTTCCTTTAGTTTGGAACAACCAACGAATGCAAATTCGCCTATCTCTTTCATATCGGAAGGCATAACCACAGACTCTAACTCCGAGCAGCCAGAGAAAGTCATATCACGCAGTTTGAAAAGTGTGTCCGGCAGTTTTGCTGTTTTCAGCTTATTACAGTTATAAAAAGCGCAAACTCCGAGTGAGGTAACGCTATTGGGGATTTCCACCTCCTCCAGTGCCGAACGGTCAAACGCACTGACACCTATCACCGTTACTGTATTCGGAATAATGACTTTTTTGATTGGAGCATACTTCAAAGCCGCTGAATCAATGGCAACTACCGTGTATGTCCTGGTTCCATAATACTCTACCTCCTGGGGAATCTCCAATGTGGTATTGCCGAGACGCTTGTAGTTTTCCTCATTGTTTTCTGCCGCCCAGTCAGCAGCGAGGGTGGCAGTCATAGTGGCATCGTCTAGGTAGAAATAAAGGTATCTGTCTTCATCCAACCAATAGACATACGGCTCTGCAATAATCTTATAGTCTTTCCATCCATCGGCTGTCTTGTAAGCATTCAGACTGTTGAACGGCACTCTGATTATAAGATTTTTTTTCACGCCCTCCAGCATACCCGTTGTGAACGGTTGTGGTTTTGCGGCATAATCACTGATATGCGACATGTTAGTACAGCCGCTGAAAGCATACTTACCTATCGCCTTTAAATTTTGGCCTAAATCAACCCAAGAAACATAGGTGCAATTGTGGAAGGCATATTCACCAACTGTGGTAAGATTACCAGTCAGAATAACGGTATTCAGACGGCTGTTGGCGAAGGCACTGTTGCCTATCGCTGTAAGATTGGGTAAGTCGGCTGATCTGAATGCTTCAAGCTCGTTAAAGAACTTTAGTTTCGGACAACTGTTGAAGGCATCTTCGTCAATCTTTACAAGCGTTTCGGGTAGCGAAACCTTGGTAAGGTTCGGCATAGCGAAGCAACAGCCTTCTGGCAGGACGGTGACTTGACAGCGGATGTCCAACTCCTCGAACGGTGCGTACTGGAAAGCACCTACCTCGATTGAGGTGACGGTATAGTACTTACCATTGACAACAACATCCTTCGGGATGGTTATTGTGCCGGTCAGCTCGGAGTAGTTGCCTTCGCCGCTCTTCTCTTTCACCACCTTAGCCTCTTTGCCTGAAAGTTCGTACCAGATACCCTCCAGTTTATAGCGGTTGGAAGCAATCGTAAAGTCCTTCCAGAAGCTGTCCTGCTTGTATCTATCAACCAGACTGCTTGCCACCTGCAAGGTGATATTGCCCTTGTTCAGTTCGTCGAAAGCGAGGCTGTGTGCATTAATCACGCCCTTATAATCGGTTATCAGTGTAGCGAGCGAGGTGCAACCCATGAATGCTTCTGAAGCTATATTGGCAACATTGTTCAGGTGCAGTTCCTTCAAAGCGGTGCAACCGTAGAATGCCTGCTTGCTGATAGTGGTTAGTTCGTCAGGGAACACTACTTCAGCCAGTTTTGTGCAGCCAGAAAAGGTTCCCTCCGACACAGTCGTTATAGTGCTTGGTAAGGTCACTTTTGTGAAGGCAGCATCTTTGAATGCCTCGTTATCAATCTTCGTTACCGTGAAAGTGTGCCCATTGTCGGTTACCTTGTCGGGAACAACTATTTCCTTTGAGAGTGAAGCATAGGAAGCATCATAAGCAACCACGGCCTCGTTTTTGTTCAGCAGCTCAAAGTACAAGTCGCCGACCTTGAAGCGGAACAGCTCCACTTTGTCTCTCCACTGTGCATTTCTCCCTGTTGTATGATAACGTGCTACATTACGCGTCACATACATCTTTTTCAATGAATTATAGGTCTCCGTAGAGTAATCAATCTCGCCGTCGTAGTTATAGATAGTAACAGCGTCTTCTGCTGCCTTAAAATAGCCGTTGACGTTGGTACCCCAAAGTTCCACTTTCTCCAACTTGCTTGTTTCATTTGATTCCAAGTAGAATATATCCCCGCTGAGTATGATATTGCCTTCAGGGAGATAAAGTTGCTTGATAGTTGCACCGTGAATAATCTCGTTTGCTATCAGCCGAGTACCTTCCTCTACATAGAAGTCCGACACATACAGCCCTAAATCGTCTTTGCTGTCGTTGAAATCAATCAGATAATTTTCAAAATAGACTCCGTGTTTCCACCAGCGGGCTATATTCTGCGTATTGCCGCCTGCCAACATATACTTTCCGATATAAACGATGGAAGAAGGCAGGGACAAATGTGTGAATTTCTCAGATATACCGTTACGATGAAAAGCCTGCCGTCCTATCTCAACTACATCGTATGTAACCTCCTCTTGCAAGGGCAAGGCAAATTTAACCGTTGCAGGTACATCCACAGAGGTCAAATCCTTGTAATTATGCCAACCCAATTCAGCAGCATCAAATATTGAATTTTCTAATACCACTGCTGCCTTGTGGGTTTTGGTGTTTAGGTCATAGTACAGATTGCCGATTTTCACACTTTGCAGGTCTGCTTTGATATACTCACTTTGCCATGAGTATGTTGTTGCATACACCTTTGCCATCGGCAATACCGCCAACATGAATGTAAGCACGAATGCCGTTAACGATGCCGCTATCCTTGCCGGCCGTCGAAGTAGTTGGTTTGTTTTCATAATCATTATATTATAAAGGTTTATATATATTTGCTGTTTTAGGGTCTTATATGATGCCGTGCTCTATGGCAAAGCGGACAAGCTCTACGGAAGATGAGATGCCAAGCTTGTTGAAGATATTGGTTTTGTGACTGTTGACGGCACGCAGGCTGATGCAGAACTTGTCTGCTATCTCCTTGCCCATCAATCCGTCGCAGCACGCCTTGATGATCTCCAATTCGCGCTTCGAGAGAGCTGCTATATTCTTGTTGTTGAGCTTGGCATCGGTGATGTCGCGTATCAGTATGGCAATGTCGCGCCCATAATAGGGAACGCCATTAGCCACGGAGTCTATCGCTTGGGGCACCTCGCTAAGCGGCGAACTTTTGCTGACAAAACCATCCATGCCTATCTGGAGCAACTGCATGAGGGTGTACTCGCGGTTATCGATGGAAAGAACAATGATTCTAATGTCCGGATATTCGTGCCGCAGTCGCTGCGCTACATCCACACCGTTAGTGTCGGGCATGAGGATATCGAGCAACAGGATATCGCAGGGCGTTCCTGCCTGCAGGGCCTCAAAGAGCTTGTCGGCCGTAGCCACACTGATAGTGATGGCGTGCGGCGTAGATTGCAAGGTGCTGGCTATACCTACTCGGATAAGTTCGTGGTCATCAAGAATGCCTATGTTCATGACTCAATTTTTTGAGGGTGATTCACTATGGTTGATCTTACACGTTATCGTGGTGCCTTCTCCTACGACCGATGTGACATCCATGGAGCTGCCGTTCTGGCGGAGAAGCTCACGACAGAGGAGCAGGCCGTAGCCGGTGCCGCTCTCGCCTTCGGTGCCGGAAGAGGGTTGTACCTGCTTGGAGGCTGTAAGGATCTGCTGCTGCTTCTCGGGGGACATGCCTATACCGTAATCGCGTACATAAAAACTGTCCGGCACAATGGTGCCTACCTCGATAGTACTCCCCTGGGGCGAGAACTTAATGGCATTGCTCAGCAGGTTGCGCAAAACGGTACGTAGCACATCACGGTCAGCAGTAACGAACATACGCTCTGCCTGCACCGATATGGTGATATGCTTCAGCATGGTTGCGCTCTGCACATCTGGCAATGTATCTCTAATCAGGGCGGCAAGATCCAACTGTACGGGATGGAACACCCGTGCATGACGGTCAAGCTGCACCATCTCCTGTAGGTTACGCAGCAATGCCAACTGGTTGTCGCTTCCTGCCAGCAGCTGACCAATGAGGGTATGAGCCTCGTCGGGCGTGTAATTATCGTAATCGGTATAGAGCTGGCGAAGCAGGTGTTGTTGCGCCATCACGGGGTTGCGCAGGTCATGACTGAGAATGCCATACTGACGCTTCTTATCCTCTGCGCTCTTCTCTATGGCTCGTTTGTTCTTCCTGAGCAGCAGGGCAACGGCTACGAGGAGCAGGACGACAATGACCGAGAGGACGGAGAAGGTGATCAGCAACTTCTCGCGGACCTGCTTGCGTTGCAGCTCTTGCTGCTGTTCGGCCAGCTGTTGCTCTTTCCGGAATGTGTCGTAGCGCACTTGTGCGATGGTAAGCTGACGTTGTGTCTCTTCGTTCTGCAGTTGCTCATGAAGGGTACGTGTACGTTCGAGCCAACGCAAAGCTTCTGCAGGTTGGCGAGCAGCCTTGGCACGGGCATAGAGTTTGTCGCAGGCTTCATATTCCTGCTTGAGCAGTCCTTTCTCGTGGGCCAGCTCAGCGGCTTCGGCATAGCGTTCCAACTGCAGAAGACACAGCACCTCGGTCATAAGGTTATTCGTCTCGCGGGCTATGCCCAGTGCCTGCTCGTTATATTCCCGTGCCTTTTCGCCCTGTCCCAAAGCGGCATAGATATGTCCTAACTGCGCTAAGCGCATACCTTCCTGCAAACGACGGTCATGGTCGCGGTCGATAGTCAGCGCATCCTGCGTGAGCGACAAGGCTCGTTGCAGCAAGGGCGCCTGTTCGGCAGCGGACAGGTTCTTGGCCTTTGCCAGCAACACTTCGCCCAGCATGGCTTCACGAATGGCAAGAGACTTGGCAGTGTGTGTACTGTCGGCCTGTATCAACGACTGCTCAATGGCAATGGCACGTTCCAGGTATTCGATGGCAACCTCTTGTTTACCGGCAGACGAATAAATGCCTGCCAGATTGCCTAACGAGGCGGAAAGATTGGCGGAATCGCCTTGCTGCTCATCAAAGTCGAGGCACAGCTCACCGTATCTCAGTGCCTGTTCGTAATCGCCCAGGCGATGATAGCAATAAAGAAGACAGGAATAGAACTCGCAGCGGATAGCTGTGGAGTCTTTGGGCACAGCTTGCAAACCTTCGTTGTTGATGAGTAATGCCTGAGGCAGATTGCCCTCCATAGCCAGTGCATAAGCACTATCGACAAGGGCCAGGCTCGTTGTGCGCAGGTCGGCCCGCGCCGTTCCAATAAAAACTGCAAAGCCTACGACAATAGTGTATATGTGTTTATTCATAACCATCATAGCGGACGGATTCACCAGTCTTTACATAAAGACAATGCAAAGGTAGTGGATATTTGCGAAGTATGCAAGTACCTAAAACTCGCATTTTGCTTGTAAGCATATCCTGCCCTTCTACCACCAGAAAAGTTAAAAGATTTCCTGTGAATATTATCTTTCCAACAGGAAAATAGAAAAATAAAACTTGATGTTGCTTCTAGCGCGGGATTCTATATTATGGTTTTGATGTTCTGTTGCTTATTTCTTGTTACCGGGGCGTTGTTAAGCGGGCTTCATTTACTTTCTGTCGAAGTTCTTCCTGCCTGTCGGCATACATGTTATATAAGAGGTGTCCATTACGCTCGCTCTGCTCACGGGTAAACTCATTGTTATAAAGACGCATTCCGCCAGCGGTGAGACTACGGAATCCCGCATCGTACCAACCTACTTTCAGACCTGCGAGCCAAGCACGGGCACAGAGCTCATAGTCATCGAACTGGAAAGGAGCAAAACAGAAGTTGATGTGATGTAGATAGCGTTTGAATAGGTCATGATTAATCCACATCGGTGCACGGTTGACTGCTGTGACGAAGCAGAAGTCGCCATCAGTCTGCGAAGAGCCTCCGTGTGCCCATTTTCGGTCGGCAACAAAGTCGAGGTCGAGTCCGTCTTTACCACCGAGGATAACCATATCGGGATGCTGGGAGAAAAGTGCGACTGCACGTTCCACCCAATCAATGCCATCAAAATCGTCATCGTCCTGCATCAGGGCAATATATTGGCCGTTCGCCAAACGGATAGCCTTATCGTAGGTGACGTTCTCGAACAGGTCGTTGGCTCGCAGCAGAAACTCATTCGTTCCTTTCAATGCCGTCACAAGCCGGGCGGTATGTTCGGGCTTCGACCCATCATCAATAACAATAATCTCCGCATCTTTGTACTCCCGCAACTTTGTCAGCACATGACATATTTGCAGACTCTTGTTATGTGACTGCAGAACGAACGTCACCCGTGGTATTTTGCGATAGCCCTTAGCTTCCCACGTGGCATGACACTTCTTCTGTTGAGCGATTCCTGTCCGTTTCAACAGAGCTAGTTTTATCTTCTCAATTAGCAGTTTCATAAGCTTTGAATAAGCAATTTATAATCGGGTCTTTTCTTCGTTTCCGGCACCAGTGCCTTTGTACTTACTTCGAGGGGTGTTAAAGTGATAGCGGACGGTTAGGGAGAATCGGCGGCGGTCGTAATAATTGCCTTGATAGAGCCGAACCTGACGGTTATAGGTGTGGTTGCCGTCACGACTGCGGCTGAGCAGGTCTTCGCCGGCGAGCTTGATGCTCAGACGTTCGTGCAGGAAGGTCTTGATGATGCTCACATCCAGAACCGCCTGCTGATAGCTCATATACACATTCTGACAATGTCCCCGGCTCTGGTAACGGAAATTCATCTCAGCAGTCAGACCGTGAGGGAAAGAGAAGGTGTTGTTCAGCTGAAGCATGGCAATGGGCTTGTTCAGTTGGATGACCTCGGAAAAACTTTCCATCGTTAGCCAAGGTTTAATGATTTCGGCGGTAAACGTGGGATGCCAAACGCCGATGGTGGGCGAGAGAACAATCATTGGGCTGAGCGTCTTAATGCTGGGGATATTCTTATAGGTAACAATAGTCTCGATGGAATAAGGGTGAAGCTCCTGAATCCAATGGACAATGGCATCATGTTCGTTGGTATAACTGAGAGATAATTGCACCCACTTCCATGATACCTGTACCGTGGCGGTGTGGCGTGTGGACTTGTCCAACAGCGGGTTACCCTTACTCATAGAATAGCGGTTGCCATAGAATATGCCGTTGCTGAGTTGCCGATAAGTGGGCCGTGTGGTCTTAGCGGAATAGCTGAACAACATCTTTACATCGTTAATCTTTGTCCCAAACGAAACAGATGGATAGAAGTTGCCGTAGGAACGGCTTTGCTCTGGTACCAGAACGCCCCTGTTGTAATAATTGAACCAGACGTATTCATAGCGCAGTCCAGCACGGAGTTGTCCGCTGGGCAGTTTGCGGGAGTATTCTGCGTATGGACAAATACTCTGTTCCTTCAAGGTGCTGAAGCTGGGATCTACATAATAGGAACCATAAGGCGACCGGCCTGTAACATAGTCATCCTGCCGGTGTGTATTGATATACTCTGCCCCGAAATCTGCGGAACCGCCCAGTAGCGGATGGGTCAGCGTCAGCTTGGAGGCAAACATACGGTTCCTGACAATATTCTCTGCCTCTATCTGCCGGTCGGCCTCCACTTCGCAGGTTTCCATAATGCTGCTTTGTTTGTCATAGCCGTTATGCAGATAGTCCAGGTTCAGGTCGATACCCAGTTTGCCGATGCTGCCCATGTAGTAGGCATTCAGTTTATGGCTGACATTTCCCTTTGTCCGTTCATCAGAATGGTTATGCCAACGGTCATAATGCTGATGGCGTCTTTCCACGTTGCTGACAAGCTCGGTTGTCTGTTCATTGGTCGAAGGCACTCCCAACTCATATTTGACACCAAAGGCGTGTTGCTCGTTGGGTGAAAAGTTAAAGCCTCCTTCCAAAGTGTAGTCCTGTTCCCGTGATTCAGTCCTCATCTTGTTCTGCTGATACCAGAGTGAGTCGCCCCGCATTTCCTGTTCCATTACAGCCTCCTGCAGATACCTTCCTTCTGATGCCCAAAAAGAACCGAACACATCAAGGCCATTGTGGCGGTAGTTCAGGTCAAGCGACAGCGCCTCCTTTGACAGATGACTTTGCTGCCACCTGCCCCAGGTATCTACGCTGAATCCGTCACCCGCCTTGCGTATGGTCTGAATCTTTACTACGGCATTCACCGTTGCATCGTACTTGGCACCAGGGTTTACTATCAGTTCTATGTTCTTGATGTCGGTAGATTTCAGTTGTTCCAGTTCCTTCGCACTTCTCATTTCACGCCCGTTGATATAGATAAGAGGCTTTCCTTTGCCAAAGACCTCGTATTCATTATCCCTCTGAATGATACCGGGAATGTGCCGCATAACATCGTGTGCCGTTCCCAGTTGACTGAGCGGCGTATGCTCCACGTTGGTTATCATTCCCTCGTCGCCCATCTGATACTGGGGAACCCTCCCTTTTACAGAAATACCATTCAGAACAATAGTTTCCGGCTGCATCAGTATGGTGCCTAAGTCCGAGTCGTGGCACAACCTGTAAACGGTTTTGTAGCTGACGTGAGAGATGCGGGCAAGAAGGGGCTTTTGTTCGCATGGGATGATGAACACCCCGTTCTCGTTCGATACGCCGCCTGTAATTAGCGTAGAATCCTGGGATGATAGCAGGGCGATGTTGGCATAGGCCACAGGCTGACCGTCAGCGTCAATAACGGTTCCCTGATAGCGGTTGTCGGCCTTTTGTATGCACTCCACGGTGATTTCGGTTCCGTCAACATTCATGCGGATGGGGTAGAAGCCAATCATCTGGCGGATGGCATCGGGCACGTTCTTGCGTTGCACAGAGGTGGTAATGCGGAAATCCTCCAGTTCGTTGTAGAGAAAGTTTATTTCGTAGTCGGTTGCCTCGTTGTTCAGTTGGCGCAAGGCCTCGCTGAGAGAAACATTATTATATTCTCTGCTGATGCGCTGGGCATGTATCGCGGCGACGACGCACAAGAGTAGTAATGTTAACAGAACCTTCCTCACGACTTATTCAACGATTATCCTGTCAGCTTCACGCCTTATGGTCAGGCTTTCAAATCGGTTTAACTTCTCAATGGCGCGATCCAGGCCTTCCTCGCGTTTCCATACAAAGTGGAAGCGAAGCTGACGGGCACCATCGTTTAGGAACTCGACCTCAGTTTGGTAATGGGCAGCCATCTCCGGCAGCATCTTCTCCAATGGTACGTTATCAAACACCACGGGTTGGTTCGTGACCGCTGTGTCAGTCTTGAGGGTGTCGGTTTCATTTTGAATTGATAATTGATAATTGGCAATTGACAATTCTGGTTCCTCTGCTGTCTGCCGTGGTGAAAGGGCGAGGTAGGTGGCAAAGGCCAGGCCGCTGAGGAAGATGGCGGCAAGGAATATAGCGGCAACCTTTCGGGTGAAATGTAACTTATATTTTTCACTTTTCACTCCTTCACTTTCCACTTTCATCCTCTCCATCACACGGTCAGGGAAATCATTGGCCAACGGCGGTACCTGGGCAGCACGGCGTTTCATAGCTGCCTGCAGAGAGCGGTCTTGTTCTTTATCTGTCATACCTAATGTGCTAATAATCATTATAAACTATGAATTGTGAATTAAGCCTTTAAGTTTCTGTCTGATTCGCTGAAGTCGGTTTGCCAACGGTCCCGCAGCCACATCCATAACCTCTGCTATCTCACCCAGTGAGCAGTCTTCATAATAACGCAGATGCAGCAGCGTTCGTTCTTCGGGGCGCAGACGATCGATGGCTTTGTCAAGACGCACGAGGCGTTCGGCTTCATTCATCTGTCCCTCATCGTCCTGCGCCCAGAGCATTTCCTCGGGCAGAGAGTATAGTTTCTCGTCAAGGGGAAGAGGTGCAAAGCCCTGACTGCGCAAGCGGTTCATGGCGCTGTTGTAAGCAATTCTACTGAGCCATGTGCCAAACGAGGCACGCTGAGAGTCGAAGTTTGAAAGATGCTTGAAGGCGCGGACAAAGACATCCTGTGCCAGTTCCTCCACATCCCTCATGTCAGGAATAAACTGCGCCACCAGCAACTGCACCTGTCTGCCGTACCTGTTCATCAGGTAGAGGTAGCCCTGTGCTTGTCCCTTTTGGGCTGCGAGTATCATTTGTTGTTCCAGATCAGTCATCATTCTGCCTTCCTATCTTATATACACATCATCAGCAAAAATATGTCGGTAAAGAAAAGAAAAAACGGATAGTGTCGAAATTATCAACTCTATCCGCCCCTCTGTGCTTTATCCTTTTATATATAGTTTTTGGCCTGTCTTTTTGCCAGCCAATGGTTCAGCAAGGCAAAGAAGGTAAGGCAGAAGAGGGTGGATAGGATGAGCAGAAAGGCTTCAGACTGAACAAACATTGACTTAAACGCCTGCCAAATCCTTAGGCCGAAGAAGAAAGCAAAAACGGCTATGCCCAGGAGGGACACAGCAGTAATGGTGATGATGGCTACAAGATGCTCGCGTCGGTCGGCTTCCACCTGTTCACGATGGATGCGGCGCATTGTTGTGTAAGCGAAGTTGGTTGGCAGACGTTTTGGCTCCATAGGAGTGAGGGCCAGACGTAGGGCACTTTTGCAAGTTGAAGGTTGTTTATCTACCTGTTTCATGTCTCATCAAAAGATATAGTTTGCGACGTATGCGGTGAAGGCGGGTTGCTATGATTCCAGCCTCCACATCAAGGATGTAGGCGATGTCGGCCAATGACCGCTCATCGTAATAAAAGAGGTTTATGAGCGTCTGCTCTTTGGGCTTCAGCTGGGTGATGGCTCGGCGCAGGTCGCTGATGCGGCTCTCGTCTTCAAGGGTATTGTCAACTTCCGTATCTGAAAGTTGCGGCTGGTCTTCGATGCTGACGTACTGCATACGTTGCTTCCGCAACCACGAGACGGTGGTGGTATAGGCAATGCGGCAAATCCATGTTGCGAACGACGAGTGTCCGCTGAAGGTTTCCAGACGGTTAAAGGCACGGACGAAGGCATCCTGTGTCAGCTCTTCGGCATCCTCCTGCTGTGGCACCAGTCGTGACACGATGGCGAATGCCTCCGAGCCATAGCGTTCCAGGAAATAGCCGAAGTCCTCAGCGTGACCGTCGAGGATTCGGGCTATCAGTCGTTGCTCGTCCGCTTGCATCGTTTAAAATTCCGGCTTCTCTTCGGGTTTCTCTGCTTTGCGTTCTGCTAAGTAGGATATCAGCAAACCTATGCCGCCAAAGATGCAGATGCAGGCAATATAGATGATGCCACCCACTTTTTCGTAGAATTGCCACTCATAAAATTTATCAAGCTTTCCCTCGGCCGTTATAAAGTTGAAGAAGAAGCCGACAAGAAAACCAAATCCGATACCCAGCATTAGCCATCCAACGCGCAGGGCTGTGAATTTGTTGCCGCTACTATAGAAGTTGATGCCTTTGAAATCGATGTTAGACAGTTCTGTGATTTTGCTGATAAGCATTAATCGTTCACGTTTGTGTACGAACAGTTCAATCACTTTGTAAATGCAGCCAAATACGATGGCGCAGTTCAGGGGAATCATAATCCAATCCATAGTCTTTTGAATTTTGAGTTTATTAATTTTGAATTGTTTCTTTTCTCTATTCTGTTAGACGCAGTTTTTCTGCGCCACATTACAGCCCCCCAACTTTTTTTTGCCAACCAAATGGTGAAACCAGGGATGATTATTCTTAAGTATGATTATGATTCTCTGGCCAGCAGGTAGAGTTTGCCACTCTTTGCGCCCTGGCTTCTGATGCCGGATGTGGGGTCAGAGGCGATGCTGCACAGCTCGCGGGCAGCGGTGGAGTAGGCCA
Source organism: Bacteroidaceae bacterium (assembly GCA_017645305.1). Classification (GTDB taxonomy): domain Bacteria; phylum Bacteroidota; class Bacteroidia; order Bacteroidales; family Bacteroidaceae; genus Physcousia. The sequence continues at coordinate 39,318 of JAGCPD010000064.1, read as the reverse complement.
GCCCCGTAAGTGAGGCATATTCCTGAACACGCATATAAGTGTTCTTGCTGATGAACTGCCGGGCCCGCTCTATGCGCTCCTCCTTCGAGTATTTCGACCGTTTCAGCCGCTCTTCGCCGCCTCGTTCCAAGTCGCACTCACGGTTTATCACCTTTACCAACTCCTTTTCCGCCTTGAACGAAACGCCCGTCACCTCAATGCTTTGTGCGTTTCGCTTGGTTGTCCCCTCCTGGAAATTATCCATCTCCTTGTCTTCGCGAACGCCCAGTTTGGCAGAGAATGTCCCCAGCCCGTCGATTTTCACACTGTAACCGTTAGAAATCTGATAGGCCAGTTCCTCGCAGACCGCCGTCATCACGCCCTTTAACAGCGCCTTGCTGAATGCCCCGTTGTGTGCGTTGCAGCGTGCCACAAAATTTTCGAAGTCCATTCTGCACCAAGTCTTCAGTTTATAATACGCTTTTGTTGAGCCCGACCCCCTTAGATCTACAATCTCCTTTTTAATGTAACGTGCCATAAAATTGCTTTGTTTAGATGATAAAATTGTTATGCCTTGGTGATAAATTCTTTTCTTGCCGGTACAAAGATACAAAATCTTAGGTAATAAATTATTCTCTCACTGAAAGAATATTTTCTAACGCTGTAAAATTATATTCTTTCATTGTAAAAATATATTCTCACAATGTAAGAATAAAAACAATATTAAGATAAAAAGAGTTTTGACCGAGCACAAAACTCTTTTTCATCGGCAATGCCTGCCTTTTAGTATGCTAATCATAAAAACTCCCACGTTTCACAACGCAGGAGCTATCTGGTATCATTTATCTTATTAACTTAAAACCAATCTACTATTATACGTTACTTATGCTTTTTCAGGATTTGGCTTAGTTGCTCTCGTGCCATTTGGAAGTACTTGCGGTCGGTATCGGTTTTGGCTACCTCTATCAGCGAATCCATTTCGCATATTAATTGCTCCAACTCCTCAAGTGAACCCGATGCTGTGAAGAAGCCTTGTTCATTTGCGTGCTTGCAGAGTGTATAGATGGAAATAGCAGTTAGTTCGGCATTCTGGTGATTGTTGTAATACTGTTTCAGGTTTGAGAACATGAGTAGGACGATTTCGTCATCAAGCATATCGTTTATGGCATCCGCAGAGTCCTTTGGTATCCATACCCCATCTGTCCCTTTCACCGCAAAGAGAGTATCACCATTGCTCACGGAGAGTTGGTGCTCGATGCGAACGGGTTTCCCCTTACCCAGGTACCACGCTTGCGCTTTGTCTGGAGCCTGCTGGAACTCGCCCCTGTGGCTGCGAATACCTTTGATGATTCTGGGTATTGAGGGGGGCTCACCTGAGAATGAAGGGTATTTGACGGTTCCTTTGTAGCTGGTGAAGGCCGAGGGAATCTTGGCGTAGGTGACGATGTAGCGGACGTAGGTCTTACCCTTGACACCATCCTGCCATTCAAGAGCGTAGGCGTAGCGGTGGGTCTTGGTGGTGTCGGAAGCATCGAGGATATTGATATTTATGTAGTTCTCAGAACTCTCGCCTATGGTCACGTAGCGGTTAGGGTCTTCGCCAATCATCAGGTTGCGCCTGCCTTCGTTTTGTACGTTGCCTGCTGTCAGGGTGTTGATACCGTAACAGTTGGGATTGTTATGTCCGTTTTCCTCAAAGGCTTTGATCATCTCGTCGAGCAAGGGACGTTGCTTCTTGGGAAGCGTGAAGGTCATGATGTCGCAGCGCCACTTCAGAGGCGTGCCTTCTTTCTGAATGTCGCGCTCTTGACCAAAGCTTTTGTTGACTTCCACCTTGTTGTCGATGGCTCTGGAAATCAAGCTGCTCATCCAGGTCTCCAAGTCCTGAACAATGACCTTTTGCGCTGAGGCAGTTAGGGAGGCAAGTAGCAGGCTCGCCAGAATAAATAGATTCTTAAATATCGTTCTCATAAGATAGAAAATTATGAATTATGGATTAATCAAAATGAAATGATAAGGTGTGATGTTTCTGGTTCTTTTCCCTGCAAGCCAGCAGTGAAGGCGCGGAGTTTCTCTGTCTGTGCCTGTTGTCCGTAAACCACCTGCAAAGCTTCTTCGGCAAGAAAGATGTCAACGAGGGCTTGGCGGTCAGGAGGAAGTAACCTCTCTCCCCGCTCCTCCGAGGGGGAGGGCTGATTTTCGACCAAAAGGGCAGACCCACCACCGTCCCCCTCCCCTGTAGGGCGGGGAGTAGATTGTGCTTCTTCGGCTGGCTGCTGGGGCTTACTGGGCTGTTGGGAAACCACTCGCTTACGCTTAGGAGCCTTTTTAGACTTTTCTGAAGGAGTATTAGTTTGAGTTTGAACCTTAACCTTAACGGGCTCATCCTTCACCACAGGCTGCTGTTCATTAATCATTGGCTCCTCTAAAGCGAGTGGCAGTTGTTCCTCTGTCGGTTTGGGCGGAGCAAGGAGGATGGCGATGATGCCTGCCACACAAGCAGCTGCGGCAAGGGGCCAAAGGCGAAGGCGGCGACGGGGCTTCTTTCTAGCTTCCATCAACTGGTCGAACTCTGCTTCGGCATTATCCAACTCCTGAGCTGAGGGTAATTCCCATGACTCCTGCTCAATGGGGTGTTTGCCCTGAAGATAATCTTCTATAATACGATTCTTATCCATCTATGTATCCTCCTTCTTTCAATAGTTTGTAAATATGGCTTCTGGCGTGGCTGAGCATTGTGCTGACCGACCGCACGTTAATCTCCGTAATGGCAGAAATCTCTGCTGCTGACATTCCTGCTTCGGCAAACAGGCGCCACAGACGAGATTCTGACTTCGTTAGTGTACCGGCAGCCCTGCGAATGGCTTCTGAGAGTTCATCACCTTCCATCGGTTGCTCGTTCTGCGCCATAGGGTGCGTCACCTCCTTTGCCAAACTGAGCGATGTGTGAGGTCTGCTCTGTTCTCTGCGCCAAGCATTGATGCACTCATATTTAGCCACCCTAATGGTCAGCCTTTCAGCTTCTTTTGCTGATGTTAACCCCTCACATGCCTTCCACAGTTGGATGAGCGTTTCCTGCGCTATATCCTCGGCCTCTTCCTCGGAGGCAAAGAACGACTGACCAATGGCCATTGCCCTTCCTCGCAATTGGGGTGCTAATCTTATGAACTCCGTTTGTTCCATACACCCTTATAACGTATCGGAAAGGACAATGTCAAGTAATATTAAAGGTTTTTAACTTTCACTTAAACACAATCATGTCTGCTAACTGCAGAAAGTAGTCGTTAGACCAAATATCAAGTTCGTGAGGGTTGAGCATAAACCTACGGACATCCAGTTTTACATCTTCTATATTTGTTGTGGCCAGACGTTTCTTCAGAACAGCCATAAAATCCTCACGGGTCATTTCTATTTGATTAAATTCACGGATACGTTCCTGTAAATGATTAAAATCAAGGGGCACACGCCAACGTACATACCACTCAAAATCATACCAGTCACGCCCTTTTACTCTTGTCTTCCAATTACGGAAAGCCAGCGCATGCATTTTACCGGCAAACAAATCGGATAGTTGAAAACATCGTACCATAAACGTGTAAGGCAGCGTCAAGGCTTTCTGTTCTGTCTGGAACTTTAATGGAGGCTGCGTATCAACCTCTATCTTTACCTTAACCGTTTTTTCGGTCTGAAACGCCACATTATAAACATCCGTATTATCCTTTAAGAAGGCAGAATCTACTCGCCCAAATATCTTCTTGTCCTTCTTCTTGATTTCAACTTTGCGGCCTAAACTGTCAAACTCGTCAATAATAGGCTGAAAGTAGTTCTCGAACAGAAAATGCTCATCGGGAGCCAATAACGAAAAGTCCATATCCTCAGAGAAGCGAGGCAACTGATGAAAAAGCCTCAGGCAAGTACCACCATAGAAGGCCGCGCGGTCAAAGAAGCCTCCCCGATGCAATCCGGCAAGTACAACCTGCTGAGTTATCTCGTAAATGGCATTCTGCTTATCCTTGACATTCTTAATGTTATAGCGCATAAGCGCCTTTTTGAAAAACTCGTTCATCTTTCCAATATCTTTATCAGGTTGTTAATGGCTTGCTGCTTTTTGCTTACAGCAGCACATTGCTTGAAAACGTCAACATTCATCTCCATAAATGCATTCATATCCAAACGCAAGTCTTCTTCCAAGAAAATGTAGATGTCTTTAATGAAACGAAGAGGAAGCCTTGGGGTACAGACGATATAGTCGCACAGGGCTTTCTCAGGAGTAGCTATCAAATATGTGATTCCTTCTTCTTCCCTCTGGGTAATACCGATGGAGTAATAGTCTTTAGGACAATGATGATACTCAAATCTGCCGACAGGATTATCAAACGAGATGGTCAGATGAGTTGTCATAGATTCTATTACTTCTACTCGCTCTGGAATCAGTCCATATTCTCTGAGAGCAGTCAGCATGGATACGTACGACGGGCCATATAGTACATTGCCTATCAGTCCTAAAGACAATAGTTTGCCGCTCTCATTTGGATTCACAACATACATTCCTCGCTTCAGCCGGATAATTTGACCATCCCTTTCCAAATTTGCGACCTTCCTGTTTGCGGAAGTAATATTTGGATAAAGCGAGGCAATGGCTGAAGTCTGCACTGGTATGTTCTTAAAGACTTCTAACTCGTTCATGGCTTATGTTCAATTTGTTTGCGGCACAAAAATAGTCACTTTTTCAAGAGAAAACAACATTGTTTGTAATTATCTCTCCCAAAAACAACTATTTTGCAACAAAAATTGCACTGTAATCCAAGTTTTTTCCTTGTTTTCTGTGCAAATTCTTACAACTTTTAAACAAAGGCTCCTCATCCTCAATCCGGATCCTCAATCCTTTTTTCTCTATCAGCTTTGCAGATATGGGGGAAAAAACATATCTTTGCAGAAGTTATGAGTACAATTATCTATGATTCGCCCATTTTCGGGCCGATACACAGCAGGCGAGGATTGAAAAGATTGAAAAGGTGAAAGATTGAAAAAGTGAAAATAGATTAAGGTAAATAGCCCAATGATTAAATTGTACATAAATTGTAAATCGTCAAATAGTAAATTAATACTGATTGTCAAATAGTAAATACCATAGAGCTATGAAAAGATTTCTGACTTATTCCCTGTTTGTTTTGTCTGCCCTGACAGCAGTATGGGCACAAGACAGCTACAGTGGCTCCGTCGTGACTGATGAGGGAGCCTGGTGCTGGTTTGCCGACCCACGCGCACTCCACTACGAGAATGCCGCCGGCACCATCAATGCCACCTATTTCGGCTACATCGACGTGCATGGCAACGTGAAGGCTGCTCAGTACGACTGGATAAAGGGTCGCAAGACGGAGGTGCTTATCCGCAGCTACTTCCAGCCCGACGACCACAACAACCCGACGTTCATCGTGCTGCCGGACGAGCGTGTGATGATTTTCTACACCCGCCACACCGATGAGGCCAAAATCTGGTACCGCATTTCGGTGAAGCCGGGCGACATCACGGCTCTGGGCGAGGAGAAATACCTCACCACGGCCAACAATACGACCTATCCGTCGCCATTCATCCTGAGCGACGACGCGACGCACATCTACCTCTGCTGGCGCGGCATCAACTGGCATCCGACGATTGCACGGCTGACGATGCCCGACGAGAATGACAATTGCGCATTCGACTTCGGGCCGAAGCAGATTTTGCAGAGTACCGGCGCACGTCCATACGCCAAGTACCATAGCAACGGTAAGGACAAGATATTCGTCAGCTACACCACCGGTCACCCCGATAACGAGATGCCCGACTGGCTCTACTTCAACGTCATCGACATCAACAATGGCAGCCCCATCTTGCGCGACATCAAAGGCAACCAGCTCTCCGTCATCAACAACGGCGTGTTCAACGTCAACAAGACCGACAGCTATGCCTCGTCTTACCCTTACACCATCGTGGACAAGACGGCGAACATCCGGAACTGGGTGTGGCAGATAGCCTTAGATGCTAACGGGAACCCCGTCATTGCCTATCCGCATATTGACAACAACAAGACGAGTCACGAGTACTGGTATGCCCGCTGGACGGGTTCGGCATGGATGAGCACCCGTGTCTGCGAGGCCGGCCACGCCTTCCACGCAAACTGGAACTCCACCGAGCGGTGCTACAGCGGCGGCATGACTCTCGACCCCGATAACACTGGCGACCTCTACCTCTCCATACCCACCAAGAACGGTGCCTACAACAAGGACGGTATCTATGAGATATGGAAATACACCATCAACGACGATGGCACCGTCGGCAACAGTCAGCAAATCACGGTGAACTCCACGAAGAACAACTCACGGCCTTTCGTCATCCCCGGCTCCAAGAACTCGGAGATGCGTCTTGGATGGATGAACGGAGACTACTACTATTGGATGGTCAACAAGAACTATCCCAAGGGCTATCCCACCGACATACGCTGCCACTATGCTTGGCAGGAGGAGCTGACGCCCGAGGAGGATGACAGTGTGAACCCACGCACAGACTGCATATGCCTTGCGATGGACAAGACCCTCAACCTGGCCTTCGAAATGAACCAGGACAGCTACGGCGGGCCTCTCTTCAGCACCGGGGAAATGACGTACAGCCTGGATGCAGACTATTATCCCGTCCTCACCGTCGGCGGGAAAACCTACCGCAGCCAGAACCGCCTGCTGACCAGCGACAACTGGGCCACTGGCTCTTCCGGAACGAACGGGGACAACCACCCGACAAAGTTATCTACATGGGTTCTGTCCCTAACCTACGACGGACAGGTGCTCACCACCTATCGGGACGGACTCGTGGATCAGGTGATAGCCATCGAGGGAATGCAGGGCGGTACGGCCGACACATACGGTGATGAATACAAGCATAAAATCGTGTTCAAATCCGACTATTATGCCTGTGCTTCGCCCATGACCGTGCAGGCGATGGTTGCCGACATCCGCGATAGGATTGAGGCTGAACGCCGGAGCCAGTTGCCGACATCTCTCCAAAACGGCGACTTCGAGGGCAGTTACAAGGTTATGGAGAACAGCGGTGTCACCAGCGACCGTGCCATCTATGTGCCTGAGGGGTGGAGCATCAACTACACTTCACGCGACGAGAACGACCTCTCTGCGCTCCAAGCAGGAGATCTGTATTTCAACCAATTCTTCGGAAGCTTCACCAAGCCCTCCTCGCATGGCGACAGAACCTACTGGGTACGCCAGAAATGGGGTACCTCGACCATCACGCTAAGTCAGGAGATGATATTGCCCGAAGGGAGCTACACCCTCACCATGGATCTGTGGAAGAGCGGTTTGGGCGGCGATGCCATAATCAGCGTCAGCACCGAAGACGGTGCCACCGTCACAGCACCATCGATGGAGAACAAGGAGGCCTGGCAAGAGGTCAGCCTCGACTTCAAGAGCGACGGCAACGCCATCACCACAGTCTCGCTCTCAGCCTACCACAACAATAACGGCAGCGAGAAATTCATAGGATGGGACAACATCGTCCTCACCAAGAAGGATGACACAGAGCCCATCACCGCAGAGTCCTATACCTTCCGGTTGCGCAACAGCCTCGGCTTTGACCGAACCGATGAGACGGTTGAGGTGGCTATTCCCGACGGCACCAATCCCGCCGCCTGCACCCTGACCGACGAGGCGGGCAACGTGATTCCCTTCGAGCCTGTGGGCACCACCGCCATCCGTTTCCAGGCAAGCGTCACAGCCGGAGCCACGAAGGGTTATACCATCGATGCCGGCACACCCCTGCCCCCCACGAAACTCACCTACGCCGCCATCAAATCTACTTCCCGTGAGGACATGGCCTGGGAGAACGACCTCTCGGCCTACCGCATGTACGCCGCCAAGCTCTTAGCCTCGGAACCTAACACGGCCCAGGGTGTTGATGTGTGGTCGAAGAAGAGGGCTACACCCATCATCGATGACATGTACAACCTCTCGAACTATCACAATGAGAGCGAATACGGTGTGGATGCCTACTCCGTCAACGGCAAACGCCTCGGTTGCGGCGGTGTGGCAGTGGTGGAGGGCGGTCACCTCGTCATGCACGACCCCTACAACACTTGCACCGTCACCGCCAATGGTGCGCTCGCATCGTCATTCACCCTGAAATACAACAACGTGATGGCAGGGGGACAAAGCTACACCGAGACGCTGAACGTGGAGGCAGAGGCCGGAAGGCTTCTCAACCGTGCCACGGTGCGCTTGGACGGTCCTGCTGCCACGATACGGCTCGCTGTCGCCCTCTACCAGCACACCGACATGTCTCATAACGCGGAAGGTGTAGCCTACACCGAAAAGAACGGCATCGTGGGTTGGGCCGACAACAAGAGCGAAGGCTCTGTGACCAGTCCCGGCGCCCGCTTCTATCAGGGTGCCTACATCCCCCAGCTCGCGTCTATCAACCCGCAACTCTCTGCTGTTGAAACCGAGGTCATTGACCACCACCTCTGCCTCGTTGTCGATTATGAGGTGGGTACCGACCTCACTTTCTACTTCGGAGCCGGATGGAACATCTTCCCCGAGGGAAGGTATTCGCAGGACGATGAGTGGTTCGAGGCGCTGTCCAAGTTCAGCCAGACCGTGGAGAGTCCGCTGACCGCCACTTCCATGAAGACCCTTCCCGTCCGTGAAGATGTGCTGGACATCATCAACACCGTGAACGAGACCTGGCAGCAGCGTAACCCTAACCACGGCGACTACTTCTGGAACCGTGCCGTCTATCACATCGGGAACATGGAGGCATACGCCGCTACGGGCATGCAGCAGTATCGCGACTTCTCGACGGCTTGGGCCACGAAGAACAACTGGTGGGGAGCCACAGGCACCGACAAGTCCAAATGGAAGTACGCCAACTACGGCGAGGGGGCCGACTATGTGCTCTTCGGCGACAACCAAGTCTGCTTCCAGACCTATATCGACCTCTACAACCTCGACGAGGTGAAGGACGAGACAAAGATTGCCCGTGCCCTTGAGGTGATGGACTACGAGATTTCCACCTCCAACACCGATTACCTCTGGTGGGTGGATGGACTGTTCATGGTGATGCCCATCATGACGAAACTCTATCACGTCACCGGCAACCAAACCTACCTCGATAAGATGTATGCCTATTGGCAGTACGCCAACAGCATCATGTACGATGAAGAGACGGGACTCTACTTCCGCGATGCCAAGTATGTCTATCCTGCCCATACGACCAATTCCGGCAAGAAGGACTTCTGGGCGCGAGGGGACGGCTGGATTTTCGCGTGCTTCGCCAAGGTGCTGGCCGACCTGCCCGCAACGGACAGCCATCGCAGTGAATACCTCAACTACTACCGTCGACTCGCTGCTGCGCTCAAGAACTGCCAGCAGGAGGAGGGCTACTGGACGCGCTCGCTGCTCGACCCCGCACAGGCACCAGGTTGCGAGACCTCCGGAACGGCGCTCTACACCTACGGCTTTGCCTGGGGTGTGCGCAACGGGATTCTCGACGAGGTGGAATACGGCCAGACCATAGAGCGGGCTTGGAACTACCTCACCACCGTAGCGCTGCAGCCGGACGGCACCGTGGGCTACATCCAGCCCATCGGCGAGAATGCCAGTCCCAACACCACCGTCAAGGCAACCGACTATCATGACTTCGGCGTGGGGGCCTTCCTCCTCGCAGCCTCCGAGATGAGCCGCTTGGCAGCAAATGGCACCGAACTGCCCAAACTCCGCATGACGGGCGCTACGCTCTCCGGCGACGCCACCCGTCTTGATGTGACGTTCAACCTCCCCCCCAATGCCACGGAAGCGGTTAAGCCCGCGTACTATCATCTCAACGGACAGCCTCTCAACGTGGAGAGAATCGGTGTTCAGGGCAGCGTCGTCACCATCTTCCTCGCCCAAGCCATCGACTACGGACTCTACACCTTCTCCGTGGACGGACTGCACAGCAGCGACGGAGGCGTGCTCGCGGCCAACCAGCAGCGCACCCTCCTCCGCACCGTGCCCCTCGACGCACCGCAGACGGGTATCAGCATCACCGCCATCGGCTCCCAGTCCGGCAACCCCCACACAAATGTCAATGACGGGTCGCTCGACACCCGTTGGAGCCAGGAAGGCACCAACCAGTGGATACGCTTCGACCTCAGGGGCAAGAAATGTATATGGGCGGTTGATGTAGCATTCTACAACGGCAATTCGCGCGTCTTCTACTTCAAGGTGCAGACCTCCGACAATAATTCCACATGGACGGATGCCACGGGCAACCTCACCTCCTCCGGCCTTACCAACGAGATGGAGCGTTACCGCTTCACCCCCGTCACAGCGCGTTTCGTACGGCTGCTCTGTTCCGGCAACAGCACGAACAACTGGAACAGTCCCACCGAGATACGCATACGTTTCGAAGACGATGAGACGGGCATCGGAGCAATTGAAAATGGGAAATTGATAATGGATAATGGTCAATCCTCAACGGTCAATGAAATCTTCGACCTCAGCGGCCGTAGAATGGAACTTAATCATAGTATGCCGAAGGGTTTGTATATAGTCCGTGGAGCAAAGTCATACGTCAAATATTTCATGTAATCCGTAAGACTGCATATTTTAGTCCTGACCTTTAGGGGTTTACTGAAAAAGAGCGCTTTGGCGCTCTTTTTCAGTCTTCGATGGGACCGCCGCCGTTCACCCTTCCCCAAACTTTTTCTCAAAAAGCAGTATTTCCTGTACTTCCGCCTTATATTTGCGTGAGACAGGCAGGCGAAGGTCGCCCAGAATGATGTTCTCGCCTTCCCGTCCCTGACAAGCGGAGATGCGGACAAGAAAGGAACGGTGGATGCGGAGGAAATCCCTACCTAAGAGATTGGCCCAGACGGAAATGGGACGCTTGTTGCGGAGACGACGACCATCTGTGGCATGAACCCAGGTCTCCGTATCGCAACTCTCCACATAAAGAATCTCCTGTCGCTGGAGCGTCACGGGCTGACGGTCGCTGATGAAAGATATCGTCTCCTCGCTCTCCGGCAGATGCTGCTCAATCATGCGCCCGAAGAAATAATCACCTGCAATAATCAGCAGGAGTATGGCAAGCAGGAAAACAGGATTAAGCACTATGGGAGGCACATCGAGTTCGGTGACAAACATCTGATGGTGGAGGGTAAGTATGGCGGCTTGGGCCAGATGAACAGCAAGGAACGCAAGCGTGAGGATGAATAGCAAGAGGAAGAACACATCCCGTATTCCCTGCCATCGATTGGTAAAACGTATTTGTGCCAACAGGTAGCGGAACAATACGGCTACAGGCAAAAGCGAGGTGGCAAGGAACAAGGCATCGGCTGGCGCGTAGCCCGTGCTGCAAAGGATAATGGAGAACAGAAACAAAGCTGCAATCCAATAGACGAGAATGAGTGCTGTACGTTTCATTTCGGAAGCAAAGATAGCAAATTTTCCCCACTCAAAAGCCATTGTGAAGAGACAAAATCCCCCAATAGAGGGTTTCGACACACAAAGGATGGGTTTTAACAGCCCAATAATTTGGCTGTCCTGCTATATAGCCGTACCTTTGCACCAGCAGCTGAAAAGGTAAAATAATTAACTTAAAAACTTAAGATTATGAATGCAATTTCTGAATTATTTCTCGAGGGGAACATCATCTGTATGTCTATTCTTACCCTTTTGTTAGCTTGCCTGTTCTTGGCAGCATGGAAAGCTCCGGCATGGGTTCGCAGCATCGGCCTCATCGCTCTGGCCAGCGGAGTGCTATCCGGTTTGTATGGCATCCGCCAGATGTTCGACTACCTGCAAACGGTTGGTGAGACTGCTCCTGCTGTTCTCTACGGCGGATCCAAATGCGCAATGACTCCCGTCTTCTATGGTCTCATCATCTACATCATTTCACTTGTCATTCACCTCCTCCAGAAGCCAAGGATTTAGACAAGTCTTCAGTTCGAAGCAAGGATGGCGTAGTTGATGCCGTCGCATTGGATGGAGGTACAAGCTTCTGGCTGGGCCAATCTCTTCAAAAATAATCAAAAAAGGATTTGAGAATCCTGAGTTATATAAGAAATGAATAAAAAAAGAGCCGGCTCTTTTCTTTATTTTCTCACTTCTTTGTATTTTTGCCCCTGAAAAGAAATCTTTAATGGACTTAACTTTAAGGTCTAAAGTCTAAAGTCAATGATTGATCAAGCAATATTTAGCAGATGTGAGCTTCTACTGGGCAATGAGGCAATGGAAAGGATTGCCCGGAAGCGGGTAATAATCTTTGGCGTTGGCGGTGTAGGCTCGTGGTGCGCTGAGAGCTTGGTGCGCAGCGGCATCAGGCAAATGACCATTGTAGATTCTGACCGCGTGTGCATCACCAACGTGAACCGACAGTTGATGGCCACCATGAAGACTGTGGGGATGGTAAAGGTAGATGCATTGAAGGAGCGCCTGCTCAGCATCAACCCTAAAGCTGAGATTACAGCCTTGCAGAAAATCTTCTCGGAGGAGACTGCGGCTGAGTTCGACCTCGGCAGCTATGACTACATCATAGATGCCATAGATTCGCTGAAGGACAAGGCGGCTCTCATCCTGCTGGCAACTAGTTTATCCCCCCATGGGGGGACAAAAGGGGGGCTGTTCTTTTCCTCTATGGGCGCTGCCTTGAAGATGGACCCTACCCGCATTCGGGTTGCGGAGTTCTGGAAGGTGCAGGGTGACCCATTGGCACGTGCCCTTCGCAACAGGTTCAAAAAAGAAAAGACTTTTCCTAAGCACAAGTTCCAATGTGTCTATAGCGACGAGTTGCTGAAAAACCAGCTCCCCGTTGACCCAGAGGACAGAGGAAACGGTTCTATTTCCCACATCACCGCCATTTTCGGCTTCATGCTAGCCGGGTTGGTGCTGCAGGATGCCGTGAAAGATTCTTTTAAGCTTTAGAAAATATCTATTAGCGGTTAAAGGTTAGTGTTTAGCGAAGCCTCAGACCAGAAAAAGTGGGTAGAGCGATTCGGCACTATTCGTTTTTTGAAAATCATCTGTGAGCTATTGGTTTTATTGAGTTATCTTCGAGACGGAAAGGATAGTGCCGTTATTTTTTCTCATTTTCCCAGAAACTTACTATTCAGGTAGGCTTGGAATGTTTCTTTATATAGGTCTCCGATGGGCAGGTAGGTGTCTTTGTCCATGATGACGCGATTCTTGTTGACTTCTTGAATCTTGGTGAGATTGACAATGTAAGAGCGGTGGATGCGCATGAAGTAGTCAGGCAGCCGTTCTTCCATCTTCTTCATCGAAAGGAGGGTGATAATGGGTTTCAACTCGCCCTTTATCCATACCTTCAGGTATTCGCTCATGCCCTCAATATAGCGGATGTCGGCAATCCTGACCTTTACGATGCGGTAGTCGGTCTTGAGGAAAATGTCAGACCCACCCCAGGTCTCGCTCTGTGATAGAAGGGTGTCAGTACTTTGCACACCCTGAGTGTAATTGCTCCCCTCGCTAGTCGGGAGGGGCTGGGGGGAGATTCTCTCCTTCAGACGATTTGCCGCTCGAAGGAAATCCTGCAGCCCGAAGGGTTTGAGCAGATAGTCAACGGCATTGACGCGGAAGCCCTCGATGGCATACTCGGAATAGGCCGTTGTGAAGACAATGAGTGGCGGCACGGTGAGCGACTTCACGAATTCCATACCGTTAAGGTCGGGCATATTGATGTCGCAGAAGATGGCATCCACGGTATCGTGTTCCAAGAACGTACGCGCCTCCAAGGCACTTTGGCACCGGGCGGCGAGCTGGAGGAACGGCACTTTGCCGATATAGGCAACGAGCTGTTGCAGGGCCAAGGGTTCATCATCGATGGCGAGACAGCGTATCATAATAATGGAATGTTGAGTTTTACTGAATAGACATCGGCATCGTTGCGGATGCGGAGGTCGTAGTTATTGCCATAGAGCAGATTGAGGCGCTTGCGGACGTTGGCGAGGCCCACGCCGCCCTTTTCTTCATTAGAGTTCTCTGATTTAGAGTTACGACACGAAAACTGCAATCCGTCGTTCTCTACGACGACTTTTGCCTCAATAAACGACTCGCGCTGATACGAGACACCGTGTTTGAAGGCATTCTCAATGAAAGTGATGAGAATCAGCGGTGGAATCTGCCGATTGGGTACTTCTGTGGGCAGATTGAGCGTGATGCGCACCTTGTCGGTGTAGCGTAACTGCATCAGCGCGACGTAATGGCGGATGAAGTCTATCTCGCGAGAGAGCGGAACGCCCTGCTTGTTGCCCTCATAGAGCAAAAAGCGCATCATCTTCGACAGTTCCAAAATGGTATCTTTTGCCTTCTCCGGGTCGATGTCCACAAGGGCGTGTATGTTATTGAGCGTGTTCATGAAGAAGTGCGGATGGATCTGGTAGCGCAGGTACTCCAGTTGCTGCTCCAGATTCTCGTGCTCCAGTTCAGCCAGCCGCTTGCGGTCGTCGCGGCTGTGGAAATATCCCTTGATGCCGAGGTTGACACCCAGCATCAGGATGAGCACTACGACGGCCATAATGTCGTGCTCACCGACGATGGGAGGTGGAGCATCTGCAGGCCGGGTAATTCGTGGCGGACGATTACCAGAATGCGGAGGGGCATTGTTGGGCGGCAAGGCAGGACGCTCACCGTCCCGTGCCATCGGTGGCTCATCGAAGTGTGGCGGCCGATGCCTGCGTATCTGTTCTGTGGACGGCCTGTGCCCCAAGGGTTTCTTCATCTCGGGCCGGCTGTTGCACTGGTAAACGGTGAACACTGCAATGACCACAGCCATGATGGAGAAGTATGCCCCGCGCCTGTTTCCATGTATCAGCAGCGGTGCCAGCAGGAAGTTATGCATAAGGAACAGCGCAAGATAGACGGCGAACTGGTGCCAGACTATGAATACCTCCGACCAGTCGAAATTGACAGTCGCGTCGTTGACCGTTCGTACATACAGGCTCAGAAGTGGGGCCGCAAAGAGCAGACCCCACACAATCAAGTATATGATGTTCTCCTGACGCGATTGCTTCATCCAGTATGTTCTTACCATATAAATAACGTAAGAATCAGAAAAATTATTGCCTCATCCTTCGTAGAGCATTATTCGTATTTATCTTCCCGAATAGCTGGTGGCGGCTTTGCACGATGCCGAAGAGGAACCGATGGTTACCGTGTAGCTGTTGCCGGAAGTCAGGCCTGAGCAACTTAGCAGGAAACTGAAACCAGAGCCACTGCCGGGACCACCGGGACCGCCAGGTGCCGGGAAACCGCCGGAAGAAGGCGAGTAGCCTGTGGGTATGGTGAACGAAGCCAGTACGCTTGTGCCACTCTTGATGGAAACGGCTGTTCCTGCCGAATAGGTAGAACTGCTGGTGCTGAGCACACACTGTGAGCCGGTAGTAGCGGTAACGGTGTTGTTGCCTCCACCTATGCCGAGAACTGTACCACCAGTGATATACAGATTATAACGTTCTGCCGCATCCAGCCCACATTCGGGTTCGCGGGCACCACAAGCGATGACGGTGCCGCCGGAGATGTACATGTTGCCGTTGCTGTCAATGCCGTCGTTGCCGTTGCTGACACCCGTGACAGTGCCGCCTTTAAGGTACATGTGACTGGCCGAATTGATGGCATCGTCGGATGTACTCAAGGCATAGACCGTGCCGTTGATGATGGTTAGCGTACCCTTGGTCTCAATGGCCTCATGCTTGGAAGACGTGGCAGAGACGATGCCGCTGCTGACGATTATGTCGCCATCGGCCTTGATGGCTTTGGGCTGTGCCTTGCTGCTGCTGTAGGAGTAGGTGTTGCCAGTTGTGGTGGCCTCGACCGTACCACCAGTGATGGTGAGTGTGCCGTCAGCCTTGATACACTTGCCGCCCGTGCCTGTTGATTTCAGGGTCAGCGTACCGCCACTGATGGTCATGTTGCCATCAGTCTTCAGACTTGCACATCCCTTTGCATCTCGGTCGGTACTATCGTAGGCTCCATTGCCCGAAGTGGTCACATTGACAATAGCGTCGCTGACGGTCATGTCGCCAGCAGCCTTGATGCCCTTGGCGGCAGTTGCCGTGACGGTGACGGTGAGCGTACCGCCCTCAAGGTATATGTTGCCAGAGTCCTCGCCCTCATGATCGGTGGTCTCGCCTGTGGAAGTATCACCGTCAAGATCACACTGTATGCCGTCGTCGCCCACGCCCTTGATGGTTACTACACCGCTCTTCATCTGGAAGTACTCGTTACTGCTGATGCCGTCGCCCACAGCCTTTGTGATGTTCAGCGTCAGGTTCTTCACGGTGATATAGTCGCCGCTTTTGATACCGTGCTTGGTATTACCCGCAACGTTAAGTGTGCCCTTGCCTTGCAGCTGCAACTGTCCCTTGCTGTAGATGCAGGCTTTCTGACTACCGTTGCTGCCGTCGGTCAGCGTGTTCTCTGTGCCGTTCTTCACGCTGAGTTGAATACGCTTGCCGTTGGTGATGTTGATGGCAGCACCGCTGGGGTTGGTCATCGTCAGACCAGCCAGCGAAAGTGTACACTTATATGAGCCGTCCAGAGTGAATGAGCCGTCGGTGCTTGTTCCCGACAGCTGATAGGTTATCTCGTCGCCGTCGATGGCTGCTGTGTTCGTCTGTGCAATGGTGACGTGAGCACCGCTGACCGTGGCATCCACATACTGTGCCACATTGCCGGCAATATAGACCGTAGCCGACGATGAGCCGTAATCCACACTGACGAGGTTGTCCGTCACTTCGCTATTGTCCACCGTCATGCTGTTTACGTCGGTGAGCGTGAAGGTCTTGCCCATGATGGTCAGCGTCTCGCCCTCGGCGAAATTCATTTCGCCCGTTTGCGAGGCGGGAAACTGGTAGATGACGTTACCTACCTTCACGTTCAGCGTCTGGCCTGCAGTTGCTATCGTCAGCATAAGGGCTGTGATGAATGTAAATATCTTTCTGTCTTTCATTTCACCGCGATTTTATAAGTTTTGTTCTTGGTCTTAACGATATACACACCCTTCTGCATCTGCTCCTTCGAGACTTTGTGTCCCCGTAAATCGTAGATATCTGTAGCTTCATCGAGCGTGCCATCCGAAAAGGTCTCAATGCCTGTTGTTATTGACTCGTCGGATGTCGAGAAGTACATCTTCGACAGATTCGTGAGGGTGAATTGCTGGTCACCAGCTGTCAGCGTGGTTCCACTGATGCTGATTGTCAGTGACGATGCGGGCACCGAGACCTTCGTTCCGTCCGTCGTCTCAAAAGTCAGGTAGGAATAGGTATCTTCCGCCTGCATGGATAGTGCTCCTGCCAAAGCAAACAGTAATAAAATAAAATTTTTCATAATGCAAATCCAATATAGTTCATCAATCATTTTCTGATGCAAATATACGGATATAGCAACCAACACCCCAAATCTATTCAACGAACTGTCCGTTTCATTCAGCAAATTATCATGGGCAATATCGATTGTGACGTTACCGCCGTCTCGGGTGTATCAGGCAAAAGTATTTAGATGAGATAGTTGACAAAATTGTTGAGTCCTCTAATAGGGGACTCATAGTTCCAATATATAATAAAGGTAAAGAAACGGGGCATTATCGAGAAAAACTTTCTGAAATTCTGCCCCTAATGAGTATGAAATCTGGATTTTTTGCCAAAAAGTTTAAATATAAAACTCTGAAGAGTCTATAAGGCCGGCGCGGAGGGCATATTTTACAACCTCGTGGGCGGTGTTTATGTTTAGTTTGCGGAAGATGTTCTTGCGATGCGTTGTGATGGTGTGAATGCTGGCGAAACGCTCGTTGGCAATCTCCTTGGTCGTCTTGCCCAAGGCAATGGCTCGCACAATCTCTGTCTCAGTGGCAGTCAGGAGGTCGGGTTTCTCTACCTCCTGCTGCTGGCTGATGATGGCTTCCAAAGCTCGCTGGCAGAGATAACGTTCGTGCTGGGCGGCAGCAGAGAGGGCCTGACGGACTTCGCTGAGGGGGCCGTCCTTGAACAGGACGCTGAACTGACGCGAGGCGTAGGTAACACGGCGTAGGAACTGGGGGGTGAGCTCGTCGCTCAACAATATCCATTGCGACTGGGCAAAGCGCTCGACGGTGATGAGCAGTTGGTCTTCGTCGGCAAAATCGAACAACGTGTAATCCAGCAGCACAGTGGCGTCGCTGTGCTCAATTAGCAGCTGTACAAGACCAGCACGATTGCTGGCCTTGTACACCACATTGTCTTGCGTTTGCTGGATGAGTGCCTCCAGCGCCCAACGTGTCAGTTCCTGATTATCTGCAAGGATGAAATCCATTTTATCAGTTTAAAGTTTATTGTTTAGAGTTTAAAGTCAGTGGTAAGTTTCGAGTTTAACCAGCCTTTAGTACTCCGCCAACGGCGGAACTATCGACTTTAAAACTGACTTTAAACTATCAACTATCAACTATGAACTTTATATTTGATCCAGCGCTTGGCTCAAATCTTCGATGATGTCATCGATGTGCTCTGTACCGATGCTGAGGCGGATGGTGCTGGGCGTAATGTGCTGCTCGGCCAACTCCTCGGGTGAGAGCTGTGAGTGAGTGGTGGTGTAGGGATGAATCACCAGACTCTTTACGTCGGCAACGTTAGCCAGCAGGGAGAAAATCTGCAGGGCATCGATGAACTTCCAGGCTTCTTCCTGTCCGCCCTTAATCTCGAAAGTGAAGATGCTGCCGCCACCGTTGGGGAAGTACTTCTGGTAGAGCTTGTGATCGTGGTGACTCTCCAGAGCAGGATGATTCACCTTGGCTACCTTGGGATGGTTGGCGAGGAAATCGACCACCTTCAGGGCATTCTCCACGTGGCGCTCTACACGCAGACTCAATGTCTCGACTCCTTGCAACAGGATGAAAGCATTGAAGGGCGAGATGGCTGCACCGGTATCACGCAGGATGACGGCACGAATGCGGGTTACGTAAGCTGCTGCGCCTACTGCATCGGCAAAGACAATGCCGTGATAGCTTGGGTCGGGCTTAGAGAGGGTGGGGAACTTATCGTTCTGCTTCCAATCGAACTTGCCACCATCAACAATCACACCACCCAGAGAGGTTCCGTGTCCGCCCAGGAACTTGGTAGCGGAGTGTACCACGATGTCGGCTCCGTGCTCCAGGGGACGAATCAGATAGGGAGTGCCAAAGGTGTTATCCACAATAAAGGGGATGCCATGCTTGTGAGCAACGGCGGCAACGCCCTCAAGGTCCAGTACGTCGGAGTTGGGATTGCCGAAGGTCTCAGCATAAACCACCTTGGTATTAGGCTGTATGGCGGCTTCCAAAGCTGCAAGGTCGTTCACATTAATAATAGTGTTAGTGATGCCTTGAGTAGCCAGTGTGTGAGTAATCAAGTTATAGGAACCGCCATACAGGTTGTCGGCAGCGACGATATGATCGCCGGCCTGCACAATATTTTGCAGTGCGTATGTGATAGCAGCAGCACCAGAGGCAACAGCCAATCCGGCTACACCACCTTCGAGGGCAGCCACACGATCCTCGAACACACCCTGGGTAGAGTTGGTCAAGCGACCGTAGATGTTACCTGCATCGCGCAGACCAAAGCGGTCGGCAGCGTGCTGTGAGTTGCGGAACACATAGCTTGTAGTCTGATAGATGGGTACTGCGCGAGCATCGGTTGCGGGGTCTGCCTGTTCTTGGCCTACATGAAGCTGCAAAGTCTCGAATCTGTAATTTCTGTTCTGTGCCATATTCCTTTATATTTTATTATTATTTACTTTTTACTATTAGAAACTTTCAATTTTTCAACTTTTCAACTTTCAACTTTTTCTGCTGCAAAGGTACGGCGGTTAGAAATATACTCCAAATTTCTTGTAGAATTTGGAAAATATTCCTAAATTTGCAGGTGAAAAAGAAAATCCTTCCGTTTCGGGTTCTCAAGAGCCTCGCAAACAGAATAAAATTCCAAATTATGACAGAAAACTTAGACGAGACCGACCGGCAGATTCTGAAAATACTTCAGAAAAACGCCAAACTGACCACAAAGGAACTGGCCGATGCCGTAAATCTGACCCCCACACCCGTCTTTGAACGGCAAAAGCGACTCGAGAAGAAAGGCTACATCAGAAAATATGTGGCTGTGCTCGACCCCGAGAAACTGGGGCTGGGACTGCTCGTCTTTTGTAAGGTGAAGCTGAAGCAAATCAACCACGAGATAGCCGACAGCTTCGTACGCCAAATCCAACTCATCCCTGAGGTGACAGAGTGCTACAACACAAGCGGTGCATACGATTATCTATTAAAGGTACGCGCCCGCGACATGAAACAATATCAGGAATTTGTCCTCTCAAAACTCGGAGACATAGAAAGTGTCGGTTCCATAGAAAGCACCTTCGTCATGAGCGAGGTAAAACAGAATTACGGTCTGAGTTTTTAATTCATTATGATACATATCCAAAAACTTTCTCCCAGCCGGTTTTTTATAATCATTAGCTTGCAGGCACAGGAGCGCAAAGATACTGCTAACGTCTAAGGTTCAGAATCTTCTTGCCGTTTTTGATATATATGCCACGCTTTGGATTGGTAATCTGACGTCCGTTAATGTCGTAAATACGAGCCATACTTCCGTCGGCATTGATAATGTTAATGCCATCTGCATCAGCTTCGTTAATACCTTTGGCGAAGACTGGTTGCAAAGTAACAATATCATCAGGCATTGTAAAGGTGAGTCGTGTGTTTCCGTCACTTAGCGTCTCAAGGCTGATAGAGGTGCCCATGGTGAAGTTAACTCCATTTACAACATTCAGTTCTTTCAGGCCATAACCTTCACGGGGTATTATTGTCAGTGTAACAGTCTGGCCTTCTTCTGCCTCATCAACATTGGCAGTGACTGTTCCGTAGCTTGCCTTGCGTATTGTAACTGGGAATTTTTCTGCTTCACAGTCAGTGGGTGTGTAAATGACTTGGTCTATAATCATTGAGATGCCTTTCTGATTGGTCAGTATAAGCGAGTTTTTGCCTGTCTTTAACGTGGCATCGAAAGTAGCTTTGCGCCATTCGTTATCTTCTGTTTTCTCCACATTTACTGTGCCCCCCCTTCCATTGATGTTAAATCGCAGCTGCCCTGCTTTGTCTGTATTCATGTATCGCACACTGATTCTATAGACACCAGCCTCACGAATGGTCAGCTGGTGGCGTAGCGCACCGGTAGTGTTCGTACCCATATCTACAAAACCGTTGCCCGCATGACCACGTATATTGGGGTGCGAGTAGTACGGACCAGTGGTGCTGCTTTTAACACTCTTATAGTCCATGTCCTCGGCCTCTGCGATAATCTCACCATGGTAAGACTCAGGCTGGACGGGCAGTGGTAGCATGACTACGGGATGAATGTCGGCTAGGCGATCTGTGGCATTGCCAGTGCAACTGATGCTGACATCAGCGCCACCCATGTGCTTCAGGGTTAGCGTATAGACACCATTCTCAGCATCCCATTGGGGTGAGGCACTACCTTTGGCCTGTGTTCGGTTTTTATAAGTGTAGGTGGGCTCAGTATTCACGCCGCTGATGACTATAGTTTCTGTAACCAGTGTGGTGGTGTCTGTACGGAAATTGTTGAAGTAGAAATCCAAATGGTCACTGAACTCGCGTACTGTGGCGCTACCCAGTTTTCCAAGCTTCAGGGTGAGTGAATCGCATGTATTGTACTGCAAAGGTATCTGACCCGTTGCTTCCTTATTTTTGTTAAGGTAGGTGTAAGGCGTATAGCAGATGAGTTGGTTCTTCATACGGGCAACAAAAAGGTCGCCTTCTGACAGTTCGGGATATCGTTTGTCAAACTCGTTAGTCTTTGTGGTAATGTTATTCCAACGCGAGACATAGGTCGATTTTGTTGCCTTCAAAGGTATGGTCTTAGAAAGTGCATCGTATAATTCAGGTACGATGGCAATGGTTCCATATCGCCCCGTTTTCTTGAAGTAGCACATGTTAGACATCATCTGACCATTGTTCCAACCATACGACGAGGCAGCGTTTGCGGGGTCGTCCTGCTTGTAAAGACCGTCATAAAGGTTATTCCATGATGCATATTTTTCCTCGTCGCTTCCACTTGTTACATTGTTGACCACAACAATCTTTGTCCGTTCTATAACTTCTTCACGCGATGGAATGTATATGGTGCCATCTATAATCTTGCGGAACATATCAATCCATACACCGTTCATGTTGTCGAAGCGTTTCCAGTTCCTGCACGTGTAACCATCCACCGTACTCTTATTGGTCTCTTCAAAACATTCCTTGCTCCAGATTAGCTCGGGACCATCCCATACGGCTCCACCATTAGAACCGCACTGTTCCATTACTGTTCCCACACCGGCACAAGAAGGATAGCTGGCCATATTCTCGCCAACCAAGACATCCATGGCACCATTCCATCCGCAGTTGTCATAGCGTACACCATAGTTTTTAGCCAGTCCGGCGATGAATGGACCAAAGGAAACACTCTCATTATTGTAAAAGCATGATGACGTGGTGTATTTATATAGCCACAGTATGGCCTCTGGGTACTTTCTGCAGGCCAACAGAAGCTGTTTGTCACGTTTCATTTCACCAATGGGATTCAGACCGTGGCTCCACATATTGCCACAGAAACTGACAGTGAGGAATCCTCCATAATTGTGCGACATCTCAACGAGTTTGGCAAATAGTGCCCAGCGTGATGCCTGCGGACTGGAACTTAGGTCTGTAGCTTGTTCGTCGAAGCCCCAGAATTGTTCGGCAAAGTTCCATCCAAGGAAGTTGGGAAAACGGCGGAACATATATTCAAAAGTTTCCAGGTCGGAGTCCTGGATGTGGGTGTGCCCTCCGCTGGCAGGCTGGCAAGTAAACCACATGCCGTTAGCTTGGCAAACGGTGCCCCATGACTTGTAGGTACGCAATGCATTCTGTGGCATCTTGTAGATGTTTTTCTCTTTGTCGAACTGACAAGACAGCGACAGGTTCATGCATACATAGGGCCTTATGTCTTCGGGAACCAAATCAATTATTTTTTGCGGATCGGCAGCGTTCCATACATCTATGTGTATCAGCCACAGAGGGTGTTCATTGTCAATGGGTCGTCGCTCCTGCGCTATCGTAAAAGTAATAGAACAGAAACACAGGAAGAGGGGTAAAAATAATCGTTTCATATTATTGTATTAGTTTTTGAGCGCAAAGTTACGATTATGTGAGAGGAAAACCAAATTTATCAGGTTTTTTCCTAAATCCTTTTTAACATCCCCTTTAAAAAAGCGTTACGAAAGTTGAATATATTATAGGTATCAGTGTTGTCGGGTATTATTGTTTTGATGAACTATATATAAGAATCTCTGGACGGAATTCAAAGTGCATGGTGTCATAGTGGTACCATCGTCCACCCCAAATGAATCCGTGGCGTTCAAAGATATATACTAATACTTTGGGCATCCGGTTGAAATATACTATCTTGTCCGTTTCCTTCTTGCCAGGATTCTTCCACAGCCAATAGTCGCTATGGCTGACCCCAACATCGATGGTCATTCCATAAGAGTGGGCACTTTGCCGGTTGGCACCGCGTACCTTGCGCCATAGAAACGAGCCGCTTGATTTCAAATATGGTCGAAGTTCCGGATGCCGGGTTAATTCCTGGGCTACGGCGCGGAGACTGTCGGCTGCGCCGTTGACGGTTGTAAATAGTACCCGTTCACCAAACCATTCTACCAGAATAAGTTTTTGCCTTACAGCAGCTTCACTGCCCCCATACATCATTTTAAATAGGGCTTCGCAGCGGCTTCTGCCTGCATCTTGAAGATAGTCCGGCTGTTCTGTCGTACGGTCGTAGGTAAAAGCAAACATATCCTCGGGATCGGCATCATCCAGTTTTTCAACGAACGACTTTTCCCGCCCGTCGTCATATATCATTTGTGTCCCATCACCCAGAAGAAGGAAATTGTTTTTATACCCTTTTACGAATTGGGGATAGGCCTCCATCAAAGCCCTTGCTCCCAATGGAATTGATGCTTCTGCAGTTCTGTCAGCTACCGTAGTGTCGCCTTTGGTCTGTTCGTTAGAAGCATTCTGCCCCCTCTCTGCGCAACATTGCACAGCGAGGAGGCAGAATAATATTACGGGAAGTGACCTGGCTTTATTCATAGCGCTTGATGAACTCCACATTCCTCTTCTCAATAGTGCTCAGCATTGAGCTGACGTTAGAGTATTGTGGTTCATACCAAGGGTATTGGCTGAAATAATCCATCAGGTCCCGACTTTTGAAAATGTAACCGTGACGGGCATAAATCCAGTTGCGCATGATGCGGAGTTCTTCCTTCGTGAGGCCGGCAACATCAGCATTGGTCAGTTTGCGTTCGCAGGCAAAGTCGTACAGGTCGGATTGTAGCGCATCAGTTCCCTGCATTGTCTCCTCCAGGTCTTCGTCTTGATTTCTCCCCTCGCCCACAGAGTTCGGGGTGGTATAATAGGTTATTACACGTTTTTCCTCCCATTTTGCGGAGTGTGTTTTTACCTTTCCTGTATATCCGTTCCTTTCTTTGACAACTTCTGAATAGCAGGCTTTTGTGTAATTGTTCAGGTCGTCGAACTCGGTATATTCGTATTCCCTTTCCCATTCTTCGTCGGTTCCGCGTCCTGTATATGAACCCTTCATGGTTATCGGAAGTCCCTCCTCGTTTTTTTCCAAAACCCGTTTTTCGTTCACGTAGCCGGGCAGTGTTTCTGTTATCTCATCTTTGTCGTAATTCCAGCTGATACCAAAGGGAGTACCGAATCCTTGTTCTGCTTGCAGGGCTGTTATTCTGCCTTGTGCGTCTCGTTCAACCTCGTACCCTCCTTCGTTGGTTACCATTCCATTCTTGGAATTTTTGTATGAGATGATGTAATTTTCTGGCCAGCCCGGATGGGATGTCAACCGACCTTGCTCGTCGAAGTCGTACCTTGCCACTTCCACCCATTTTCTGTCGCTATTGCTCTTCCTTAACACTGTTACGGATTCTACGGGTCCTTGCAGGTACTGCATGGAAAGGTCTGGTGTGGTTATGACAGCGACGTTCTCTGTCTCTGTACTCTCCGTTTCCCCGTCCTTGTCCCAGAAGGCATATATCAGTCCTCCCAGTATGAGGGCAAAAACAATTACCGCAGCCAAAACCGCCACTATTATCTTGCTTTTCTGTTTAGACTGAACAGGAGAGGGGGGTGCTGGTTCCGGTTCTACTATGGGTGTTGGTTCCGGTTCTGTTGCGGGTGCTGGTTCCGGTTCTGCTGCGGGTGTCGGTTCCGGTTCTGCTATGGGAGTTGGTTCCGGTTCTGCAATGGGTGCTGGTTCCGGTTCTGCTACGGGAGTTGGTTCCGGTTCTGCTACGGGAGTTGGTTCCGGTTCTGCCACGGGAGTCGGTTCAGGTTCTGCAATGGGTGCTGGTTCCGGTTCTACAACGGGAGTTGGTTCCGGTTCTGCTGCGGGTTCGGGCTCCTCTTGTTCCTCTGGTATCGCAAAGATATCTGCCAGTTCCGGAACCTGTCCGGCTTTTGTCCACTGCGTCATTCCCTTCGTCCAAACCAACGTCATGGCGCTTATTCCCAGACTTTGAAAATCCTCGGGGCTGACAGGTCCTGCCTTCTGCTTGTTGGCATCTACATAATAATATTTTGTCATGGCTAATGCTTGTTACATGGTTTTTGCAAATTGTTCGATGTTAAAGGAGCCGTCCAAGTCCTTTACCTTAACCTTTCCGTGCAGAAGGTCGAAGAAGAAAGCGCGAATGCGTTCCGTAGTAAGAAGGGCGGGCTTTCCGTCGCTGTCTGTTCCAAGGTCGTAGGTCTTGAGCATTTGCGGGCCTAATGCGGCTGCTGTAAGCAGGAAGTGGTTCTGGAACTTTTCCGTGTCTATCAAATCGGCAGCAAGGACTTTTCCTACAACGCTGTAGCTGTGGAGTGAACGTTGCTGTCCGCCATCCGTAAGCGTGGTATGAAGGTCGTCCGTTGCCATGTTGATTTCTATTCTTCCGCTTTCAGTACTCTCCTCCTTGTGGCGGTATAATGCCCCCAAATCAGCAAGGGCCAGCGAGAACAGACGGGCACTCTTTGTGTAATTCACCCGTTCCACGCTGAAGACCGAGGGGAGCAGCAGGTTTATGTTCCCGTCCAGTTCAACGTATGGCGAGATGAAGGTGCCGATTATGCAGTCCTTGATGGTTAGCGACTGTGTGGCAAAGACACCTCCGATAACGACACAGTTCTCCAGCACTATCTCGTCACCGTACAGACTTCCGGAAACATAGGCGTTGCACAGGGTTATGCTCTTGGCATTGATATCAGAGCAGAATGTCACGTTGCAGTTAAGTGCCCGCGTTACAACAGAAGAGGCAGAGCCCACGGCCTTGCGGAAAGTTATGTCACCGCTCACGTCGTTGTTGATATACAGTTCGCGTTGGGTGAAGACGGCACCTGTTACTTTCAGGGGAGCAGCCTCGATGGTAAGCTTGCTGGCATACAAGGGACCCTCCACAACGGTCTCTCCGGCAACGGTAACCGTTCTCTGAAGCTCATTGATTTTGTTGGGCAGGATGCCGCCCTTTACGATATTGTTGTCTAAACGGAGGTTCGATTCCGTCAGTCGAATTTCTTTCAGATTACTCATATCCTTTATTTTACTTGTTTAACATCTTGTTTATCATCGTGCGTACCCTGTCGGAATGACTGTCGTCACCCGTTATCTTCTTGGCCATTTCTGACTGAACGTATGATTTCAGCTGTTCCTCCTCGGCATTCGAGTTGCCGGCAAAGTTAACGTCTTTCAGCGACTGGCAGAGTCTGTCCTCCAGCTGTCGGTCCTTTGCCTTGTAGTAGTCAGGCACGTAGCATTTCTGCTTTGTTCCTTC
Organism: Bacteroidaceae bacterium; assembly: GCA_017645305.1. Lineage (GTDB taxonomy): Bacteria > Bacteroidota > Bacteroidia > Bacteroidales > Bacteroidaceae > Physcousia. Next base: position 12,433 of record JAGCPD010000064.1, on the reverse strand, counting down.
CTTGCCGGAATCTGTACGCATATAGCATACGGGAACCAGGTACCCGTCCTTGCCGGTTCCGTCGATAAGGCTCTCCTGAATCGTTCGCTCGGAAGAAGCCTTCGATACCAGGAAATTCTTTGCCTGGGTCATCGCTTCCAATGCATGGCGTTTTACGGTGGCGGCATTAATCTGAGCCTGAAGTATGCTGGTTTCCTTGCTCATCGTGACAGCGGTTTGTACCATATCGGTATGAAGCATCCTGTCGCTCTGTTCGTCAATATCCTTAGCCATGTTAAAGACCGGCTGGTCAATCTCGTGTATCCTGATGGAAAGCTCGTTGTTCAGGTCCGAGAAGATTTTCTGGTATCTTGCCGTTGTGCGGGCATAGTCTTCAGACATCTTTGCCTGCTTCTCCCTCAGTGATGCAGCCTGCTGGCGCAGTAGAATCAGTCGGGCCTCGACGGTCTGTTCCAGTTCTGCCTTCTGTGTGGCAAGGTCAGTCCTTACGGTGTGGAAGAAACCGTCGATGAGGGATTTCGAGACCTTCTCGGCATTCTCTGCAATAGCTGCACATTGAGCGGCATTCATGGCTCCCACACTGGCCGTCAGTCCGTTCACATGCCTGTTGCAGTTTTCCACGCTGGCATCAAACGGATCCGTGTCAACATAAATATCCACATTGACATTCTCGTGGGCAGTACCGCTGTAGCTGACGGTCATGGTTCCGCCATTCTGGGATGCCGGGTAGCTGACGCTTTTGGAACCGCTATACGGAACAGAGATAGTTCTGCTAAATGATCTTCTGTAACTCATATTCCTTTAGATTATAGCGTTTTGAAATTACCGGCCGAATACATTTTCCGGATGGTGTTCTTGACTCTCTCGGAAACTGCCGATGCCTCAACCAACCGCGACAGCTCTTCGGAAACCTGAGGCGCCGGTGCCTGCTGCCCCTGCCACGGAAGGCTTTCCTCGCGCAGGGCATTGTTTATCAGCGAAGCATGTGTCTTTGGCAGGGTCGAGGGGACCAGAATGTCGGTTTTGGCAATGCCTGCGGCATCACCGACAGATTCGCATATCACAACGGGAAGCATATATGTCTTTCCTTCGTTCCCGTTCGGATTAGAAATAAGAATCTGGTTGGTAAGTACGCGCTGTTCCCCAATCTGTTCCAGAAAGTCGGTAGATTGTTCCAGGGCCACCTGGGCATTCCGCTTCATGTTTGAAACAAGAATCTGCTGCCCCTTGCATAGTCCTTCCGACTGGGATGTGGGAACCCATGCCGTCAGGGCGTTCATCCTGTTGCTTGACGTTGCCATGTGTTTGTTTACTAACTCGAACACGGGCTGGTCAATCTGTCGTATTCTTGTCTCCAGTTCTTTGTTGATGCTGGTAAAGATACGCAGGTAGCGCTCTGCAATGCGCCCGTACTCGCGTTCCATATTGTTTTTAATTCCCAACAGCTGGCGTTTCTGCTGTCCCAATTGCATTACAAGGGCTTCCACCCGGCTTTGTTTGTTTGCAATTTTCTGCGAGATTTGGGAACGCATCAGCGTAAAGAATCCTCGGTTTACGTTGCGGCAAACTTTGTTGGCGCTATTGTTTTCGGCTGCGATGACAGCACTCTGCATGGTTACGACAGCTGCTGTTGTGCCTTTCACGTGATTTGACACGCTTTGCATCTCGGCAGCCATAGGAGTGGTGTCAACCGAACATGGGATTGTTGTTGCCATATTGTATTCCTCCTATTAATTCATTTCTTTTCGTCTTCAGGAATCTCAGGTATCTTATCCTCTGGGATGTCTGGAATCTCATCCTCGGGAATGTCTGGAATCTCATCCTCGGGAATGTCTGGAATCTCATCTTCTGGGATGTCAGGGACTTCGTCATCAGGAGTTTCGGGGACTTCCTCTTCAGGAGTTTCTAGTACTTTATTTTCCGGAATCTCAGGAATCACGTTCCCGTTTTCGTTTTGGTTCCCGTTTTGGTTTTCGTTTTCGTTTTGGTTTTGGTTTTGGTTTTCGTTCCTCCGTCTCTTTGGCGTAACCGCTATTCGGCTGACAGAATCCAGCGCGTTAACAGCCAGGGAGGGCAAGTTAAGCGAGAGGTGCTCGTATGTAACATCCTCCACGTTGGGCTGTGGCAATAATACCGATTCTTTGGCAAGCAAGGGATTGGTAACGGCCAGAGGCTTCCGGCGTTCGTCCATCTCGTTCACTTCGCTTGCGGCAACTGCCACCGAGTTGGAGTAGCCGTCCTGCAGGCGGGCATCGTAGAACTCCACATGCCCGAACTTCTCGGCCTTCAGAGCTATGTCGTCTTGCAGGCGGTCCATATAGTCGCTGAATTCCTCCTGAACCTTCTTGTATTCCTGAGCCTGCACTTCAAATGCTGCCAATGCCTCTGCACTGCTGTCCTGCTTCTCAACGATGGTGCTGTCAAGGGTGGCACCCTCTTCGCCCATGCTGTCAAGGGTCTTCTGAAGCTGCGTCAGGGTATTGTATGCCTCAACGTATTCGCTCAGCGTCTTCTGCATATTATTGATAATGTCTGCACTCTCGGCATGGTTCGAGCGGTAGAAGGCATCCACATCCTGGTGCCATTTGTTCAGATAGCTCAGCTTCTGGTCGTGTATCTGCCCATATACTCTGATACGTTCTATGCGGTTCTCCTCCATCAGGCGCTGAACCATGGGGGCGACAATCTCCTCGTATATCTGGTGAACGCCGAAGGGAACGCTGGCACTGCTGTTGTCCTCGGCCGTCCATTCGTCGGCGAACAGGTTGTAACGGACGCGGGAACTCTCGCGCAGCTGGAAGGGTTCGTACCCCTGAATGGAATCCGAGTAGTTAAACCGCTCGTTCCGTATTCTTCTTATCTCCTCGGCCTCCAGCAACGGGGAATAATGGTTGTACGGTGCCTTTAGAATCTTGAACAGCAGGTTGTTGGAGTTGTTGACAACTTTGTCTGTCGAAGCCAGCTTCATGGCAGAAATCGTCTGGACGGACATTGCCATCGTGTGCATAAGGTGCTTAAGAACATCCTCGAACTGCTCTGTGTCGCTCGACAGGGAGTCCTTCAACTTGTTTAGCTTGCAGAAATCATCAATCTCCTTGTTGTAGCGCTTGTCGTCAAAGACTTTCACCACGGGATGCCCTGCCGCATTGTTCGTCGAGTATTCGTTCAGGAATTTCAGGTACTCGCTGTTGTCGGCTACCAGTGGCAAATCCACGGATTTCACCTCCGTGTCATTCATGCAGAACGATATGGTACGGATGGAGCGGTCCAGTTTGCCCACATAGTCACTCTGGTTGATTTCCTGAATAGACAGGGAGTATTCGTTGGTATCGATGCTCTCCGTTTCGTCGGAAGTCTCTACGATGGGAGCCTCTGTCGTCAGCTTCTCCATCTGTGACATCGTCTCTACGAGCAGGTCGTTCTGCCGTGACATTTGCAGGCTGACACGCGAGTTCTTCACGTTCCCGGTATAATCTACCACAAAGCACTTGTCCTCGTATGCCATTTGCTGGGCAACGGGAACGTAGGCCACGCCCATCTTGGTTACCTTATAGTCGCGGAAGATGTTCTCGTGGTCCTTCTTTTTCTCGGCAATCTTCGTGTTGATGGCCAGAATCTGCTTCTCGTATTGGCTCTTGCGGACAAAGTACATGAAGAAGGCAATTATCGTAAGCCACCATTTCCAGATGTCGCTTTTCTTGTACTCCACCAGTGCGCGGTCTTTCTCCAGATTCTGTATCTGCTTCTCGATAGCCTCCTCCTGGCGGACTATGCGTTCTGCGGCCTGCTCATAGAAGTTGAACAGCAGGCGGGCCTGGTCTTGATAGATATTGTTGGAATCGCTGAATATTTTTCCTGTTGTTGCCATAGGTAATGATATTTATGAGTTGATTTTTTTTCTTCTTGACAGGATTCTCTCCAGTTGGCCGACGGCCTCTTTTATTCTTTCCCCGTTCAGGTCGGTATTCCTCATCAGCACCTTCAGGTCTTCTGCGGTTCGGCAGAAATCGGCCTCGTACTGCCTGGCCTCTTCACTTGCCGAGGGGGTAAGGTATCTCAGCGCTTCCTGGATGTCCTGAAGCTTCTGTACGCAGCTGCTTTCCAATGATTCTGCACGGGGTAGGGCATCCATCAGGTCGTTCATCACCAACCCCAGCATTTTCTTCCCCTTCACCTGCTGCTGCTCCTTTTCATAGATGCGCTGTACGTTCTCACCGGAAAACAGTGTGGCAACCCTCCCTAACAGGGCAAGGAATATGATAACGAGCTGGGCCATCAGCTGGTACCCGAAGGGAATGTCGGCGATAATGCCGAAGACCATTATCCCGATGGCAAAGATGCAGTATGTGCCGAGTACGCCGAAGTGAATACCCATCATTCCCACCTCCTTATGGGCGGGATTCCTTACGTCTATCAGCGGGTAGATCAGGAACTGTATCAATTGGGTATAGACAAGGAGGGACACGATTATGTCAAGTATCCTCACCTTGGTTTCAAGGGCTGAACCGAAGACGGTAAAGCCGCCGATAATCAGTCCATATCCTAACAATATGGCCAGCGTTTTGTAAAATGTTTTTGCATCCATGGCTGTCGGTATAAACGGTTAGATTTTTTGTCCGCACTTGGGACAGAACTTGGATGTCAGCGGAATGGTTGCCCCGCATCTCGGACACACATTGCCTGTCGTAATGGTCTGCTGGGCACCGCAGTTGGAACAGAATGACGCTCCCGGGGTAATGGGTGCACCGCATGAACTGCATACGGCTCCCGTGACGGGCCCCGGACCGGCTGTTTGCAGAGGGGTTCCGCACGAGACGCACCTGCGGGCTGTCTTCAGGTTGTCGGAACCGCATCTGGGGCATGGGTTGTATTCGTTGCCGCAATGCGGGCAAAAACGTTCCGTTGTCAAGTGCTTCCTTGAGCAGTTGGCGCAGTATATCTCCTTTACAACAGGCTGCTGCATTCCTCCCTGCTGCATACCACCTTGCTGCATTCCTCCCGAGAAAGTGGGCTGGTTGTTATGCGGCTGCATCATCCCGGCACCCATGCCGGCTCCCATGCCGCCGCCCATCATGTTCATGGCCATGATACCGGCCAGAAGGCCGTTGCCTCCGCTGCCGCCAATCTGGTCAACGGCATTGTTTGCTACGCCGAACATCTGCTCCTGCTGCCACGAGTGGCCCGTGATGGACATGGAGGCCTGACTGGCCAGTGCCTCGGCAACCTTCCTGCCCTCTGCGCTACTTGTGTCGATGGAGATGTCGGTGACATAGAACTTGGTCATCGTCAGACCGTATTCCTCCCAGAATGCCTGCAGGTTGGGCTTGATGAAGTTCGACAGTGCGTCCAGGTGTGCCGATATGCTTTTGAAGCCCACCCGTTGGCTTGTCATGAACTGGATGATGGCACTTTTCGACTTCGACGAGAACTCTCCGTATGCCTGCGACAGCATATCGGATTCCGTAAAGACATCCTTTGTCCCCACCATCTTGATAAGGAACTTCTCGGAGTCGGTAACCTGAATGCCATACTGCCCCTCTGCCTGCAGGGGAAGCATCGTCTGGTAGTCGGCATCGTGAACGGCCATACTGTTTATCGCCCAGCTGAGATTGGCGGGGTACAGCTTGTTGACAATCCACACCTCGGCCGTGAAGGGGTTCTTGCCGCCGAAGGGTATCCCGAACAGGTTCCTCAGCAAAGGAATGTTCTCCGTGTCCAGCGTATGTTTGCCTGGTCCGAACTTACCCATCAGCTGGCCCTTGCTGAAGAGCAGGGCTTCCTGAGATTCATATACGATAAGCTGAGTGTAGGTACTCAGGTTGGTCTCGGGGAAGCGGTAAGCAAAGACAAATTCATCGCTTTTCGGCTTCCAGCTCGCGCAGTCAATTAATGCCATATCAGTTATGTTTTTAGGTATTTAGCGGATTATAATCATGCAAATATAGTGAATCTTTTCGGAACGCTGTTCAGGAAAGGACATAAAAATATAGCAAACATGTTGTAAAACACATTGGCGCATCATCTGCCGATGACAAACTTCCCATCGTCTGTAATACCCTCAGCCGATATAATCATGTCCGTGCACGTCGAATTGTTCCAGAACTCCACATGTGCCTTCCCCTCCTTATCCGTCCATATATTGGGCGAACGAGGTATGAGGTACGAATATGATGCACTGAATGTGCATCAGTGCCGAGTGAGGGGAGCAGCCCCCCGCTGCGACGGTGGGGAAGTTGCCGCTTAACGGCAAAATTTATATATATTAATAATGTATGCTTTACAAACCACCCCAAAATGACTTTTTACTTTTTTTACTTTTTGCAAAATTCGCTAAGATTTGGGAGATATGCAAGTTTTTGTTTTGTTTTTCTGCTTGAAAGGGACGAGTTTGTTCAGGTCATTCCGGCAAGCAGTTTTATGCTTTTAATGAAAAAACCATGCCGATAATGGAGGTAATATAAATATAATCCGTAAATTTGCCGATGAAAATAAATGTATAGCTAACCAATAAACCCATGAATATGAAGCAGAAATTACTCATTTTGTGCCTTTGTCTGTTTGCGGGCATCAACACCTTTGCCTATGATGCCTATATCGGTGGCATCTATTACAAATTCTCGGGAGATGAGGCAACGGTAACGTATTATTCATCTAACCCATCTTATAATAAGAATGCATACTCTGGTGCTGTGGTTATTCCCAGATCCGTAACCTATGCCGGCAAGACTTACAGTGTGACGAGCATCGGCTGGCGTGCCTTCTCTTATTGCAGCGGCTTGACCTCCGTCAATATCCCCAACAGCGTGACGAGCATCGGCGACAGTGCCTTCTCTAGTTGCACTGGTCTGACCTCCGTTACCATTGGCAACGGCGTGACGAGCATCGGTCAGGGAGCCTTCTTTAGATGCACCGGTCTGACCTCCGTCACCATTCCCAACAGCGTGACGAGCATCGGCAAGTCTGCCTTCGAGGGTTGCAGCGGTCTGACCTCTATTACTATCCCCAACAGTGTGACGAGTATCGGCGAGTCTGCCTTCTCTGGTTGCAGCGGTCTGACCTCCGTCACCATCCCCAACAGTGTGACGAGTATCGGCAATGGTGCCTTCTCTTATTGCAGCGGCCTGACCTCCGTCACTTTGGAAAGCAACTCCATTGTATCTGCATCCAGATTATATGACACTTCGATGAAATCCATATTTGGTGACCAGGTAAAGGAGTATGTGTTAGGGAATGCTGTGACTAGCATCGGCAACTATGCCTTCTATAATTGCAGCGGCCTGACATCTATCACTATTCCCAAAAATTTGACCAGCATTGGCAACCATGCCTTCTCTGGTTGCAGCGGTCTGACCTCTATTACTATCCCCAACAGTGTGACGAGCATAGGTGAAGGTGCCTTCTATGGTTGCAGCGGCCTGACCTCTGTCACCATCGGTAGTAGAGTGGCTAGTATTGGCTACTATGCCTTCTCTCGTTGCGGCTGTCTGACCCGTATAAAAGTTGAAAAAGGGAATCCATACTTTGATTCACGAAATGACTGCAATGCTATTATAGAAACGAAAACTAATATGTTGCGATATGGTTGTATGAATACAATTATTCCAAATGGTGTGGTCAGCATCGGCGACGTAGCCTTCCATAAATGCATTGGCCTGACCTCTATTACTATCCCTAACAGTGTGACGAGCATCGGCAACGCTGCCTTCTATGAGTGCATTGGCCTGACCTCAATTACTATCCCCAATAGTGTGACGAGCATTGGCTATAACACCTTCTCTGGTTGCACTGGTCTGACCTCCGTCACCATCCCCAATAGCGTGACGAGCATCGACGAATATGCCTTCCGTGATTGCACTGGTCTGACCTCCGTCACCATCCCCGAGAGCGTGAAGAGCATCGGCAGCGATGCCTTCGATGGTTGTAGTGGCCTGCAAAAAGTTATTGTATCAGATTTAACTGCATGGTGTAGCATTAAGTTTAGTATAAACTCTTCAAATCCTTTATATTATGCACACCATCTATTCAAGGATGAGACAACAGAAATCACAGACCTTGTCATCCCCGATGGTGTGACGAGCATCGGCAGCAGTGCCTTCTCTGGTTGCAGCGGTCTGACCTCCGTCACCATTCCCAACAGCGTGACGAGCATCAGCTACGGGGCCTTCTATAAATGCAGCAACCTGACCTTCGTCACCATCCCCGAGAGCGTGACGAGCATCGGCAGCAGTGCCTTCTCTGGTTGCACTGGTCTGACCTCCGTCACCATTCCCGAGAGCGTGACGAGCATCGGCAGCAGTGCCTTCTCTGGTTGCACTGGCCTGACCTCCGTCACCATTCCCAACAGCGTGACCAACATTGGCAGTGGTTCCTTCTCTGGTTGCACTGGCCTGACCTCCGTCATTATTGGCAATAGTGTGGCAAGCATCGGCGGCTCTGCCTTCTATGGTTGCAGCAGCCTAAGAGATGTATATTGCTATGCCGAAAAGGTACCTAGCACATATAGCAGTGCGTTTTATGTTTCGCCCATAGCTTCTGCTACCCTTCATGTGCCCGAGGGTTCTATAGATTCATATAAAGCGACTGCACCCTGGAGTGATTTCGGCAGCATCGTGGCATTGACGGAAGATTACAATACCCCTGTTAACAGCATCAGTAGCGATGCGCCCACCTATGGCTCTTCAGTTTACTATGACCTCAGCGGTCGCAGGGTGCAGAAGCCCGGCAAGGGTCTCTACATCGTGAACGGCAAAAAGGTACTTCTCAAGTAGCAAAGGAAGTAACCTACAACTGGCAAGCTCTCACTCTAATATAGGGTGGGAGCTTTTTTTGTCCCATGACATAACCAACAAAATTAATAAAATTTCTATGCCCAAACTTCTTCATTTCTTTGCATCGGATTGAGTAACTGAGTGCAGTGAGTTGAGTGATTGAGTGCAGTGAGTTGAGTGATTGAGTGCAGTGAGTTGAACGATTGAGTGCAGACAAATGAGTAATCGAGTGCACTCGATTGAGCAACCGAGTGCAGACAAATGAGTAACTGAGCACACTCGATGATGTAATCGGGTGCAGAGAATATAAATCCGTCGAGGTCAGAAAACAACCTTTTTGCCGTCCACGATGTAAATGCCCTTCGGTAGTTGAGAATTGAGAATTGAGAATTGAGAATTGATTCTACGGCCACTTAGGTCATAGATGGCTCCCTCGCCTTGGGAGAGGGGTGGGGTGAGGCTCTCAATGCTGGTCTCAGTATCGGCGGTTACATCTTCTACTACATATTTGCCTCCGTCCTGGGCCGAGGTAATGCACAGATAGCTGTCTGTGCGGAGCCCCGTTACATCAACGGTTTGCCTGTTTGCCGACGAGGTGCTTACCACCAGATTGATGTATTGCTGGGGAGAGGTGAGGCGGAAGGTCTGATAATACCATCGCTTGCCGCCTGCTGTCTTGGATGACGAGATGCGTTTGCCCGGCCAGTTTCCGTTTAGCTGACGGTCGTCATTGTCCCACGCATAGAAGGTCATGCCGGTCCATGTGACATCGGAGCGGACGTACAGGGTGATGTCGTGGGGCTGGAATATCTTGTATTCACGCTGCTGGATGCCCTGAACCTTACCTTCCGAAAGGATGCCTGCCCGCAGGGTGCATGACGACTCTATGCTGAGTGTAGAGCCGCTGGCGAGCCGGGGACTTTCCGCAGTGGGCTCGGAACCGTCGAGGGTATAGACTATGCTGGCTCCCGAAAGGTTGCTGACGGCAGTAAGCTGAACAGCGAGAGGGGCTTCGTATGTACCGTCGGGAACATCCATCCACACGGTGTTGGCACTGCGGCTCAGCAGGTAGCGGTAGCCCTTCCCGGAAAGAATCTCGGTATATTGCGCCTTGCTGACACTGTACGACTGGGGGGTGTTGCCTACGACGCAGAGCAGAGTGGCGTTCCTGCCCGTGGTGGCCGTCGCATAATAGTTCTGTGCGCTGTATTTCTGCTGGCTGTCGGAGGTGTTGGTGATACCTGCCAGGCGGCGTGCCAGAATCATCTGTTTGAGCGGGTAGGGGTTGTCACGCCAATGGGTATAGAAGATGCAGGGGGTGCCGGGCATGGCCAGCAGGTAGGCGTTGGCGGCAAGGGTGTCAGTACGGATGGGGTCCTGCTCTGCACCGCTGGTGCGCTTCTCGGTATCGTGATTCTCTACGAAGGTGACGGCGTACTGCTTATAATAGCTGTCGGCAGAGAGGGGCTTCTCGTCATAGCCCAGCCATCGCCAGTCGCGACTGTTGACGGCATCGCGCATACGGTAACGGAACTGGAAGTCGAAGGTGGCACTGGTGGGAGTGTCCGAGACGTAGCCCTTGGAGTTGTTGACCCACTCCTTGATTTTGCCGGTACTGTCCCAGAACTCGCCCACACTGAAAGCCGGCTTTGCGTAGGTGTTGTAATCGGCAATGAAGTAGGCATAGAAGCCCTTGACCATATCGTAGCGGAAGCCGGTGTAACCGATGTCTTCGAGGAGAAAGCGGAGGTATGCCTTTACGCATTCCTGCACATTGGGACTTTTATGGTCGAGGTCGCGGCAGCCCGACCAGTCCTCGCCCGTATCGTCGTTCTGCGACAGCGAGATGCCGTTGGAGCCTGCCCATCCCTGTGTGGCTCCCCCGTCGTCGTTGCGGCAGATGTCGGACGGAAGCATCTGATAGGTGTGCCCGTTGTATGTTTCGGCAGGATAGTCAACCCAGGAACCGTTTTGCCCCAGGTTCTGACGGTGGTTGATGACTACATCGGCCATCACGCCCGTTCCCCTCTTGCGGAAGGCGGCTATCATGCTGCGCAGCTCGGCCTCGGAGCCGAAGGAACTGTTCTGGTTGAAGTAATAGACGGGGGTGTAACCCATCATGTTGTAGCCCGAATTGCACCAGCCGCTCTGGGGTACCCAAACAAGTTGGAAGTAAGGTGCAATCTCGTCGGCCTGTGCCTGCAGTCTGGCCCATGAGGTCTCTTTGTAGGAATCCCAGAAGAAGCCCTGCAGCATCACGCCGCCATAGTCGGCAGGCCATCCCTGTGCGCGGGTTGTCAGTTGGAGGATGATGGCCAGAAAGAGCAGAATGGTTCTTTTCATTGTCTATACTTCAGATGAAAGTAAGGTGGAACCGAGGTGGCCCCACCTTACCTGATATACATGAGTTTGAGATATTAGTCCTTATCCAGGAGAATCTTCATCATCTCGATGGCCGAATACGGGATGGGCGTACCGGGACCGAAGATGCAGGCAACGCCGGCCTTATAGAGGAAGTCATAGTCCTGAGCGGGAATAACACCGCCTGCCGTTACCATGATGTCCTCGCGACCCAGTTTCTTCAGCTCCTCAATGAGCTGCGGGATAAGGGTCTTGTGGCCTGCTGCCAATGACGAGGCTCCAACGATATGCACGTCGTTTTCGACCGCCATACGGGCAGCCTCCTCGGGCGTCTGGAACAGGGGTCCCATATCCACGTCGAAGCCGCAGTCGGCATAACCTGTTGCCACTACCTTTGCACCGCGGTCGTGACCGTCCTGACCCATCTTGGCAACGAAGATACGGGGGCGGCGACCTTCCTTCTTAGCAAACTCGTCGGTCAGGCGCTTGGCCTCCTCGAAGTCCTTGTCATTCTTTGATTCTGAACTATACACGCCTGAAATGGTTCTGATTACTGCTTTATAACGGCCTACGATAGCCTCGCAGGCATCACTTATCTCACCCAAGGTGGCACGGTGGCCGGCAGCCGTAACGGCGAGGTCGAGCAGGTTGTGCTCGCTCTTCTTGCCCTCGTTGAACTCGCGGACGCACTCCGTGATGGCCTCCAGGTCTTTCTTGACCTGAGCCTCGTCGCGGTTGGCACGCAGTTCCTTAAGGGAAGCCTCCTGTTGCAGGCGTACGGCGGTGTTGTCAACCTCCAGGATGTCAATGGGATCCTCGTGGTCCAGACGGTACTTGTTGATACCCACAATGGTCTGGGCACCTGAGTCGATACGCGCCTGTGTACGAGCAGCGGCCTCCTCGATACGCATCTTGGGCAGACCGGTCTCGATGGCCTTTGCCATACCGCCCAGCTTCTCGATTTCCTGAATGTGCTCCCAAGCCTTGGTATAGAGCTCCTGAGTCAGCTTCTCTACGTAGTAGGAACCAGCCCACGGGTCGATGTGCTTGCAGACTTGTGTCTCGTTCTGGATGTAAATCTGCGTGTTACGGGCGATACGGGCAGAGAAGTCGGTGGGCAGGGCAATGGCCTCGTCAAGGGCGTTGGTGTGCAGCGACTGGGTGTGCCCCAGCACGGCAGCCATGGCCTCGATACAGGTACGGCCTACGTTGTTGAAGGGGTCCTGCTCGGTGAGCGACCAGCCTGATGTCTGGGAGTGGGTACGCAGCGCCATGGACTTCGGGTTCTTGGCACCGAAGCTCTT
>JAGCPD010000063.1 GCA_017645305.1 Bacteroidaceae bacterium | reverse complement strand
GGCACTATGCAGGCAAAAGGTGGTGTACGCACTACAGTTTCCTTCTCCAATCGTCCGGCAGGAACCTACATTGTTAAAGTGGGTGATGCCACCTATAAATTCCTGAAGAGATGATAACCATGAAGCGAACATATTTTTATCTGATGCTGTTAATGTTCAGCGCCTTGGGCTCAATGTACAGTGAACTGAGGGCGCAGGACGAGAACGCAGCATTCTACATCTACCAGAACGACGGACACTTCGACGGCTTCTTCTACGACGAGGTGTTGAAGATGTCCTACTCCAAGACAGATACTGCCGGAGTGGAGTACGACGTTTTCATTACCCAGGAGATTGTGACGGCAGACTCTACCTACCGCATCATGCTTTCTGCCATAGACAGCGTCAGCTTCGTGCAACCGGAGATAATCTTCAATCCCAGGCTGATTGTTATGGAAGACGTTGGGATGCTTAAGTACAGCCAAGGGCATAATGGTCAGGTTCTTGTATTCAAAGATTTGCCAGAAGATTTAATGCCAAAGGAAGGCGATGTCCTGGTGACATTTAATTTCTATAACATGTACTTTCCTGACGGATTCGGCGGTAAGGTGACACGAATCATGAAACAGGGTAGCCTGCATTTTATCTATACAGACCCACTGAGCGATTTTGGCGACATCTACCAACAGTTTATTACCGTCGAGGACTTCGGTTATAACCCAGAGACAAAACGGTTAACCCCTCGCCGGACAGCAGGTCTTAAGAACATCAGACGTTACGCTGACATCGAGGAGACCACACTCTTCAAGTTTTCCGGCACCCCCCATGCTTCGTGGGTATATGGGAACTTCACAGCCTCTGCCGACCTGAACATCGGTATAGAATGCCGTGCCAAAGCCGTGTATAACTTCTCGTTCTTTGGAGAGAAATATTTCAAGGTTGACCTGAAGCAGAAAGTAGAGACGGGCCTGTCTGCAACCTTCGACATACAGGCCAATACGCCCTGGGCGGCAGAGACCAAATGGGGTTCGGTGTTACCCACCTATCTGCCCACGGCAGCACCCATCCTGAAGATACTGCTCATGCCCGAGGGCTTCATACGCTCTCAGATACACGCCACGGCGCAGGCTTCAACACGCAAGCTGACGTTCCGTTCGGGAATGACCATCGAGTTTAAGGACTGGAGTTTCGGCGGCAGTAGGATGTTCTTCGGGAACGAGGCAAAATTCGATGACGAGGAAGAGGAAGAAGACCCCGGACCATTGATTCAGCTGACAGGAAGCATCAACGGTTTCGTACAGGCTGGCATGAAGTGGCCGTTTGTCATCCGAACCAACGACTTCTTCAAGAAAGTGCTCGACGCAGAGGTGGGCATGAACATCTGGGCAGGACCCAAACTGAGCGGAGAGGTAAACCTTAATCTGAATGACCTGGCATCAAGTGTCATCGCCGGCAATCCCACGAAGTTCTACAACAGCTTCAAGGATACAAAAGTCAGCTTTACCCCCTTCGTTATCGACTACGAACTGAAGAGCCTTGTGAAATACCTTTCCTATAAGGGTGATACGCTGACCATTCTTGACGGCAACCTGGGATGGAAAGACTACGACTGGTACATGCTTCCCAAGTTCGACGCGCCACAAATATTACCAGCCAAGCCCATAAGTTATGGCACCTATTACGCTGATCCCTCTGCGCAGTTTACAGCGGATGATCGGGGAGCCAACCTTTTTGTCAACATCAAACCAAGGCGTGACGTACTTATCGGCACAGAAATTGGCGCAGCCATCTTTCAGGGTGACTCTTTAGTGGCTGATTGGCTAAACGTAAACTATCATGGCGACCATAACCCTATTTATACTAATGATAAATACTACGACCAAGACAAAAAACGATGGGAAAAGAGTCTTTTAGATCCAAACGCTTACGGTCCCATTTCGTTCCCTGTAGATGGTATGGCCAACATTGATTTCTGTCGCCAGAATATCCGGCCAGGACATTATAAGGCATATCCCACCGTCAGGATATTGGGTCAGCGTATTATCTGTGAACCGGGTGTAGAGTTTGACTTGCCTGGCATGTACTTAGACATGGACCAGAAGTACGAGGATATTCACTTACCCGGCGACAGGGAGTCTGAGATGGAAGTGATTATTAAGACCAATGCATCGGATATTAGAACTAACTACCTTCTTACATTCGTGAGAAATGTAGGATGGTCTTCTTATGATTCCAATGACAATCTTATTTTCTATCCTTATGACTTAACGCATCGACATGCATTATGCCTGCCAGACACACTGAAAGGAAAGGTGGGCCGTAATCCTGAAATGCTGCCCAGGGAATTAAAATATCCCATAGAGGCTATAGGATACAACGATTTGGGTAAACGCGATACGCTGACGCAGATTGCCGTTGTAAAGCAGTCAGCCTTTAATATCTACGACAGAATAAGCGGCATGTTCTGGGAAACCATGACGTGCAACAACGGGCCTGCCAAGGGTAGTACCATCAATGTAAGACGCAACTGGGGGACAATAAATACGGGAGCTGCAACTTCACGCTCGGGTAATGTCGTCAGCTGCGGTACAGTCAGCGGTAGCGTCGTGCCTTACACTGACGCTGGCGGGCAGACCACAGACATCAAGTACGAGGTAAGCTATACCTGCGATGTGGAAGGAGCCACCATAAGGGTGGGAACGATTCAGTTGCAATGGGAAAAGGAGAACTACGGCAACCCCATTACCTGTACGCTGAAATTTGACATTCACGGCTTTAAAACCGAAAGCGGCGAGCCCAGTCCTGTTAGTTGCTCGTATTGGGGACGTCCCTCTGGCTGTACCTACAAAGAGCAAGGCAAAGATTCCGAAGGCACCTGGACTAACACCTACATCCTGAGTTCCGAAAAAGGCTACACCCACGTTGATTTATTACCGCGAGAGCTTGAGGATGCTCAATATTGAATAAATAAAAAAAGATGTGAGATGACCGAACAATAAGAAAGGCCATCTCACTTTTTTATGCCCATTTCCGAGCAAAAACGCCGCAAATATGGGAATTCTTTCTGAATTTTATCAACAGCGGAGGGGGATTATCAGAAAATGTTTGTACATTTGCAGACAGATAAAACGATTAAATACCAATAACATGAAACAGAAACTGCTTTTCTTTCTTTTCCTGCTGCTTACGGCAACGACGGGTTGGGCGCAGAAGGTGGTGCTCCACAAGACGGACGGTCAGACCGTGGAGTACAGCGTCTCGGAATTGGAGTGTATCACCTTCGAGGAGGAGCCGCCCATTGTGGACGGGCACGAGTACGTTGACCTGGGCCTGCCCTCGGGCACACTGTGGGCTACCTGCAACGTTGGGGCATCAAAACCCGAGGAGACCGGCTACAGCCTGGCCTGGGGCGAGACATCCGGAAAGTCATTTTTCAGTTGGGGCTACTACAAATACAGCAAGCCTTCAGCTACAGGGATGACCAAGTACTGCACAAACAGCAGCGATGGCTACAACGGCTTTACAGACAATCTTACGGAACTCCTGCCAGAGGATGATGCCGCAACTACCTACTGGGGCGCAAAATGGCAGATGCCGAGTCTTGATCAAATAAAAGAATTAATCAATAACGAATACACCACAGCGGAATGGACAACCGTAAATGATGTTAATGGATATATGATAACGAGCAAGATTAACGGAAAGCGCATCTTCCTGCCTGCTGCGGGCTATCGCTACAACAGCTCTTTCTCCAGTGTAGGCTACGACGGCTACTACTGGTCACGTTCACTCTCAGGCAAGTGCACCACCGCGTTCCGACTGCTCTTCTCTTCCAGATATATCAGCTATACCAACTGGGATCGCTACTATGGTCATTCCATCCGCCCCGTGCTCAAGACAAACTAACTGTCCCCGAAATCACCCGCAAACCCCATTATTAATTTGGGTACCGACAAAATTATTAATTTTATACCCCCCCGAAATTATTAATTTCCTTACCACCCAAATTACTAATCCCCTTCATAATACAATTGGATGTTCGTCACCGTCAGGAAGAGCGGCGGCAGGTTCCGGCAAGACAATAAGCTTATAACCCGTTTCCTTCATGCGGAGCAGTTCCTTATAAAGCATGACACAAGCCCATGCATCGGTAGCGGCATACAGTTTCTGAGGCTCGGAAAGGGTGTCTGCCTCCCAGTTGGAGAGTCGCTGCGACTTGCTTATCTTCTGGCCGAAGATATTGGCATAGAGTTTTTGAAGACTCATGTCCTTAATGCCGAACTCTGTTACCATATCCTGAAGGTCTGTGAATTCACCAGGCTGGAACTTGGCCCTCCGCTGCAGCATCCTAAGGTCGTCATGCCAGGAAAGGCCAACCTTTACGTTTCTGCTGTCAGACAAGAGACGGAGGATGCACCGGGGCATCCCGATGTGGTTGAGCCTGAACAGGAAGCAGGTATCGCTGCTGCTTACCTGCAGAAGGGCAACCTCGTTCAGCCTGCCGGGTTTAAACGCGGGCTTTGTCTCCGTATCAAATCCTATGATGTCCTGACGCAGCAGGTAGTCAACGGCTTTCCTGGCCTCCGCCTCACTGAGAACGGTCACTATCCTACCCCCGAAATGAACCAGGGGAAGCTTGGAGATACGCTCCTTGTCGAATTTGCTAAAAATTGTCTTCATCAGAACCGGTGTTCAGCACGTAGCGAATCTTGTGCAACTGTTTCAGTGTGTCCACAAGATTCTGTCCCCAATACAATTCAAAATTATCCCTGACACACCAGAGAGCATCAAGCATACAGTCCTCGACACGCTGCTGATAGGCAGAGACGAAGTTCCTGAGTGCCTGATATATATCGGCCAGGCCTTCGCTGACGGTTTTCCACTGGCACTCCTCGGTCTGCATACCCTCGTCATATACAAGGTCCTCGTATTCGTCAGCCTCCTTCATTATCTCGTATATGGAATTCCGAATCCAGTTGTAGTCCGCCTCCGTCACCTGGTCGTCAGGAAGGAAAACTCCTTCACTCTCGACCTGCGGAAGCAGCTGTGCCTTCAGGTAAAGCAAGGGCAGGAGCTTTTGCATGGTTCCGATGAATTCGCGCCTGTTTTTACCTTCCAATTGCTCAAGATAAGCGCAAAATTCCGCTGAAACCGTAACAAATTCCAGCGTATCATGGCAATATATGGGATTCTCTGTCTTATTATTCATCTGAACATCCATTCTTTGGGTCCACAAAATTTGATGCAAAATTATAAAAAAACTGCCAAATTAAGAAATAATTGAAGAATTTACACTAAATTTGCAGACGTTTTATAAAATGAAGGAATAATTATGAGCGCCCATAATAGCGACAAGAAACATAAGAACACGACAAAAAACAAAAACGGGAAGCCTGTTAGCAAGATGTTCAGCTGGCTGAAGACAAACATCAAGAATGACGAGGATGCTGATTCCGGGACAAATGTTGAGCACAAGGACAACATAAAATTTGTCTGGGGCTTTATACTGGCATCTATCTCCCTGTGCGTTTTCCTGGCCCTTTTCTCACACTTCTTTACCGGGGCAGAGGATCAGAGGCTTATTAACCCGAACAGCTCCCACTTACCCGCAGCCAACTGGTTGGGAAATTTCGGATTCTGGATTGCCTACTGGCTGATAGAGAATACCTTCGGAATTGCATCGATACTTATCCCTATTTTGCTTGTGGTAACGGGAATACGTATCATGGGAACGGTGAAGATACGTCTGCACAAATGGTTCCTGAACTGCATGATTCTGATGATATGGATTTCTGCCTGTATGGCTTTTCTGCAATCACACTTCGAGACCATGAGGAACGGCTTCCTGAACTGGGGCGGCATGATTGGAAAGAACGAGATTTCCCTGCTCTTAGAAAAAGTGGGAAGCATCGGTGCATTAATAACACTGGGAATTACGGCCCTGCTATACACCTTCTATCTGAGCGATGAGGCTATCACTGCCATCAGAAACCTGGTAAACCGGAAAGCAAAGAACAGATTGACTGATGCAGAAGAGGAAACAGAAGAGGAAGGGAAGACTGAAGAGGAAGGTATAGGTACAGAGTCCGTAACCCCGCAGACAACAGAAGAAGAGGTAACGCAGAAGGTTGAGAACACCATTCCCTTTGAAGACGAGCCCTCGAAGACTGCTACCACCATTGATTTCGGAAATGCCAGCGGCGAAGTGGAAATCCCCCTGAAAATCGGGGAGCAGGCTCTGCCTTTGCAATTCGCCAACACGGCAGAAGATATGAAGGTTATTGTTGGGGAAGACCCGGAAAAAGCTGAAACAACTACCGAAGGGGCAATAGAACCGTATGACCCCAAGCTGGACTTGGAACACTACAAATACCCCACCCTGGACTTGCTCAAGCATTATGACAATATCCAGTCGAACATCGACATGGAGGAACAGCAGGCTAACAAGAACCGTATCATAAAGGTGCTCTCTTATTTTGGCGTGGAAATCTCGAGCATAAAAGCAACCATAGGGCCTACCATTACCCTGTACGAGATAACCCCTGCACCCGGTATTCGTATTAGCAGGATACGCGGATTGGAAGATGATATTGCACTTAGCCTCAGTGCTTTGGGAATCCGTATCATAGCTCCCATACCCGGGAAAGGCACTATTGGCATTGAAGTCCCCAATGCCAAGCCTCAGATGGTTTCGATGGAAAGCGTCATCAACAGCCGCAAGTTCCAGGAAACGGACTTTGAACTGCCTATGGCTTTGGGTAAGACCATTACCAACGAGGTGTTTATGGTGGATTTGGTGAAGATGCCCCACCTGCTGGTTGCCGGTGCAACAGGTCAGGGAAAGTCCGTCGGACTGAATGCCATCATTACATCATTATTATATAAAAAGCATCCCGCTGAACTGAAATTCGTGATGGTTGACCCCAAGAAGGTGGAGTTCAGCGTCTATAATCCTATTGTAAACCACTTCCTGGCACAAGTTGAGGGGAACGAGGGGACAGAAGAACCCATCATCACCGATGTAAACAAGGTAATCCAGACACTTAAGAGTCTCTGTGTGGAGATGGATACCCGTTATGACCTGCTTAAGAAAGCCAGGGCAAGGAATGTAAAGGAATACAACCAGAAATTCAAGGACCGCCAGTTGAACCCCAATAACGGACATAAATTCATGCCATATATTGTGGTCATCATAGACGAGTTCGGAGACCTGATTATGACGGCAGGCAAGGAAATTGAGCTACCCATTGCTCGTATCGCACAATTGGCACGAGCCGTAGGTATTCACATGATTATTGCAACTCAGCGTCCTACAACAAACATTATTACAGGAACCATCAAGGCCAACTTCCCTGCACGCCTGGCATTTAAGGTGGCAAGCTCCATCGACAGTAAGACAATCCTTGACCGTACAGGAGCAAACCAGCTGATAGGTAAAGGCGACATGCTGTTCCTGTCAGGAAACGACCCCGTACGTGTCCAGTGTGCTTTTGTGGATACGCCCGAAGTGGAAGATATCACCTCATACATTGCCTGCCAGCAAAGCTACAATGCACCATTCCCCCTGCCGGAAGTAGCCCTTGAAGGCGGCGAAGAAGGAGACGGTCCTGACGTTGACCTGAACCACTTAGACCCCATGTTCAACGAAGTGGCACGTATGGTGGTCTTGGAACAAAGCGGCAGCACCAGCATGATACAGCGTAAGTTCAGTATCGGTTACAACAGGGCAGGACGACTGATGGACCAATTGGAGAAAGTCGGTATCGTTGGTCCTGCAAAGGGTAGCAAGCCGCGCGAGGTACTCTGTGTCAGCGAGGAAGACCTACAGTTCAGATTAGACAACTTGAATTAAAGAACCTAGATAAATGCCGAATTAAGAATTGTGCATTGTGAATTATGAATTATAGATTAAAAGAAATACTGACCGCAATACTGTTGCTCCTGTCAATAGGAAGCATGGCCCAGAATGCAAGAAGCATACTGGATGCCACTGCTGCCAAAATAAAACAGATGGGAAGTGTAAAGGCATCTTTCACGGCAACCTCCTTTAACGGAACTTCTGAGCAGGCAAGCACAAAAGGAACCATGTTGTTGCAAGGAAAAAAGATGCACCTTTCCACAGACGACATGAAGATGTGGTATAACGGGAAAACACAATGGAGTCTGATTCCGGAAAGCGGGGAAGTAAACATAAGCACCCCGACAGAACGGGAGATGACCAACATGAACCCGTATTCCTTCCTGAATCTGTATAAAAAAGGATATAAATTGTCTGTTAGGCAGACCAAATTGCGCGGGAAGGATGTCTATGAAGTTCATTTAGTTGCACAATCTGCCAAAAACAATGCGCAAGAGATGTACATTGACGTAACTAAGAACAGCTATACCCCACTCTGCATTCGCGTGCGTCAGGACAACAATTGGAACCGCATAAGCATACATTCAATACAAGGAAATCTGACCTTTACGGAAAAGGACTTCGAGTTTCCCAAAAACGAATACCCAAACGTGGATATAATAGACCTTAGATAAAGAGTAATTATGATTCAAACAAAATTACTGGTCATAGGAAGCGGACCTGCCGGATATTCTGCCGGGATATATGCCGGACGGGCAGGAATACCACCGTTACTGATAGAAGGCATACAACCTGGCGGCCAACTCACAACTACCACAGAAGTTGAGAACTTCCCGGGATTTCCCGACGGTATTGATGCCAACGAACTGATGGACAACATGAGAAAGCAGGCAGAACGTTTCGGCACCCGGATTCTCAGCAACATTGTCACAAAAACCGACTTCAGCACACAGCCATATAGGGTTTGGTTGGATGACGGGCAAGAGATTCAAAGCAAAGCCATTATCATTGCTACGGGTGCCAGTGCAAAATACCTGGGACTGCCCGACGAACAAAAATACATGGGACAGGGAGTAAGCGCCTGCGCCACTTGCGACGGATTCTTTTACCGCAAGAAAGTAGTTGCTGTAGTGGGGGGAGGAGACACAGCCTGCGAAGAAGCAACCTATCTGGCAGGATTAGCCAACAAGGTGTATCTGGTAGTAAGAAAGCCCTTCCTACGTGCCAGCCGAATCATGCAGGAAAGAGTTTTGAATAATGATAAAATAGAAATACTCTTTGAGACAAATGCCATAGGACTTTACGGAGAAAACGGTGTTGAGGGCGTACATCTTATACATAAGAAAGGAGAAGACGGTGAACGTGAGTACGATTTGCCTATTGACGGATTCTTCCTTGCCATTGGCCATCACCCCAACAGCGAGCTTTTCTTACCGTGGGTTAAAACCGATGAGCAAGGATACATTATTACCGAAGGTGATTCGCCAAGAACAGGCATACCCGGAGTCTATGCTGCAGGCGATGTTGCTGATTCACATTACCGCCAGGCAATAGTAGCAGCCGCAGCAGGTGCAAAAGCTGCTATGGAAGCCGAAAAATACATTAAAGATCATGAATAAATATCAATTATATAAATTACTTCGCAAAAACGAAGACCTGAAGAATAAGCGCCATCCCATGTTCGACAAGAACCGCTTCATGAAGTTCCTCATGGTCTTTATGTGGTTGTATTATGCTGCTATTCTTATTTTCATGGGCGTAACAATGGCCATCGGCATGAAGGGCGCTTACAATGGCGTGGCAGCATTTCATGTATTAGACGGATGGTTCCCCATTGTTCTGTTAGTTGATTTCTGGATACGGTTT
Organism: Bacteroidaceae bacterium; assembly: GCA_017645305.1. Taxonomy (GTDB): domain Bacteria; phylum Bacteroidota; class Bacteroidia; order Bacteroidales; family Bacteroidaceae; genus Physcousia. The sequence goes on along the minus strand of JAGCPD010000063.1, from coordinate 19,732 downwards.
GTCATGCAGGACACCCCTGTAAATCAGGCAAAGCCATATACACTGCTTCCCATACGAAGGTCATTTCTCATGCATACCTACCTGATTCGCTCAGGCTTTAGTCTTGGCAATCTGTATTGGGGATTCATGCTTGTTCCGTTCGGACTCATCGCTATTGCCGTTCCATTCGGATGGATAAAATTCTGCGGGTGGCTATTAGGTTGGTGGCTACTTTGTATTGCCAATGGCTTCAGCTACCTGTTTGTACGTACCTTGCTCACAAAACACATGGCATGGCTCTCACTACCCATTGTAATACATGGAGCCATAATAGCCATGATGTTTGTTCCTGAACACAACTGGTTAGACATGCCTTGCACCGTTCTTCTTAATGCTTTCGCAAACTGGAAGGTACTTTATATCATAGCTGTTATTGCTATTATTGCATTCCTCTACTATGCAAATTTCCTCTTGCAAAACACAATGGTTTACAACGAGATAAGCAAGAAAGAAGAAGTAGAGGTTAAAAATACTGCCAAGATGTCTTTCCTTAACCGCTATGGCCGATTAGGAGAGTACCTGAAGTTGGAGGTGAGAATGCGTACACGCAACAAGACTCCGAAGATGCAGTTTGCAATGGGTATCGGCTTTATGCTGTTCTTCAGTCTTATAATGTACTTTACTGATGCTTACGACGGTGGATTCATGAAGAGCTTCATCTGCCTTTACAACTATATTTTCCTGGGACTGACCACCCTGATTGGCGTGATGTGCCATGAAGGAAACTACATAGACGGACTGATGAGCCGACGGGAAAGTATATACCAGTTGCTTCGGGCAAAATACTACTTCAACTCTCTCCTGCTTATCATTCCTCCCCTTATCATGCTACCGCTGATGATTGCCGGAAAAATGTCAGTCTGGATGAACCTTGGTTACCTCTTTTTCACGGTTGGCGTAATCTACCCTATTCTTTTCCAGATGGCTGTATATAACAAAGACACCTTCCCCCTGAATCAGAAAATCACAGGAAAGCAGGGCAATACCATGCAACAGATTATCTCTATGGTTATTCTGTTCATTCCTATTGGCATTGAGAAACTGGCCACTCTGGCACTGGGTGACCCTTGGGGCTACATACTATTAATGTGCTTAGGAATTGTGGGTGTAACAACTCATAAAATGTGGTTAAAAAACATATACCATCGATTCATGGTTCGACGTTATATAAACATGGAGGGATTCCGTGCGACAAGGAACAGCTAATTCATTATTCATCATTATAAACGAAAATAACTAAGATGAACATCATAATAAGAAACCTCAAGAAGAATTTTGGAGAGAAAGTTGCCGTCAATATTGACAGTTTCGACATTCATAGTGGCGAGATTTTAGGGCTTGTAGGAAACAACGGTGCCGGAAAGAGTACGCTATTCCGTCTTATTTTAGACCTTATAAAGGCCGATGAAGGTACAGTTCACATGTCCAGCGCACAAACAGACATTAATGTGGCAGAGACCGAGGAATGGAAGGACTGGACTGGCGCTTACGTGGATGACAGCTTCCTTATCGACTATCTGACACCTGATGAATATTTCCAGTTCATCGCACGTATCTGTGGTAAGAATCCCGAAGATTTGCAGCAGTTCCTTGATAAGTTCCAGCACTTTATGGCAGACGAGATATTGGGTCAGAAAAAACTAATCCGTAACCTTTCGGCAGGAAACAAGCAGAAAGTTGGTATCATGGCTGCTATGCTGCTTCATCCACAGATTCTTATTTTGGACGAGCCTTTCAACTTCCTCGACCCAAGCAGTCAGAGCGCCATTAAGCATCTGCTCAAGAAATACAATGAAGAGACCAAAGCAACCATCCTTGTAAGTAGTCATAACCTGCAACATACGGTGGATATCTGTCCCAGAATCGCATTGTTGGAACACGGTGTAATAATAAGAGATATTGATAATAGCAACGGTCAGGCACAGAGGGAGCTTGAAGACTACTTTGAAATAAACGATTAAACAAGTCATTAACCATAAAAGAAACGATTATGAAAAAGATTTTCTTAACTCTAATTGTTGCCATAATGGGCACAACAGGTGTATCTGCTCAGACAGACACTCGCCTTTTCAATCATCTGTCAGTAGGCTTAAACGTCGGAACACCTGGTATTGGTGCAGATATAGCTATGCCCGCAACCAGATGGCTTGAGGTTGAAGCTGGCGTACATATCATGCCCAAAATCAAGTACAACACAAATTTACATCTTAATTTGCCAACGAGCACAATTAATCCCTATCTTCCACAACCCATAGACTTTAACGATGTACCCATACAGGGTAAACTAAATATGTTAAACGGAAAAGTGTTGGTAAACTTCTTTCCAATCCCCTCGTTAAGCAATTTCCATATCACAGTGGGCGCATATTTTGGTAAGAGTGAAGTGGTTGAAGTATATAATACCATCGACGGGCAATTGCTTCCTGTTAACCAGGCTAACACCCTTATTAAAGATAACGGTTGGGATATTGATGAAATCGGACTTCAGTTAGGCAATTACTTGCTTACTCCCGATGCAAACGGCAACGCCAGTGCTAAATTAAGGACAAAATCCTTCAAGCCATACGTTGGTTTAGGTTTCGGACGTGCCGTACCTAAGCACAAACGCGTCAGCTTTAAGTTCGATTTGGGCGCTATGTTCTGGGGAACTCCTCAAGTTATCGACCATAATGGACAGGACCTCATAAAGCAGGACTGGGATGGCAAGGACGGCGGAGCCTTCAGGATTATCAGCAAACTCAAGGTTTATCCTGTTCTTAACTTCCGTATTTGCGGCAGAATCTTCTAAAGCTTAGGCTTTTCAATACCTTAATTTATACTATGAAGAGAATACCCAGGGGTATCACATGCCTTCTCGTCATCATTGCCCTATTCGGATATTTAGGTCATGTGATGGGAATGACAAACATGCTCAATACCATTATGAAGACTGCTCACAGCCTGCTTCTGAATACAGTCTTCTATCTGATGAGTATGTGTGTACTTACAGGCGCACTCGGCAAAATCCTGACAGAGTTTGGCGTAGTAAACTTACTGCAAATAATGCTCCGGCATGTTATGCGACCATTGTATAATATGCCAGGAGTAGCAGTAGTTGCAAGCATAATGACCTTTCTCAGCGATAACCCTGCCATTATTACGCTAAGTAAAAACAAACATTTCGCAAAATACTTCAAAGTCTATCAGTACATCTCATTAGCAAACTTCGGAACAGCCTTCGGCATGGGGCTTCTTGTCGTCGTCTTTATGATTGGACAAGGATATTTCTCAGCTCCGCTTATTGGATTAATAGGAGCTGCCAGCGGTGGTATCATTGCAACACGTCTCATGCAGTATTTCATCTGCAAGAAGTATCCCGAATATCGTGTAAAAGATGCCGTTTCAGCTGAAGAGCTTGAACAAATGAAAATTGAGGCGAAAGAGAAAAACAGCGAGGAAGAAGAAAAACCGAATACTTTTATCCGAATCCTTAATGCGCTCCTTGATGGCGGTAAATCGGGTGTAGAGATAGGTCTTGCCATTATTCCTGGGGTTATTATCATTTGTACCTTGGTAATGATGTTTACCTTTGGTGGTAGTATCGAGGGCACAGATGCGAATGGCACCGACATTGTTGTATATACCGGAGAAGCATTTCAAGGTTGCGGACTTTTACCATTAGCTGCCAGTAAACTCAGTTATGTCTTTGAGTGGCTGTTTGGTTTCGATGCACCGGAACTAATAGCATTTCCCATCACAGCTTTAGGTGCGGTTGGCGCAGCCCTGAGTCTTATCCCTGAGTTTACAGCCAAGGGTATTATCAATGATAATGCAGTAGCCGTTTTTACTGCAATGGGTATGTGTTGGAGCGGATTCCTATCCACGCACACAGCCATGTTAGATTCCATGGGTTACCGCAAACTGCTGGTTCACGATTTCATCAGCCAGATTGTTGGCGGAATAGGTGCCGGTGTTATTGCACATTGGCTATACACTTCCATTATATATATATCTACATTGTTTCAGCCGTCATTGATATGGAATGTGCAGACCAATGGGTGGATTTGCTTCGATAAAGAGATAACACCTATAGAACTATCCGCTCTCGACGATAGCAGTTATGTAGTTAAGGACTGGTTTGGCAGCAAAGGTTGTGATTTATGCTTTAAGGTTAACAAAACCGACAGTACAATTGTCATTACCAATGCCTATGCCAGCAAAGAACTAGAATATTTCTTTGTACATATTAATACGCACGCTTTAAAAGGCGAACCCTCGTATGCAATTGTTTACCCAAGCCAACAATACTCTGAGTTTGACGGAAACAAGCAAGTAGGACATCTCTATACCTTTGTGTTTGTTTACGACACAGACAGAAAAGAAATAAACCGGGGGTACTACGAGCTTACATGGGGTAACCGGGAAAGGCAAACATTACAAGCAGAAGAGTATATACAGAGCCAAAGAGCCAAAGAAAGGGCAAAGGCTGAGCATATTGCAGACAGCATACAACGTGAAGAACTTATAGACAGCATATTACAGAGCATGAAACAATAAGCCAAAATAAGTTTTTCTTCAAAAAATTTGGTCAATACAGATAAAAATTATAATTTTGCACCCGATTTATGCCGAAGGGGCTCAAAAAAGTGAGTCAACAAATGACTTCGCCTCCCGGTCAAACCCGTTATAAAATAATAAAAAATGTACGCAATCGTAGAGATTAACGGTCAACAGTTTAAGGCTGAAGCTGGTAAGAAGCTCTTCGTTCACCACATTGTGAATGCAGAAGCAGGTCAGGCTGTTGAGTTTGAGAAAGTGTTATTGGTTGACAACGATGGCAACATCACTGTAGGTGCTCCTACCGTTGATGGTGCTAAGGTTACTGCCGAGGTTGTTTCTCCTCTGGTAAAGGGTGAGAAAGTATTGGTGTTCCACAAGAAGCGCCGCAAGGGCTATCGTAAGTTGAACGGTCACCGTCAGCAGTTCACCGAGTTGACTATCAAGGAAGTTATTGCTTAACAATTTAATTTAGGAGGAACAAGTATGGCACATAAAAAAGGTGTTGGTAGTTCTAAGAACGGCCGCGAGTCTGCAGCTCAAAGATTAGGTGTTAAGATTTTTGGTGGAGAGAAGTGTGTTGCCGGCAACATTATTGTTCGTCAGCGTGGTACACGTCATTATCCCGGCTTGAACGTAGGTATGGGTAAGGACAACACTCTTTATGCTCTTATTGACGGAACGGTTCAGTTCAAGAAAGGGCGTTTAGATCGCAGTACCGTTAGCGTGCTCCCCATCGCAGAAGCATAAGTTTAAACTTTCAAGAACAGAATAAGGCTGTACAGTAATATGTGCAGCCTTTTTTTGTACCATTTCAACTATTTTTAGCCATAATACTACGTATTATTGTAAAAAAAACGTTAATTTTGCAGTCAATTTAGGAAAGTAATAAAGATGCAAAATATATGCTGACATTAAAACTCATTACAGAACAGACCGAATTTGTTATCAAAGGCTTGGAAAAGAAGCACTTTAATGGTGCTAGAGAAGCCATCGCTGAAGTAATTGCAACAGACAAAATGCGACGTGAAGCACAGACTACACTTGACCAGAACTTGTCTGAAGCAAAAAAACTGGCAGCCGAAATCGGAGGCCTTATGAAACAAGGCAAAAAAGATGAAGCAGAAGCCGTCAAGGCAAAAGTTGCTGAGTTAAAACAGAAAAATGAAATACTGAAACAGCAGATGGAATCTGCAGAGCAGCAACTTACTGCCCAGCTTTGCCAGATACCCAATATCCCTTATGCAGAAGTACCCGAAGGCACATGTGCAGAATGTAACTGGGTTGTTAAGAGTAACCTTAAGGAATGTGTTATCGGTAAAGACACCGTAGGCAACTGGGATGCCAATCCCGTTGTAGAAACAGCAAAACTTCCACACTGGGAGTTAGCCAAGAAATATAATCTTATCGATTTTGACCTTGGCGTCAAGATCTCTGGAGCCGGTTTCCCCGTCTATCGTGGAAAAGGTGCTCAGTTACAGCGTGCCCTTATCAATTTCTTCCTTGCAGAAGCAAACAAAGCAGGTTACGAAGAAATCATGCCTCCTACAGTCGTAAATGCAACTAGTGGTTACGGAACAGGGCAGTTACCCGACAAGGAAGGCCAAATGTATCATTGTAACCTCGACGATCTCTATCTTATCCCAACAGCAGAGGTTCCCGTAACAAATATATACAGAGACGTCATCCTTGACGAAAAAGACCTCCCCATTAAGAATTGTGCTTATACACAGTGTTTTCGCCGCGAGGCAGGTTCATACGGCAAAGATGTTCGTGGACTGAACCGTTTGCACGAATTCAGCAAAATAGAGATTGTACGCATCGATAAGCCTGAGCATTCTGCCGAGAGCCATAAGGAAATGCTTGCACACGTAGAAGGCTTGCTCCAGAAGTTGGAACTCCCCTACCGCATACTCCGTCTCTGTGGTGGTGATCAGAGTTTTACTTCAGCTATCTGCTACGACTTCGAGGTTTATTCCGAAGCACAAAAACGTTGGTTGGAAGTTAGTTCAGTAAGCAACTTCGACACTTACCAGGCTAATCGTCTAAAATGCCGTTACCGCAACAGTGAGACCAAGAAGACAGAGTTATGTCATACACTTAATGGTAGTGCTCTGGCTCTGCCCCGTATTGTTGCAGCTATTTTAGAAAACAACCAGACAGAGGAAGGAATCCATATCCCCGCTGCGTTACAGCCATACATGGGTTGTGACATGATAAAATAACATTAAATTAGGATAGCATATAAACTATTTAGGTAAAAGATGAACAAGATTGTTAGAAAGATTCAGTTCAGTGAGAAAGTCTTCCGCCTTGATGTGGAAGCGCCTTTAATTGCAAAAGCACGTAAGGCTGGCCACTTTGTAATCATTCGTGTAGGCGATAAGGGGGAACGTGTACCCTTAACCATTGCCAGCAGTAATCCGCAAGAGGGCACTATTACCCTTGTAGTACAAACCGTTGGTGCCAGTACCTCCAAACTCTGTGCCCTAAAAGAAGGTGACTATATTACAGACGTTGTAGGTCCCCTGGGAAAGGCTACACATATCGAAAACTTTGGCACCGTTATATGTGCAGGCGGTGGTGTTGGCGTGGCTCCAATGCTTCCCATCATCCAGGCGCTGAAGGCTGTCGGCAACCGTGTTATCAGTGTACTGGCTGGCAGAAGCAAGGACCTTATCATCCTGGAAGACGAGGTTCGTAAAAGCTCTGACGACGTAATCATCATGACAGATGACGGTTCATACGGAAAACAGGGCGTTGTAACCGTTGGCATTGAAGAAGTAATACAACGTGAAAAGGTAGATAAGGTATTTGCCATCGGACCTGCAATCATGATGAAATTCTGCTGCTTGCTCACCAAGAAATACGAAATTCCTACTGATGTAAGCCTTAATACCATCATGGTTGACGGTACAGGTATGTGCGGAGCATGCCGTATCAGCGTTGGCGGCAAGACAAAGTTTGTCTGCGTAGATGGACCTGAGTTCGACGGACATTTGGTTGATTTCAACGAGATGTTGCAGCGTGCAGGAGCCTTTAAACCCGAAGAAGCAGAAGCATTTGCAGCATATCAGGCAGCCTTAGAAGGCAAAAAATGTTCCTGTGATTCAAATCTGGCAAATATTCAGAAAACCGACGCGCCTTCTGCCGAGGGTCAAGACACGACGACTCCCCTCCCTGAATTACTTGACCGTAGCGCAACATGGCGCGATGAGCTCCGCAAGAGCATGAAGGCAAAGGAGCGTACACAGATAGAGCGTGTCAAGATGCCTGAGTTAGATCCTGTATATCGTGCAACGACACGTACAGAAGAAGTTAACCAGGGACTTACCAAAGAACAGGCCATAACCGAAGCTAAGCGCTGTCTTGACTGTGCAAACCCCTCTTGTATGCAGGGTTGTCCCGTAAATATCAACATACCCTCTTTTATTAAGAATATTGAGCGAGGCGAATTCCTGAATGCTGCCCGCGTTCTCAAGAGCACTTCTGCCCTGCCTGCAGTTTGCGGACGTGTATGTCCACAGGAGAAGCAATGCGAAAGCCAGTGTATTCACCTCAAGATGAATGAACCAGCTGTTGCCATCGGCTATCTTGAGCGTTTTGCCGCTGACTTTGAACGTGAAAGCGGAAAGACTGCCCTACCCGAGGTTGCAGAGAAAAACGGCAAGAAGATTGCTGTTGTTGGTTCCGGCCCGTCTGGTTTAAGTTTTGCAGGCGATATGGCCAAGCTTGGCTACGACGTAACAGTCTTTGAGGCACTGCATGAGATTGGCGGTGTACTCAAGTATGGCATCCCTGAGTTCCGTCTGCCTAACAACATCGTGGATTTCGAGATTCAGAACCTCGAAAAGATTGGTGTCAAGTTTGTTAAGGACTGCATCATCGGCAAGACCATCACCGTTAAGGAACTGGAAGCCGAAGGTTTCCAAGGCATTTTCGTTGCCTCTGGTGCCGGTCTGCCCAACTTCATGGGTATTCCCGGAGAGAACAGCAATGGTGTAATGTCATCAAACGAATACCTTACACGAGTAAACCTCATGGATGCATCCAATCCTTCATGCGACACTCCCATCCGTCGTGGCAAGAACGTAATGGTTGTTGGTGGTGGCAACACCGCCATGGACAGTTGCCGTACAGCCAAGCGTTTAGGAGCAGAGCGTGTATTCATCGCATACCGTCGTAGCGAGCAGGAGATGCCGGCCCGTCTTGAAGAGGTTAAACACGCCAAGGAAGAAGGTATTGAGTTCCTTACACTACACAATCCAATAGAATATCATGCTGATGAGAAAGGCAATGTTACAGAAGTCGTACTCCAGAAAATGGAACTTGGAGAGCCCGATGCTTCCGGTCGCCGCAGTCCACAGCCCATCCCCGGTGCTACAGAAACCATTGCCATAGATCAGGCTATTGTTGCCGTAGGTGTATCACCCAACCCCATTGTTCCCACCTCAATAGAAGGTCTTGAACTGGGGCGCAAGAACACCATCGTCGTCAACGAAGGAATGCAGACCAACATCCCCACCATCTTTGCAGGTGGAGATATCGTACGCGGAGGTGCAACCGTTATTCTCGCCATGGGTGATGGTCGCCGTGCTGCTGCGGCTATGCATGAATATCTCAACAAGTAAAATATCATAGAACCAGAAACGGCACACACAAACGTGCTGTTTCTGGCTCCTTTGTTAATCAAACCAGAAATGTCCGGACTATACACTATTCTTCTGCTAATTGCCAGTAACGTTTTTATGACGCTTGCCTGGTATCTGCACCTTAAACTGTCACAGACAGGAGTCAGTTCCCACTGGCCTTTAATCGGAGTCATTGCCTTCTCGTGGGGTATCGCATTTATTGAGTACTGCTTTATGATTCCTGCCAACCGCATTGGATTTGTGGATAACGGAGGCCCTTTCAACCTTATGCAGCTCAAGATAATACAGGAGGTGCTTTCGCTGATTATCTTTACCATTATTGCTAACATTTTGTTCCAAGGACAAGAACTGCACTGGAATCACATGGCAGCTTTCATCTGCCTTATTCTTGCCGTATATTTTATATTCAAATAAATTAGGATGAACAGAATTCTGCTTACATTTATCATGATAGCCTGCTGCCTTGCAACCTCGGCACAGCGCAAAAGGGTCAAGCCTAAGGAACAGCCCTTGCCCGACATTAATCCTATCGAAGCTATCCATGAATACAAGTTTGCCGATGCAGAGAACTACCTTGTACTGGCAATAGAACAATTTAAGAAAAAACAGCAGCCCACCGTACAAGAGGAGGAACTCCTGGAAATAGCCAGGAAAGGACGCATTAAACTGCAGGCAACGGAACAGGTAATGATTATAGACAGCCTTGTTTTGCCCAAAGCAGAGGTGCTGAATGCCATAAATATAAGTTCCGAATGCGGGAGCATTCATCCGTTAAACACCATAGACAAGGAGGACAAGTCCTACAGCAGCTACTTCCAAAACCAATTAGGCGACAAACGCATGTATGCACAGCCTAACAAGCAAGGCAAGCTCCGTTTGGTAGAGAGCCTGTTAATTGCTAACGAGTGGAGCGCACCAACCCTGCTGAAGGGATTTGAGGAGGAGGATAACGACAACCTGAACTTCCCCTTCATGCTTACGGACGGCATCACCATGTATTTTGCCGCCGAAAACGCAGAGAGCCTGGGCGGATATGACATCTTCATGACCCGTTACGATGCCGACAACCAGCAGTTCCTTGTTCCAGACAACATAGGAATGCCCTTTAACTCGCCGGCAAACGACTATCTCTTTGCCATTGACGAATTCAACAATCTGGGTTACTTTGTTTCAGACCGCAACCAACCCGTCGATAGTGTATGCCTATATACCTTCATCCCCAACGAGAAAAGAAGCATTTACAATATAGACCAGATTGGTGAGGAGAAACTGCGTAACCTGGCAAAGATAAACAGCATTAAGGATACATGGTCAAACCCTGCTGCTGTAAAAGAGGCACAAGCCCGCCTGGAAGCGACAAGAAACGCCACAGAAGGCGAACAGAAGAAGCACGACTTTATATTTATCCTTAATGATCAGCGCACCTGTTATACACTTTCCGATTTTAAAAAACCCGAGGCAAAAAACAAGGTGCAGTGGTGGTTAGAGACAAAGAAAGACCTGCAGATGCGCAAGGAAGAACTGAACCGCCTGCGTGCACAGTATGCCACTGTTGCCGACAACCAAAAGGTACAGATTGCTCCGCAGATCCGTCTTAATGAAGAAAGAATGGAGCAGATGGAACAAGACCTGCACAAACAGGAAAAGGAAATAAGAAGATTAGAACTTGAATAAAAAGCCATGAAACATTTTGAACCATCAGAACTGATTATCAATGCCGACGGTAGCGCATTTCACCTTCACATCACACCCGACCAACTGGCAGAGAAGGTAATTCTGGTTGGCGACCCCAGTCGTGTTGAACTGGTAGCATCGCATTTCTCGAATATTGAATGCAATGTACAGAGCCGTGAGTTCCATACCATTACGGGAACGTTCGAAGGAAAGCGCATTACCGTCATGAGTACAGGAATCGGATGCGACAACATCGATATTGTTGTAAATGAATTGGACGCACTTACGAATATCGACTTCGAGACACGTACAGAGAAAAGTCCGCTCCGCTCGCTCGAGATTGTGCGTATCGGCACCTGCGGCGGACTGCAATCCAACACACCGGTAGGTACCTACATTATCAGTGCCAAGAGCATCGGCTTTGACGGGCTGCTGAATTTCTATGCCGGACGCAACCAGGTATGCGACCTTGCCTTCGAGCAGGCATTCACCCGCCACATGAATTGGAATCCCCAGCTTTGTGCGCCATACGTCATCGATGCAAATCCCGAGCTTACAAACCGCATTGCCGGCACCGATATGGTTCGTGGCGTTACCATTGCCTGTGGCGGATTCTACGGTCCGCAAGGACGTGAGCTTCGCATTCCGTTGGCAGATCCGCAGCAGAACCGGAAGGTGGAAGACTTTGAATACGAGGGCTGGAAGATTACCAACTTCGAGATGGAATCCTCTGCCCTGGCAGGTCTGAGCCGCCTGCTTGGTCATCGCGCCACAACATGCTGCATGGTTGTGGCAAACCGCCTTGTCAAAGAAGCAAACACAGAATACAAGAACACGATAGACGGCCTGATAAAAACCGTCCTCTCACGCATCTGACAATATATATATGAGCAGCGATACCATTTGTGCCCTTGCCACAGCCTCCGGAGGTGCCATTGCAGTTATCAGGGTCAGCGGTCCCAAGGCTATCGAGATAACCAACGCCATCGTTATCAAGGATATTTCCAAGGCAAAAAGCGCCACCCTGCATTACACCGAACTGACGGACAACGTAGATTACGTACTGATTTCCGTTTTCCGTGCACCCCACTCCTATACGGGCGAGGACACAACAGAAATCAGCAGTCACGGCGGCTATTACATCACACAGCAAATCCTAAGCATGCTGCAAGAACACGGTGCACGTATGGCCCTGCCCGGTGAGTTCACACAGCGCTCGTTCATGAACGGCAAGATGGACCTCTCACAGGCCGAGTCCGTTGCCGACCTTATTGCCGCCACCAACAAGGCAACACACAACATGGCCATGAGTCAGCTGCGCGGTAACTTCCGCAAAGACCTCGAAGACCTGCGCCAGAAGCTCCTTAAACTTACATCATTACTCGAGTTGGAACTCGACTTCTCTGACCAGGACATAACCTTTACAGACCGGGAACAGGTACTTCAGACAGCACAGGTCATCCTGAAACAGATAAACCAGCTCAGGCAGTCCTTCAAGGTAGGAAACGCCATAAAGAACGGTATCTCCGTAGCCATCATCGGTGCACCCAACGTAGGCAAGAGCAAGTTACTGAACACCTTCCTGCACGAAGAAAAGGCCATCGTCTCAAACATAAAGGGCACCACACGAGATACCATCGAGGATGTCGTTCAGATACATGGAACAACATTCCGTTTCATAGACACTGCCGGCATACGCAAGACCAAAGACCAGATAGAGAAGATGGGAATAGAGCGTAGCCTGCAAGCCGCAGAACGAGCAGACATCATAATCCTGCTCACCGACAAGGACAACCAGTTCCCCGACGTTAGGATTCCCGAGGGCAAACCCGTACTGAAGGTCGTCAACAAGTGCGACATGACGCTCCCCAGCGCTTCGTTCCTCTACCACAAGATGCCTACAGACAACATCTACCACATCTCGGCCATCACTGGCGATGGTATGGAACGGCTTACCGAAGGGCTTGTACGTGCAGCCGCAATTCCCGAAATAAACGAGAATGATACCATTGTCACCAACGTGCGCCATTTCCAGGCCTTGAATAAAGCACACGGCTCACTCATGCGAGCCATAAAGAGCATCAGGCAAGAGGTACCCAACGACCTCGTTGCCCAAGACCTGCGCGAATGCCTTCACCATCTGGGCGAAATCACAGGCGGCACCATCACCTCAGATGAGGTACTCCAAAACATCTTCCGAAACTTCTGCGTGGGAAAGTAGATTCTGTGTGTGTAAATAGATTGTAACGTGTTGATTGTTAGATAGTTACAATACTTTATTAGAGTATTTTAATAAATACGATACTATCTAATTATAAGCTATTTGCAAAAATCTGCAAATAAAAATCATCACATTCTGCGGTAGAAAGTACGAAAAACTGGGGTAAAAATCTGCAAATATCCGATACTCATTTTGAGGGTAGTTGTCACCTGATATTTGCAGATGTTTGCATTGCGCCGATTTCATTATATTATCATGTCTGCACAAAAGCAGGTTTTGATAATATGATATACAATAACAAGAAACACTTCTACGATCCTTACGATAGTTTGGACGCAGAATGGAAAGCAAGACTCTCTCATGAGATGCTTTCCGTAAGAGAAGCGGCTCAGTTCTCTGGATTCAGCCGCCAGTACATTAACAAACTCATTACAAACGGCATCATTGATGCTAAAAAGAACAACGATGGGAACTATGTGATTGCTTGGAAAAAGTTCGTCAGATGGTTCTCGGCTCTTCCAATTACACCAACCTCCCCTATCGGCTATTCCAGTTATTCTCTTAAAGAACTGATGCGCTACACAGGCATGAGCAGATGCTGGGTACTTAAGTTTGCAACACGTAATTCTATTCCTTCATACTATGTTGGTATGTATCGACGTTTCCGCAAGTCTGCTTGTAAAGAAGCATGGAAGCGTGAATTTATTGCGTTGAAGCGTTGGCTGACCATTGAAGAAGCCTGCGCACTTTTCGATATTGACGAGGAAGTCATCTTTGCCCTTGCTGCCCTACATAGGATAAGAGTGAAAAGACTGAATAAAAGCCAAGTCTATAACAAGGCAGATATACTGTCTGTCGTGAAGAAAGGAGGTACATTATGTCACGAGTCATTCTAAAGTACAGGAACATTGCACAGGGTAAAATGAAGTCCATCTATTTGGAGTTCAATCCTGCCATTCATGACATCAAGGGCAATAGCGTGAGGTACGAATGCTTGAACTTGGAGATATACACTAACCCAGAAAATAGTCAGCAGCTAAAACATAACAGAGCTGTGGAAGAGATAGCAGAGACGATTAGATGTGAAAGGTATCTACAGTTGGTCCGTCACGACTACAGTTTCTTGGCTAAGGCCAGGCTTGACGAAGATTTCTTGGAGTATTTCAGAATGAACGGTGATTGTCATGGTGCAAAATACCAAAGCAGCCGACTTCATTTTGAGAGATTTTGTAAAGGACAATGCAAGTTTAGGGACATCAATGCGAGCCTATGCGAACGGTTCCGTCTTTACCTGCTTCGTGCCAAGGGGCTGCAGCACACCAAGAAAAAGCTATCCAAGAACTCTGCAAGTGCATATTTCAATGCATTCCTTAGCATTGTCCATTTTGCCTATAGGGACAATATTCTTTCTGAAGACTACACCACATGCATAGAAAAGATAAAATGGAACCATGACATTCCAAAGGAATACTTATCGAGTGCGGAAATCAAGCAGTTGGCAAGTACACCATATGATGATAATCCAGATGTGTACAGGGCTGGCATGTTTTCCATCTATACAGGATTAAGAAGGAGTGACATCCTTGCTCTCAGATGGGAGAACATACATCATGACCGTGGACGAAAAGCATATATCAGGTTCCGTATCAAAAAAACGAGAACATTGATTCAATTGCCTTTGTCTCTTCCTGCCATAAGGGTATTAGGGGATCCGAAATCTGAAGGAAAGATATTCCCCATGATAACAGAAAGCATCCTTACAATACATATCCCCAGATGGGTCAGCAAGGCTAGAATCCGCAAGCACATCACCTTCCATTGCTTCCGGCACACTTTTGCTATGCAGTTGTTAGACAAAGGGGTAGACATTTATACCATCGCTGCACTTCTCGGACACAAGCAAGTGTCAAGCACACAGAACTATGCCAAGATGTCTTCGAAGAAAATGATAGAGGCTATCGTAAAGATGGAATAGCAACCTAATAACCATTATAGATTCGGTAATAACAAGCCATATTGCCGAATCTATATACCAATTAGATCAGACTTTTTTACGTTTGATTTGCTGATTATACCAATTTAAATAAGCTTTTTGTATAAAACTAAAGTAAAACTATAGAAAAATGCATATTTTTTAACCAAATATTTGGTTCTATCAAAGAAATAGTATATCTTTGCAGTTGAAATATTCAACGTATTATAAAATATGGCTGTAGAAACAAAGAGCAAAATCAACTCGTTACTAATGAATATACTCCCTGGAGGAATAATATTTTCCGAGGGGCTAAAGAAGCAGGGGTATTCCGATCAGTTGATGAAGCAGTACCGTAAATCTGGCTGGCTGACATCCTTGTCTAAGGGTGTAATGTATCGTAGCGGAGATTCTCTATCAGCATTGGCTGCTTTGGCAAGTTGCCAAGAACAAACAGACAAGCAGTATCGTGTAGCGGCCCACTCCGCTCTTGAACTATCTGGTTATTACCATTTCGTACCGATGGGAAAACCTCAACTTATTGTTGCCAGCAATGAGCCAAGAACTCCTCAATGGGCAAAAAGTGATTTGTTTGATATGACAATAGAGTTTTTTACGACATCGGCTTTCGGTCTAATCCAGAAACAAACAATAAAACAGAATAATTATACCGTACAAGCATCTTCTCCGGAACTTGCTTTCATGGAATGTCTTCTATTGGCCCCAAATAGATATAGTTTCATGGATTTATATTACATCATGGAGCAACTAACAGCACTTCGCCCTACCAAAGTTCAACAATTGCTTGAAACGACTAATAACATGACCGTCAAAAGAATGTTCCTTTATATGGCAGAAAAGGCTAATTATCCTTGGTATAAAGCAATTGATGTTAGCCGAATAAACCTTGGCACTTCTAAAATACAATTGTGCAAAGGTGGTGTCTATGTCTCAAAATATAAAATTACAATTCCGAGAGAATTAGCAGAATATGAATAAACAAGATATACAATCAAGTGTTTATGCTCAGAAGGTTGACCTTCTGTTGCGGCTTTTACCTTTGGTTATGGAGGAAAAGGTTTTTGCTGTACACGGAGGAACGGCAATCAATCTGTTCCTAAGGAATCTGCCTAGGTATTCAGTTGACATTGATCTCACTTATATTCCCTTAGCAGACCGTAAGAAAAGTATTGATGACATTAACTTCCATCTGAAATTGATTAGCGAGAAAGCACGTAAAGCTTTCCCTGGTATGCACATCATTACAAACTATGCTACCTGTAAATTGCTATGCGAATACCGAGGCAAACAAGTGAAAGTGGAGGTTAACCAAACAAAACGAGGTATCGTTGGTGGTGAGTTAATGCATCTTCCATTATGCGAAAAGGCACAGGATGAGTTCCAAGTATATTGTATCGCTGACATTGTTCCTATTTCACTACTCTATGGAGGTAAGGTTGCAGCAGCTCTCTCACGTCAACATCCACGAGACCTATTCGATGTAAAGCACATGACAATTCCGCTGAAGGATTGCCGAGAAGGTCTTATTTTCTGTTTACTTGGTAGTGACCGTCCCATTCATGAATCGTTTGCTCCGACTCTTATTGATCAGCATGAGGCTCTTGCCAATCAATTTGTTGGTATGAGCGATACGCCATTTTCTTACGAAGAATTTGAAGAAACTCGTACCAAACTAATATTTGACGTTAATAACATCTTAACAGATGCAGACCGTCGTTTTCTTGTCAGCTTTGAAAATGGAACTCCAGAATGGAATGGATATGAATTTGAATATTTCAAAAATTATCCTTCTGTCAAATGGAAACTCCTCAATCTACAAAAACTGGCAGACCAAAATCCAGAAAAGTTGAGGGCTGAAGTAGAGAAACTAAAAGGTTTGCTATATTAATAGGCATATTCTATCATATATAAAAATGATGAAAAATTAATATGAAAAAATCACTTTATATGCAGGACAGTTCACGTAGCAATCATGGCTACGAGACAATGCTTGACTATCAGATTTCATGGCTGTTACGATTGGCAAAAGAAGGAACAAACGACAGGCTTCACAATGTGGCACGAAGCGTTCTTTTCAAATTGATTGAAAAGGAAAATGATTCCAATGTCAAAATCAACCGTGTGGAGGTCTGGAAACAATGGGAACGCATTGATTTGACGGCTGAAATTGAATTAGAAGTTAATAATCAGACGGAGCGACATCTTGTTGTAATTGAAGACAAAACTTATACATTAATTCATGATGACCAATTGAAAAGATATACAGAAACTGTGAATGCGTATTATCATGACAAAGGCCGTAATTCGTACAAAAAACATTTTTGGGTAATATCTTTTTTTGACCGAGATGAGGAATGGTTTAAAACTTTGCAAAAGCAGTGTGATAATTATAAAGAATGGAAACTACTTTCTTTCTACGAAGTAATTGGATGGAAAGAAGGCGAAGAATTTCAAGACACAAAGAGCGACCTCTTTGATGAGTTCTGGTTAAGAGAATGGTACTAATCTGTAAAGAAATTTACAATGAAAAAAGTAATAATAGTAATAATACTAGTGTTCGCATTTGGAAATATCGCAAATGCGCAAATTAAAGTGGTAGGCAATGAATATATGGATTCGCTTACTGCAACACGAAACTACTACAAAAAGGATTTATTATTTGATTCGCTATTTCAGCAGGTTAATCTTAAAGAGAAATTTAAAAGATTATGGGCTTGGACTGATGGTCTAGATTATAAAAATGAGCCTGATATATATACTTATAACTTAGATGGGGATACCCTGTATATTCCTCAGGTTATCCCTCTCAAGAATCCATCTAAGGGGAAATGTCTTTCGTTCGTTTTGGAAACCACAGATAGCACAGTTTTATGTTTAGACTATGTTCCTAAAGGTTATTATACGATTTCAGGATATGTTTTTTGTAATGGTGGAGAATTGATAAAGAAATATAGGAATGATCTTCAATGGAGTGATTTTCCTGCATACCATGGAGGCCTGGGGAATAAATGGATGACTGATGAAGATAAAATCAAAATGATAAAGGAAGATTTTTTGGTATATGAAAGTGAAATTAAAGAAAAAGGTATTGGAAATTATCTACAGTATGATTATGTAATATTAACATCAATTGATGAGCCTAAATATACGTTTTATTGTAGAGGTTTGCATGATAGAATCTTTTTCATGAATAGTGGTGATGATAATCATTTTAGATTTTTAAATACAGCATTTTATAAAGATTTTGAAAAATACTTTTTAGGAAAAGACGTGGCTATAATGCATAATTCTTCTTTTGGAGGGTTTGATTATAACAAACATTATAACAGCGGAATTGTCAGATTTGGCATGTATAATAATGAGTTAAAATATGAGCATGAATTTATAAAGCCAGGAGATATTTTCACCGATGCATTAAACAAAGAAAAGCTAAAAATACAGGATAGTATTTTTATGGTGAAAGATATCCTTCTAAAAGATGATGAATTATATTGCATTCTAGAAGGAAGAAACACTGGTGTATTTTCTATTATTCCAATAAACATTAATTATTCGACAAAAGTATATGAAAACTATTATAGCGTAACTGAATCGGAGAGTGGATTATTTGAAATTAATCATTTTCAAAACCCCTATTTTCAGGCTTATTCAAAAGTACATGTCAAAGGATCTAGTCAAGATTGGGAGTCCTTTATTTTAATCAATCTTGATGATTATAATTCAATAAAAGGGGAGATTGAGAGTCGTTGTAAACAGATTATTAAGAATAAAGAGGCGGCTGAAAGGCAAAAAAGACTAGCTGAAGAGAATGCTCTTAAAAAGCGTAAACAAGAGCATCAACAAAGGAAAGCACAAGAGCAGATGGAGTTTAGACAACGTATGATTGCAAAGTATGGAGATGAGAAAGGTGATATAATTGCAGATAAACAGATAGCGACAGGCATGACAACTGAAATGGTAAGGGATGCTTGGGGGCGGCCGTTAAATACTTATCGCTCCACGACCAAGTATGGTCAAAGCGAAGTTTGGTGTTATAACTATAAGACTAGAGTTTATTTCTACGATGGTAAGGTTGTGAGGATTGATGACTAGACGCAAAACTCAAAATAAAACGTTATAACATAAACATCTGCAAAGAACTTAAAAGAAATGGGCACTCGCATCACAGAGAATACAAAAATGTGCAAGAATCCGTGTTAACGAATGTGAATATACAAAGAACTGGAAAAACGTCTTTGCAGATGTTTGTATATTTTATTTTTGACGGCAGCTTCATTTGCAGATTTTTGTATATTTTCCGTCCCTCCTCCGTCCATCGGCATAGTATCTGTCCCTGCAATTGGAGGCATATACACTGATTATCAGCCACTTATATTTGCAGATTATACATTCTGCGTCGGAAAGTAGATTCTGCGTGGGTAAATAATCCCTTATAAATAACTCATGCGTCTTCTTGACCTCTTCAATATGGCATTACATTAGTGTCCCGTTAAAATTGGGACGAGTTAAATATTAATCAAATAGCCCCGGAATGAGGGGACCAAATTGCTCTTTGACATCGTTGAAATTAGTCTTATTGAACAGATCTTGGAGTGGTGTTTTGTCCATCAGCGAGAT
>JAGCPD010000062.1 GCA_017645305.1 Bacteroidaceae bacterium | reverse complement strand
TTGTGGATGGAAATCAATGACCTTCCTGCTTCCAACAGACGCATATACTTTAGACGGTCTGCGTAATCATGTTTCTTTCTTTTCCTTCCTGACATAATAAACCCCGAAAGTTTTTTTGTCTAACTTTCGGGGGTCACTTCAATTTCAAACCCGTTTTTGTTTATTTTTATTGTATTATTCCTCTTTGTCTAGTACACAATACTTAGAACTGTTACTCTTATACTCAGGAACAATCTCCTTCATAATCTTAACGATATTCATATCGTCAAACTGTTCTGCCGCTTCTATCAAACGGGCTTCATTTGCGCAGGCGGTATTGTAATCATATTCACGTACCGATGCAATCATAATTTTGGGATGTACCGTAGGCTTTGTGTTCTCCTTATCGGATAGGACTTCTTCATAAAGTTTCTCTCCATCACGAAGTCCGGTAAACTTAATATCAACGTTCTTTGCACCCGAAAGTTTAATCATACGCTTTGCCAAGTCTACAATACGTACAGGTTTTCCCATGTCAAAGACAAATATCTCACCACCCTTTCCCATTGTACCGGCTTCGAGTACCAACTTACATGCCTCGGGGATAAGCATAAAGAAGCGAATAATATCAGGATGCGTAACCGTAATAGGTCCACCCTTCTTTATTTGCTCCTTAAATATAGGAATGACGGATCCATTAGAGCCAAGCACATTACCAAAGCGGGTTGTCACAAACTGTGTAACAGGCTTCTCTACCCCTTCTGCAACGGCGATAGGACAAGAACCTTCCTGAATTGCTTTGTTCAATGATTGGCAGTAAATTTCACAGATACGCTTTGAACAGCCCATCACGTTGGTAGGATTCACAGCCTTGTCGGTAGAAATCATCACAAACTTCTTTGTGCCATACTTAACAGCAAGGTCTGCTATCACACGCGTCCCATATATATTATTA
This sequence comes from Bacteroidaceae bacterium, assembly GCA_017645305.1. Taxonomy (GTDB): domain Bacteria; phylum Bacteroidota; class Bacteroidia; order Bacteroidales; family Bacteroidaceae; genus Physcousia. The sequence continues at coordinate 25,495 of JAGCPD010000062.1, read as the reverse complement.
TGAACTGCCTGACCAGGATTGTCTTCCATCATAGGAACATGTTTGTAAGCAGCAGCATGGAGTACATAGTCTGGACGATGATCCGCAAAAATCTTCTCCATGTGTTTCTGGTCAGTGATGCTTGTTACTATGGTAAGGGCATTGATATTGGGGAACTTACGCATCATCATCAAACGAACATCATGCATTGGTGTCTCGGCCTGATCTATCAGCACCATCTCCGAAGGATTATAAATAGAGATCTGCCTTACCATCTCGCTGCCTATTGATCCTGCAGCACCTGTAATGAGTATAACTTTACCCGTAAGAAGCTTACCGATAGCTTCCATGTCAACATCTATCTTATTACGAGGCAGCAAATCCTCAATATCTACCTCATGCAACTGTTGATGCCTCAAATCGGTTGTTCCATCCCACTCCTCGGCTTGTGGCATCATCATAATCTTAATGTCATTTGCCAACAAATCATTAATCAACTCATCACGGCTACGGAAATGCTCTACTTGCAAGGGGCTGACAATCAAAATCTCTGCGCCCTTTTCTTTCATATGACCAACCAGACGTGGACTGTCATGCCGAACAAGAGCACCCATTAGATATTGCGAGTACAGAGACTCATCGGGCGTAACAAATCCCACAACCTTGTATTGTAGCGGATTTTGGTTCTGTATACTCTTCGCCAAACTTACACCACCGGCATGCACACCATAAATAAAGACGCGCTTTGTGGATGAATCCTGTCTAAACAAATCATACAGGCTTTTTACACAAACACGTATAGCAGCCATAAACATCGTTGCAACGATGAAAAGACCTATTGACTCAGACAAAGTAAAGGGGATGATACTGCAAAAATCTGTCTTGTCAACAAAATAGTTTACCAGGTACGATGTAACCGCAGCACAAAAGTTTGCATACACCACATGTTGCAAATCAATAAAAGAGGAATACCTGACAATTCCCGAATATGTATGGAAGAGCCTAAAAAATAACACGAAGAATGGCATCAGAAACAGAAGCCTATATGTCATAGGCCATAGTTTTCCAAGAAATGATAATCCGTCAAGATGCAAAAAATAAACTACATATCCCGAGAATAGTACTATGATACAATCAAATAGCAATAAACCCCAATAAGGCAGAGCCTTCTTTGAGAAATACCATTTAGTTAAGGAAGATAACCATCTCATCTCTTATTCCAATTAAACATTTCTATGGTTCTGATTTTTAATACGTTACCCCCCCCATATAACAGGAAAGGCGGCCTTGATGGGGTTTGTCACTCCCACTCTATTGTCGAAGGCGGCTTTGAAGAGATGTCATAACACACTCTGTTCACCCCTCTTACTTTGTTAATAATATCTGTGCTCACCTTGGCAAGGAATTCATAAGGCAAATGCGCCCAGTCTGCCGTCATCGCATCAGTACTGGTTACTGCACGCAAAGCAACAGGATTCTCGTACGTACGCTCATCGCCCATCACACCTACACTACGGACATCAGACAGCAATATGGCCCCAGCCTGCCAAATCTGATCATACAAGCTGACCTCAATCTCACCATTCTTCATATTGGCGGGGATTCCTGCGGCCAAGACCCGACGCGCTTCCTCACCGCTCAACTTCACTTTATAATCACGCAAACCACGGATATAGATATCATCTGCATCCTGCAAGACACGAATCTTCTCACGGGTTATTGCACCAAGTATGCGGACTGCCAAGCCTGGACCAGGGAAAGGATGACGTGTGATTAGATGCTCAGGCATTCCCAACTCACGTCCTACCCTGCGTACCTCGTCTTTGAACAGCCACTTTAACGGTTCACAGAGCGAAAGGTGCATTTCCTCTGGCAAACCGCCTACATTATGGTGACTCTTTATAACCTTACCTGTAATATTCAAGCTCTCTATGCAATCGGGATAGATGGTTCCCTGTGCCAACCACTTGGCATCGGTAATCTTTCTTGCTTGTTCGTTAAAGACCTCAATAAAGTCACGACCGATTATTTTACGTTTCTTCTCAGGCTCTGTTACACCGTCAAGGTCTGAAAGGAACTTTTCGCTGGCATCTACACCAATAACATTCAATCCTAAACACTCGTAATCACGCATAACATCTGCGAACTCGTTCTTACGGAGCATGCCATGATCTACAAAGATACAAGTCAGCTGGCTACCAATTGCCCTGTTCAGCAATACGGCACAAACGCTACTGTCAACACCTCCGGAAAGTCCAAGTATCACCCTGTCTGAACCTATCTGTTCACGCAACTCGCGTACAGTTGTCTCAATATAATTAGCAGCTGACCAGTCTTGTCTGCCGCCACATACGTTCACCACAAAGTTTTTCAACAACAATGTGCCCTGAACACTATGGAAAACCTCTGGATGGAACTGAACTCCGAAGACTGGCTTACCACCTTGGAACGAAGGAATGTAATAAGCGGCATTCTTTACTTGTTGAGTGCTGGCAGCCACCTGGGCTCCTGTTGGAACTGCTGTGATTGTATCGCCATGCGACATCCAAACCTGGCTGTTGTCGTCAAAACCTTGGAATAAAGGGCATTTTTTATCAATTGCGGTTAAATTCTGACGACCATATTCACGGCTTCCTGCAGGCTCAACATTCCCCCCATTGCAATAAGCAATATATTGGGCACCATAGCAGATTCCCAACACAGGAAGCTTACCTATGAACTGAGTTAAATCAACTTTGAAGGCATCTGGATCATATACGCTAAACGGACTTCCTGCCAAAATAACGCCTATTACCCCCGGATCGCCCACAGGATATTTGTTATAGGGCAGAATCTCGCAAAATGTATCCAATTCACGCAATCTTCTTGCAATAAGCTGAGTTGTCTGTGAACCAAAATCCAGTATAATTATTTTTTGCTGCGGCATTTGCGGCATTTTTTCATTTATTATTTGCAAATTTACGAATAAAATTCTAATCATTGTTAAAAATCGAATGTTTTTTCAACAAATGCACAACTTTTTTGCGTAAAACCAGTTTCTCATTATAAAAAATCATATCTTTGCCAAATACAACAAAAATTCACAGAATGGGACTTAAACACAAAAACGATAGCATTGTTATTATTCCTACATACAATGAGAAGGAAAACATAGAAGCCATCATTAGGGCGGTTACAGGTCTTGAAAAAGGGTTTGATATACTTGTCATAGACGATGGTAGCCCAGACGGGACGGCCCAAATAGTAAAAAATCTGATGAGTTCTGAATTCCAAGACCGCCTATACCTTGTTGAAAGAAGTGGCAAGTTAGGTCTTGGAACAGCTTACATCAAAGGTTTTAAGTGGGCTATAGAAGAGCAATACGACTACATCATTGAGATGGATGCCGACTTCAGCCACAATCCTACCGACCTCCCCCGTCTCTATGCAGCATGTCACGATGAGGGATATGATGTTTCTGTCGGCAGTCGCTACGTTACAGGTGTGAACGTTGTCAACTGGCCTATTGGTCGTGTTTTAATGAGTTACTATGCTTCGGCATACGTTCGAACAGTTTTGGGTATCTCCTTGCGTGACACCACAGCAGGTTTTGTTTGTTACAAACGGCAAGTACTTGAAACCATTGACCTCGACCACATCCGTTTCAAGGGCTATGCCTTCCAGATTGAGATGAAATACAGTGCCATCCAGTTAGGATTCAAGGTTAAAGAGGTCCCCGTAATCTTTGTAAACCGTGAATTGGGCACCAGTAAGATGAGTGGAGGAATTTTTGGTGAAGCACTCTTTGGCGTCATGAAATTAAGATTAGGGAAAGTAAGAAGGAAATCCTAAAAATGAATTTTGAAATTAGGGATGTCATTGTTGTTAACGAGGGAGAGCAATTCTTAGGATCCGTTTTCATTGAAGACGGCCTTATCACGAAAATAACAAGGTCTCCCCACCCCTTACATAAAAAGAATCAGGAAGAAAGGCTATTCCTTCTTCCCGGCATTATAGACGATCACGTTCATATGCGTGAACCCGGCCTTACTCATAAGGCTGATATGGACACAGAGACACGCGCTGCAGCTGCTGGAGGTGTTACTACTGTGCTCGACATGCCCAACGTCTCTCCCCAAACCACGACTTTACCCCTTCTTGAAGAACGTTACAAAATTGCTGCCCAAAAGTGTCATGTTAACTACGGCTTCTTTCTTGGTGCCACAAACGAAAACCTTCAAGAAATTTGTAACGTTGATATTCACCGCGTGCCTGGTATTAAACTATTTATGGGTAGTAGTACAGGCAACATGCTGGTAGATAAAGAAGAGGCACTGCGAGACATCTTTCGTCTTTGTCCAACGCTTTTGATGACACATTGCGAAGATACCAGCCGCATCAACCAGCGAATGGCAGAAGCAAAACTGCTGTATGGAGATGACCCTGACGTTATCCACCATCCAGAGATACGCGATGCAGAAGCCTGCTTCCGCAGTACCGAACTGGCAGTCCGACTTGCCAAAGAAACGGGAGCTCGCCTGCATGTGGCTCACTTGACCACTGCACGGGAATTGGAATTGTTCTCCCCTAACAACAAGCAAATAACAGCTGAAGCCTGTGTAGCTCACCTTCTTTTTACAGATAAGGATTACGCAACGTTAGGAACCCGCATTAAATGCAATCCCGCCATCAAAAGTGTACAAGACCGTCAGGCCCTTAGGCAAGCACTCACTGACGGCCGCATTGCTGTGATTGGGACAGATCACGCACCTCACCTTCTCAGTGAAAAAGAAGGCGGATGCAGTAAAGCCGCGAGCGGAATGCCTATAGTACAGTTCAGTCTGCCTGCCATGCTAAGCCTTGTAGATGAAGGTGTGCTTCCTATAGAACGTATGGTAGAGCTTATGTGCCACAATCCTGCCAAACTCTTTGGCATAGAAAAACGCGGTTTCATACGCGAAGGATACTATGCTGACCTTGTCCTGCTCCGCCCCAATAGTCCTTGGCAAGTTAAAAAGGACATCATCCAGAGCCGTTGCGGATGGAGTCCGTTAGAGGGCAAAACCTTCCGTTGGCAAGTGGAACGCACATACGTTAACGGTCAACTTGTATGGAACGGGAAGCAAATCAATCCAAATGTACTGGGGAAACCCGCATTTTAGCTCAAATATCCTTAAAAAGACCTATTTTTCATTCCCTTTTAAAAACGCAGGAATTTGCGAAGCGAATCAGCAGAGACACCTCTGCGGCGGGCATAATCCTGAAGCTGGTCTTCCCCTACCCGTCCGACGGAGAAATGGCAGGTCGCTGGATGCGAAAACATAAAACCACATGTGCTGGCATGTGGTATCATGGCTCCGTTTTCTGTTAAGGTAATACCCATAGAAGGAAAATTCAACAAATCGGAAAGCTGAAAACAAATGCTTTGGTCGGGCAACGACGGATACCCAACAGCGGGACGTTTCCCCTGATATTTCTCTGCAAAAAGTTCATCCACGGTAAGATGTTCGTCTGGCGAATATCCCCACCATTCGCGCCTGGTCTGCAAATGTCCCAGTTCTGCTGTAGCCTCTGCAAGACGGTCGGCAACCAAGCTGTCCTCTAATCCATCAACAGGAACTGTAGTGGGAACAGTACTGGCAAACACACCTATCGTGTCAGGGATTCCTGAAGACAATGGGCGAATAAAATCAGCAAGGCAGAGACAGGCGTTCCCCTCTTCTGAGTTTTGTTGACGAAGGAATGGTATTCGCCGGCCTAATTCCGGAAGAACAACATCTTCTCCGTCAGAATTAGCCTTAATAAGTCGAACACTGAAGGTTGTCTGATAACCCGCCTCGTCCCACTGTCGCAAAAGTTGCTGAGCCTCATCAAAAAGTTTCATTGCATGTTCCGCCCGCTCCCGTTCTTCTATAGGAAAGGCTTGCAACCAATTCTGACGACAGGCAACACACCCGTGAACCTTGGCAATACTGCCGTATCGGGAAGGAAAACCCCACGCATGAAAGAAATAAAGCCAGTTTATGTAACTGGCTACATCGTGAATGGAATATCGGCGGGTAAAGGTCATTGGTCGGGGTTATCTACAAAACCTTGATATCTTTTCGGCAAAGCCGACATGACAACCTGATAACTCTCTTCCATAACATCCTTTATTTCTTCCTCGTCCTGAGGCTTAGGCATTATAGGCTCGTGGATTACAAGCCGTAAACGATGCCAAGTTACAAAGTTAAATCCTTTCTGACGAGGAAGGACATCAAAAGAGCCGTCAATAGTGACCGGAACCACTGGCAACTGCAACTGATGAGCCATCTGGAAAGCTCCCCTACGGAACTTACCCATGTGACCGGTAAAGGTGCGCGCCCCCTCTGGGAAAACCATCAGACTGATGCCGCCGCGTAACACTTTTCGCCCTTGCTCGCAAGTGGCATTGATGGCTTTTGGCCCACTTTTATCCACCATTACATGCCCAGCCCTCTCACAAGCTTTTCCTATTAAAGGGATATTACGCAAGGATTTCTTCATCATCCATCTGAAATTTCTTCCTAAGAATCCGTAAACAAGATAAATGTCAAATGCTCCCTGATGATTACTTACAAATATGTAAGACTGGTGCTTACTCAGGTGCTCCCTACCCTCAACTTTAACTGGAAGCAGGCATACCCAACACATTAGACGGCTCCACACCATAGGAGGGTAGTAACCTACCCAAGATGGCCAAATGGGACCAAAAAGGATTACAAATACAGCGCAAAGAATGGTTGCTGTCAAAAGTATAGGAGCGGCTATTAAAACCTGATAAATGCGATATAGATATTTCATTTTTTCTTCACAATCAATACTGACGCAGCTTCTCCATATTACTCTCAGCTGCCTTTATATACTCCTTCACATAGGGATGATTCTTGAAATAAGGAGGAGCTTGAGAAATAATTTCCTCTATTTGCGGGTTTAGGATAGGATACTGGAAACCGCTTGTCATTATCATAAACACACCCGGTCCTAAAACATTATTATAATTTGTACGGATAAAACGTGTTATTAATTTGTCATTTTCAATCTCTAATTCACGAGCCTGCTGACCCAGCTCAACAAGAATCTGTTCGTGGTCGATGCCGTTCATTATCATCTGCGACTCCAAATGAGGAAGTTCTGCCATACGGGCATCTATCTGCGATTTCTTCTGAATGAAGTTAGTAAGGCTGTCGTTCAACGGAGTACCTGTTGCGCTTTGCACATTTTCGTCAATACGCACACGGACATCCCCATATTCCAAAACAACAGGCATTACGCTGTTATCCTCAAGGAAAACGTTTGCCATCATTACAGAATCCATGGTTCCACGGAATCTAAAACGTCCATGAACAACCCGAGAGGAATCAATAGCACACATATCATCATCCTTGAACACCCTCAGATATAGCATCTTACCTTCCAATCCTTCCACATTGGACGACCCAGAAACAAGATATTGATCTGAGCAAGAGCTAAGCAAGACAGCCCCAAAGATGAAAGAGGTAAGTAACTTCTTCATATAAAAACCAATCATTCAGTCATACAAAGATAGCCAAAAAAGAAGTACCTTGTCGAACTTTTATAACTTATTAAGACTTTTTTGCCTTTTGTAATGCATTAGGAATGCGCCAAGCCGTATATAACTCCAGCACGCAGCCTATTGCCAATGCCACAATCCACTCGTTCCGGCGGGCAAATCCATACTGATAAACCTGCATACTCATACACATGGCTGTGGCCAGAAACATCAGGCAGGCAAACAACTGCTGACGACGTAGTCTGATAACATTCAAATCGTTCCCTTCATATACCGCTCGTAACTGCATCATACAGAAAAGCATAGTACCTATGCTATATACGAATAAGGATATTTCAGCGCTAAAAATGTGAAGAGCAACACCGATGAGCATCATAATGGCTCCTGTTCGGAAAAGAAGATTTTCAAGAAACGAAAGTTCGCGTATCATTTGCCTTATCTTACGGAAGAATCTGTAGGCGCTGTTTCTGAAACATCGTCTTCTGAGTCTATTATCACAAAAACATCTTCGCCAGGACGCTTCATAAAGTATCTTTCACGTGCCATCTTTTCTATTGCCTTGGGATTAGCATCCATCTCACGCAAACAACAGTCCGCAGTTTCATATTGAGCCTTATACGTTTCTATTTCCCTCCTTAACTGACTCATCCTGCTACGACGGTCAAAACGGTGCATGAAACTGTTGTCGTCAATAAAACCCACAATAAGGACAATAAAAAAGATAACCACCATATACTTATGACGGCATATAAAAAGAAAGACGGAATTTAATCGGCTCATAATGTCTTGATGCAAATTTTGAGCAAAGGTAGAAAAAAATATGGTCACTTATAACAAGAAGCCACTTTTTTTTCATATTTTTGCACAAAACTACAAACAGTATGGAAGAATACATTGTATCTGCACGAAAATACAGACCCCTGAACTTTGATGCTGTGGTAGGTCAGCGTGCACTCACTACAACACTCAAGAATGCCATCGCCTCTGGCAAATTGGCGCATGCCTACCTATTCTGCGGTCCAAGGGGTGTGGGCAAAACAACATGTGCCCGTATCTTTGCCAAAGCAATTAACTGTCTTTCACCAAAGGATGGAGGCGATGCTTGCGGCACATGTGAAAGCTGCGTCGCCTTTGACCAACAGCGCTCTATGAGCATTCATGAACTGGATGCTGCCAGTAACAACTCCGTAGAGGATATCCGAGAACTGACAAAACAAGTTCAGATTCCACCACAGATAGGCAAATATAAAGTATTTATTATTGACGAGGTGCACATGCTTAGTGCCTCGGCCTTCAATGCTTTTCTGAAGACCTTAGAGGAGCCACCCTCATACGTTATCTTTATCCTTGCCACTACAGAAAAGCACAAGATTCTGCCAACAATCCTAAGCCGTTGTCAAGTTTACGACTTTCAACGGATGACAACACAACTGACAGTCGAGCATCTGATGTATGTCGCTCAGAAAGAAGGATATACTACAGAGCCGGAAGCCCTTAGCCTTATTGCAGAAAAGGCAGACGGAGGTATGCGCGACGCATTGAGCATTTTTGACCAAATGGTCAGCTTCACAGGCGGAAACATCACATACGAGCAGGTTGCGAAAAACCTGAATGTACTGAATACAGAATATTATTTCCAACTTGTTGATTTCTTTTTGGCTGGCAATGTACAATCCAGCCTGCTACTGCTGAACGATGTGCTGAACAAAGGCTTTGACGGTGGCAACTTTATAGGCGGACTTGCCAGCCATCTACGCAACCTTTTAGTAAGCCAAGATGCCGTAACACTTCCATTACTGGAAATGAGCGACAAGATGCGTGCAAAATACCAGGAACAGGCACAGAAATGCAAGCCAAAGTTCCTCTATCAAGCCATCAAGCTATGCAACGACTGCGACCAGGCTTACAGAACCAGTAGAAACAAGCGCCTGCAGGTCGAGATTTGCCTTATTCAAGCATCACAACTTACAGATGAAGATGTGCCTGGCGCGGGGCTCCGCCCTGCCAAGATATTAAAACCCATTTTTACTGAACAGGCTGAAATGTTTCAGACAGCAGCCAGTTCTCCTGTTGTTGTGCAAAAATCTGTTGCAACAACTCCTCAGTCCCAGCAAGAAGAAGCCAAAACCCCTGCTCCAACAGTTTCTAAGGAAAACGCCAATGAACCAAAAGTCATCCTACGGAAAGTTAGTTTCAAGCACTTCGGCAATAAGACTGCTGAAAATGCAGAAATTATCAATCAGGAAAATTCTGCAGAAGAGATAGAGCAAAAACAACCTCTTGAAGACAGTTCCCTAAAAGAGGAATGGTACGCTTATGTAAACAATCTTCCACGTGAACAAATGGCAATAGCACAGCGTATGCGAATGTTACAACCTGTCATCACAGGCCCTTCTTCTGCCGAAGTCACTGTTAACAGCCCACAGATTTTAAACGAGCTAAATGATTTGAAGGCTGACTTGGAGAAATTCCTTCGCCCACGTCTAAGAAATAGCGAGTTAACCTTTACCTTCCAACTGGCCAAACAGGAAGCCGTACAGCGTACCTATAACAAGCAGGAGCATCTTCTGGAACTGGAAAAAAAGAATCCCTCGCTTGCAAGCCTGATTAAGGATTTGGAATTGGAGTTCGATTAAAGGTCGTGATGCAAGAGACGGTACTCTGCCATCTCTGCATACTTTGTATTAGGACGACCGTAGTTGGCATACGGATAAATGCTGATTCCTCCCCTTGGAGTAAAGATTCCTGTTACCTCAATGTATTTTGGATCCATAAGCTTAATAAGATCCTTCATAATTTTATTTACACAATCCTCATGGAAATCACCATGATTGCGAAAACTGAAAAGGTATAGTTTTAGGCTCTTGCTCTCCACCATCTTTTTGTCCGGCAGATAGCTGATGCGTATTTCTGCAAAGTCTGGTTGACCTGTGATGGGACAAAGGCTTGTAAACTCGGGACAGTTAAACCGCACCCAATAGTCATTCTCGGGATGTTTATTCTCAAAAGATTCCAACACCTCTGGAGCATAATTGCTCTTGTACTCTGTCTTTCGTCCCAGGACCGTCAGGCCTTCATTTTCTCTGTTGCTCATATTTCTCTAATCCTTTTCTTCTTAACAGACAGGCAGGACAATGCCCGCATCCGTCGCCTTGAATTCCGTTATAGCATGTCAGGGTCTTATACCTTATTATGTCCATCACACCCATCTCGTCAGCCATTTGCCACGTCTGCGCCTTGTCGAGCCACATCAGAGGGGTATGAACACGGAACTGCTCGTCCATAGCCAGATTAAGCGTAACATTAAGACTCTTTATAAAGTTATCGCGGCAGTCTGGATAACCGCTGAAGTCAGTCTGACTGACACCCGTCACCAAATCATAGATGCCCTTATTTCGGGCATAAACTGCAGCAATGGAAAGGAAAAACATATTTCTGCCCGGAACGAATGTGGATGGAACGCCATCAGCAGGTTTCTCCTCCTCTATCCGTAATGATGTATCCGTAAGACTGCACCCTGAACTTAATCCCGATATAAAAGATACATCCATACATTCCCATTCCACACCAGCTTCCCGGGCCAGGTCCTTAGCCAGTTCAACTTCTTTTACGTGCTTCTGGCCATAGATAAAACTCAGGGCTACCACTCGTTTGAAGTTATGTTTTGCCCAGTACAGACAAGTCGTACTGTCCTGCCCGCCCGAGAAAACCACCAGTGCCGATTCACCTATCATAGTTGGAATATGTTAATGGGATTATACGTCTCGTCGTTATCGAACACATCTACGCCCTCATGACGCTTCACCCATTTCACTACTCTGATAGTAAGGGGCAACGCTATTATCTCATATAGGGTTTTGGTAATAACCTGCAAGAGCATCAGCTTACATAAATCATACGGTGGAATCATACCACCGAATGCCAAGGGGAAGAATATCAGGCTATCTATGCCCTCGCCCCAAAGCGTACTGACAACCGCACGGCGTGAGAAATGCCTTCCCATGGAAGAAAGTTTCATTTTACTCATCACATATGCATTAACCAGACTTCCCGTCAGGAATGCTACAAATGACGCAACGGTAATTCTGGGGGTCAGGCCAAACACGAAGTTGAAATGCTCCTCGTGCTCTATCCAGAAGTCTGCAGCTGGCAAAATCATAGCCAACTGCCCAAGTGTGACCACCAAGAAATTCATGAGAAACGCCATCCAGATAACGAACCTCGCCTTCCGGTAGCCCCACACCTCAGCTATGCAATCATTCAGAATGTAGGAAATTGGGAAGCACAGGACACCCGCCGTCATAGTGAAACTTCCGAACTGTAAGATCTTTGATTCCAACAAGTTACTCGCAATAAGGCAAGTACTAAACAGTATCCCCATGTACATGAAGGATGCAGAAACGTTTTTGCTTTCTGTCATTGTTCTTGTTTTGTTTTAAAAGAGGTTTCCAAGCACTCTTTGTATTAATAGTTCCGCTAAAGAGCGGAGAGACAGGGATTCGAACCCTGGGTACCCGTAAGAGTACGCCGCATTTCGAGTGCGGTCCATTCGACCACTCTGGCATCTCTCCTTATCTTAATGCGGCTGCAAAATTACTGCTTTTGCGGCAAATGGCAAAGAAAACCAGAAAGAAAATATCACATTACCTGTTGTTTATCGTAATTATCATACTCGTTGATTGGATAATCGTCCAACCTATCTGACCAAAGGTAACGTTTTGTCTCGCCTGCCACTACTGCGCTGAGCAATAAAACGGAAAGCAGGTTGGGGATAGCCATAAAGGCATTGAGCAAATCAGATACATTCCAGACAAAATCCAGTTTCACCATAGCGCCAACAAAAACCATCACAACATATATAACCCTATAAGGCAGGCGTAGGCGAGGACCTCCCAGATACTCTGCGCCTTTCTCACCATAATAGCTCCATCCGATAATAGTGCTGAAGGCAAACGTTATGATACCGAACGTCAGCAAGGGAGCACCAATGTAGGGAATCTTTCCAAACGCCACCTGCGTCAATGCGCCTCCGTCTTCGTGTGAAATCTCAGGATAAGCCAGAATGCTGCTTACAATTACCAAACCCGTCAGGGCACATATCACCACGGTATCCCAAAATGTAGCACTACTGCTTACCAAAGCCTGTCTTACGGGGTTACGGGTCTGGGCTGCAGCTGCTACAATAGGAGCCGATCCCATTCCGCTCTCATTACTGAACAGGCCTCTTGCTATGCCATAACGTGCAGACATGATAATGGTAGTTCCAACAAAGCCACCACCTGCAGCCTCCGGGGAGAAGGCACTTTTGATAATCAAGCAAAGGGCATCCCAGACATAAACTCCGTTTACGATTAATATATAGATGCAACCCAATACGTAAAGCAGAGCCATAAAGGGAACAAACATACTGCAAACACGGGAAATGCCTTTTAAACCAAACAGCAACACCAACGCCGTTACGGCAGAAATTCCGAAAGCAGTAATATAAGCGGGAATCTCATACGTATTATAACACAGCGTACTGATGGCATTACCCTGAACCATGTTACCGATACCAAAGGAAGCTACTGCCGTAAAGAAAGCAAAGAGAATAGCAGCCCAACGCCAACCCAACCCGCGTTCCAAGGCATACATGGGACCACCCGCCATATGCCCGTCTTCCGTTCGTATGCGATATTTGACAGCCAAAAGCCCCTCTGCATACTTGGTGCTGATACCGAATAAACCCGTTAACCAACACCAGAACACGGCACCGGGACCACCCAGGGCAACAGCCGTAGCAACACCCACTATATTACCTGTACCTATCGTTGCAGCCAATGAAGTAGCGAGGGCACCAAACTGACTTACATCGCCCCTTCCGTCTTTATCCTTTGTCAGACTCAGTCGAATGGCTTTACTGACAAAACGCTGCGGAAATCGCAGCCTGATGGTCATATAGATATGCGTTCCCAGCAACAGAATAATCATTGGCCACCCCCAAAGATACTCGTTGGCCAATGCTATCCACTGATTCAACACATCTAACATCTATCAGAGATTATTCAGGAAAAGTCTTGTTACGGAGAAACTCTTATCTGCCATTGTCTGCCAGAAATTCAGGTATTCCTCAAAGTGCTCTTCTGCTCCCGGCGTGTCACTGATAATACGGAAACTGACAAAAGGTATGTCAAAGAGATAACAAACCTGAGCTATGGCTGTCGATTCCATATCTACGGCCAGTCCCTCAGGATAAGTGGCTTTTATGACATTAAGCTGTTCGCGGTTAGTTATAAACTGGTCGCCCGTGCAGATAAGGCCGGGAACTATGCGGACATCCGTCTGTAGGCTTTTTGCAACCTCCACCATGCCCTTGTCGCAACAGAAGATGCGGGGCAGACCCTGAATCTGTCCGGGATCTACATCATCGCCGCACAGAACATCATGGTAACACGCCTGTGTACTTACCACCACATCCATTATTTTCAGACAGACATCTATGCCGCCTGCCACACCTGTGCTAATTACACTGTCCGGCTTAAAATTGACAATCAGATTGGTAACGCCAGTAGCGGCATTCACCTTTCCGATGCCACTCTGCAGCAGCACGATGGTGTTGCCGGCCAACTTGCCGACCAAAAACTCATGCGGTCCGTACTTCTCCTTTCTTGCATCCGTAAGGATAGAAGCTATCTGCTTATACTCAACGCTCATGGCGGTGAGAACACCTATTATTTTTCCCATTGTTCTGTTATTTTTGTGCAAAAGTAGTGTTTTTTTCCCACTAAGCCAACTTTTGCAACTCATTTGCAGCCGTAACAATGTAATTTTGCATCCGAAAAGATAAAACAACAAAAATATGAACGTATTGTTAGACATTCTTAAAGAAGTATGGGTACTGACCAACGAAATGTCCCCCTACCTGCTGCTGGGTTTTCTTTTGGCGGGAGTGATGCACGAGTTCCTTCCCAGCACCCTATATACCAACCATCTGGGCAAGGACAATTTCCGTTCCGTCTTTCTGGCAGCCCTCTTCGGTGTTCCCCTGCCCCTCTGCTCCTGCGGTGTTATTCCCACGGCCATGGGTCTCCGTCGGGAAGGTGCCAGCAAGGGAGCCACTGTCTCTTTCCTGATAGCCACCCCACAGACTGGGGTTGACAGCATTATTGCCACCTACAGCCTTATGGGTCTGCCCTTTGCCATTATCCGCCCCATAGCGGCCTTCCTTACTGCCGTAACGGGGGGGATGTTGGTAAACGGACTCACCTCCAGTCCCTCTTTTGTAAAAAAGGAAGCTGATACCCCAATGACCTCCCCCCACCCAACGAGGACAACTGGGAACTATGGAGTAACTACAGAATGTGGCTTCTGTACCACAAAGGGGATTGAATCCCCACTCACGACGGAGTTCGGGGCAGTGAGGAGAGTCCGCTCTTGTCTCCACTACGCTTTCATTGAGATGATGGAGGACATAGGAAAGTGGCTGGTGACAGGCCTTGTCATTGCCGGCATTATCACCGCTGCCGTTCCCGATACGTGGTTCACAGCCTTTCAAGGCAACACGCTGTTCAGCATCCTCTTCGTCCTGCTGTTCAGCATCCCCATGTATCTGTGCGCAACGGGCAGCATCCCCATTGCATTGGCCTTGATGATGAAGGGTCTTACCCCCGGTGCTGCCTTGGTGCTGCTGATGGCAGGGCCCGCCAGCAATGTGGCCAGCATCCTTATAATAAATAAAGTTCTGGGGCGCAAGACCCTGGCCGTCTATCTGCTATCCATCATTGCAGGAGCCATCGTCTTTGCCCTGGGAATCGACTGTCTGCTACCCCCCGAGTGGTTCACCGCTCCTCTTGCCTATATGCAGGACTGCTGTGCCCATCAGCCCGGCTGGTTCAGCATCTTGTGTACCGTGCTTATGATAATCCTGCTCCTTCATGCCATTTGTCCCCATAAACTCGGCGGCGGGCATCACCATTGTCATGTAGCCTTACCCCACCCTCTCCCAACAGAAAGGAAGGAAACATCATCTCTGCCTTTGAAGGAAGGTACGGGAGTTAGATTTCAAATCAAGGGTATGAACTGTCACCACTGTGCTGCCAATGCCCAGAAAGCCATAGCCGCCGTAGAGGGGGTTGAGCAGGTAACCGTTTCATTAGAGGACGGACAGGCGTATGTCACCGGCCATTTCAGAGAAGAAGATATCCGCGAAGCCGTTGAGAGCATTGGCTTTGAATTGGCGGGGGTATAAAGTATCTCGCTTGGAAAAACTCAAATAAATTTGGTTTTCCGCTCACTTATTCGTACCTTTGCCCTAGAACAAAGATACAATCATACTATCAGTATTATGAAACAACATACATTTCTTTTGCTGCTTTGGGCGATTTGCCTTTGCAGCTTTGGTGAGAACATTAAAATTATTGGCATAGCTGGCGACAAAGCTGTGAAAGCCTATCTAAAGAAGATTCCACAGCAGGCTGAGGGGTATTATTTGAGGGTCACTCCGACAGAAATTGTTGTGGCTGGTAGGGACGAGTCGGGCACCTTCTACGGAGTCAAAACTCTTGAAGAAATTCAGAACACAAAATTAGACAATTCAAAATACAAAGAGGTTAATCTCTTAGATGAGAGCGGGGCCTCCTTTGAGATTCGCGACTGGCCAAGCGTCAGTTGTCGAGGCGTCATCGAGGGCTTCTACGGCAACCCTTGGAGCCATCATGACCGCCTTCGCCAATTCGAGTTCTACGGCAAGCACAAACTCAACATCTATGTCTATGGACCGAAAGACGACCCCTACCACCGTGCCCATTGGCGCGACCCCTATCCCGAGGCCGAGGCAGCCAAGTTGCGTGAGTTGGTGGAGGCAGCGCATCGCAACAGGGTGCAGTTCGTTTGGGCTATCCATCCTGGCGGCGACATACAGTGGAACCTGCAGGACAGCCTCGCCGTTGTGAAGAAGCTCAACCTCATGTACGACCTCGGCATCCGCACCTTTGCCGTCTTCTTCGACGACATCGGTGGCGAAGGGGCGAGGGGCGAAAAGCAGGCAGGACTGATGAACTACCTGACCGACAATTTCGTGCGAAAACACAAAGATGTGGAGCCGCTCATCATCTGCCCCACCCAGTATAACAAGGCTTGGAGCGGAGGCGATTACCTCTCAACGCTTGGCACCAGGATGTACCCCGAGGTGCGTATCATGTGGACAGGCAATAGTGTGGTCGATATGATAGAGCGCGACGATATGGAGTGGATCAATGCTCAAATCAAGCGCAAGGCTTTCATTTGGCTCAACTATCCTGTCAACGATTATTGTCAAAGCCGCCTGCTCATGGGCAAGACCTACGGCAACGGATTAGACATAGCTGACCTCGTGTCCGGCTTCTGCAGCAACCCGATGGAGTATGCAGAAGCCTCGAAAGTCTCGCTCTACAGCATTGCGGACTACTGCTGGAACATGCCTGCCTACGATGCCGAGAAGTCTTGGGAGAATGCCATCAATGAGCTGATGCCTACAAGCCGTGAGGCATTCCACTTCTTCTGCGAGAACAATGTCGATTTGGGTAAAACGGGACACGGGCTGCGTCGTGAAGGCGAGAGCCCCAAGTTCATGGGGAAGGCCTTCGATAAGCTATACTTCAGCCAGCTTGTGAACGAAGCCGATGCCCTCCTCGCTGACAGTCTCTCTCAGCCCGAGATGCTTCAGGAAATCAAGCCTTGGGTGGAGACGATGCGGGTGCTTGGGCAAAGGGGCTTGCAGGTCGCAGCGATGCTCGATGCCCTTCAGCAGAAGGATTCCGTAGGCTTCGTGGCGCATTATCGTGCTTTGGCGAAGCTCGAAGAGAAACAGAAGGGCATCATCAGCCGCGACTTCGAAGGCTCTGTCGTCAAGGCAAAGCCTGTGGTGAGTGGAAGTGTAGTAACGCCCTGGGTGGCAGAAGAAGCAGCCCAACTCATCAAGGATTATAAGAAACAATTCGCCTACGGCCACGAGTTCCTGCCCCAGCAGGCCATCGAAGACGGACAATATTATATAATGTATGGCGGCAAGTACCTAACTAACGTCAATGCCTCGCCCGACCGGGATGGCGACTTCCCTGTCTTCGTGGCAGAAGCCGACACCATCAATCCGCAACGGCAGCTCTGGAACATCGAAATGGTAACCGAGACTGGCCGCTTTAAGATAACGAATGTACAGGACGGTCGCTACATCAACGAGTTGGGAACTTTCTGGACGAACAAGAACACGAAGCCCTATAATGCGGAGTGGAACACCTACATCTTTACCAAGACGCCCGAGGGCTACACCATCCAATGCGGAGGTCGTGCTTCCGGCAACTGGCAGGTTGAAGACAATCGCATCAAGAACGGACAGCAATCCAGTACATTCCAGATAAAGAAGCCATAACGGGAACGATTTGGCATCAGGGCCGAAGCTGCCGCCTATTTTTCCGGCGGCACCGTACATGTCATGCTTCATTTCTGCCATAATACTACTTCCATTTAGTTTCTGTTCTGCTCTAATTTTTCTCATGTTCTCCTCCGCTTTCTCTCTAATACATCTCCGTTTCTTAGAAGTGGAAAGAAAGTGGAGATGTGATATATGGAAAGGCAAGGTTTTTGCATGAAACGTGCAAGAAAAAAGGGAACAGTTTCTGCAAAACACCTGTCTATTCGGAAAAATTTTCGGAAATTGAAAAATGACCACAATACATTTTTAGCATTCAGCACAAAAAAAATTCGCTAATATTTGGCAGAATGAAAGAAGTTGCATACCTTTGCCGAGCAAAAGATAAGTAAAAAGCACCTTATGGTACACAATGGTAACTTCTTTAACGGCTATTATTTTTACTTTTACTTTGGAAAACTGAAGTAGAGCGGGTCGTTATATGTGCAACACAAAATTTAAAGAATAAAACAAAGGTAAAAGAAAATATAAGGTCCCGCTCCAAAACGAGCGGGACTTTTTTTAAGGAGAAAAGATGAAGAGAATAGCAATTCAAGGCATTAAGGGAAGCTTCCACGACATAGCCTCACACCGCTACTTCGAGGGCGAGGAACTGGAACTGGTCTGCTGCGACACCTTCGAGCAGGTATTCCGCCACCTGAAAGAAGACAAGGACGCTGCTGCGCTGGTTGCCATAGAGAATACCATTGCGGGTAGCCTGCTGCACAACTACGAACTGCTTCGAGACAGCGGCATGACCATTGTGGGAGAACACAAGCTACGCATCAGCCATAGCATTATGTGCCTGCCAGACGATGAATGGAAAGACATTACCGAGGTCAACTCGCACCCGGTGGCACTGATGCAGTGCAGGAATTTCCTTTCAGAGCACAATATGAAAATTGTGGAAGTATCAGATACGGCTGGAGCCGCTGCCAACATCAGCAGGAAAAAACTGCACGGACATGCTGCCATCTGTCACAAGGATGCTGCAAAAATCTACGGCATGAAGGTGCTGCAAGAAGGCATCGAGACCAACAAGCATAACTTTACCCGCTTTCTGGTGGTCTGCAATCCCGAGAAAGCCCATACGCTGCGAAAATTCGAGGAACTGAACAAGGCCAGTCTGGTCTTTACCCTGCCACACGAGGAGGGAAGCCTGTCGGCCATACTGAGCGTGCTGTCGTTCTACAAACTGAACCTTACCAAGATTCAGTCGCTCCCCATCATTGGCAAGGAATGGCAGTATATGTTCTACATCGACCTCTCTTACAACGACTACAAACGCTACAAGCAGGCCATCAACGCCATCACGCCGCTTACCAAGGAACTGAAACTGTTAGGAGAATATAAAAATGGAAGAGAAACAATTTAACATACAGCCTGCCGACAGACTGGCAAGCGTACAGGAATACTACTTCAGCCGCAAACTGAAGGAAGTGGCTCAGATGAATGCCCAAGGACTGGATGTCATCTCGTTAGGCATCGGCAGCCCGGACATGCCGCCTTCGCAGCAAACCATTGATACGCTTTGTCGCGAAGCACAGAACCCTACGGCTCACGGCTATCAGCCCTACGTGGGAATACCGGAGATGCGACGGAGCATGGCCGACTTCTACCAGCGCTGGTACGGCGTACAGCTGGATGCCAATACAGACATTCAACCCCTGATAGGCAGCAAGGAAGGCATTCTGCACGTGACACTGGCATTTGTAAACCCTGGCGACAAGGTGCTGGTACCCAATCCCGGCTACCCTACCTACACGTCGCTGAGCAAACTGCTGGGAGCAAAAATCGTGAATTACGACCTGGAGGAGGACAACAATTGGCAGCCCGATTTCGACCAGTTGGAACAGATGGATTTGAGCGGCGTAAAACTGATGTGGACCAACTATCCCAATATGCCCACGGGAGCGGATGCCTCTACGGAACTATTCCAGAAACTGGTCAGCTTTGCCCACCGCCATAACATCGTGGTGGTTAACGACAATCCCTACAGCCTCATCATCAATGAACATCCTCGCAGCATCCTGCAGATTCCCGGTGCCAAGGAGTGTTGCATAGAATTCAATAGTATGAGCAAGAGCCAGAACATGCCCGGATGGCGCGTAGGATGGATTTCCACCAACGCGCATTTCATTCAGTGGATTCTGAAGGTAAAGAGCAACGTGGATAGCGGTATGTTCCGTCCCCTGCAGCTGGCGGCTGCCCAGGCACTGCATAACACAGAAGAATGGCATGACACATATAACCGTGAGGTCTATGCCAAGCGTCGAGCCATAGCAGAAGAGATTATGAAAGCGCTGGGCTGCACCTTCGACCCCAAGCAAGTGGGTATGTTCCTCTGGGGACGCATCCCCGACACATACGCTGATGTTGAAGAACTTACGGAACGCATCTTGCATGAGGCCCGAGTATTCATTACCCCCGGCTTTATCTTCGGCTCAAACGGCAAGCGCTACATACGTATCAGCCTCTGCGCCAAGGAGGAGAAACTACAAGAAGCACTTAGGAGAGTTAAAGCTTTGAACATTGAACATTGAGCAATGAATTGTTAATTGTCAATTGTTAATTGTTAATTGTGAAAATTAAATAAAGTATGGAATTAGAATTACAACCCCTAAACCTGCCAAGCGACCAAGAACGTGCTTTCATCATAGCCGGTCCGTGCAGTGCAGAGACAGAAGAACAAGTAATGACAACCGCCAAGCAACTGGCGGGCAAGGGATGCCATCTCTTCCGTGCCGGTGTTTGGAAGCCCCGCACCAAGCCAGGCGGATTTGAGGGACACGGTGAGCCGGCTCTCCCCTGGATGGCAAATGTCAAGAAAGAAACGGGTATGCTTGTGGCAACCGAAGTAGCTACGCCTGAACATGTGGAACTGGCTTTGAAGTACGGCATAGATATCCTGTGGGTAGGTGCACGCACTACTGCCAACCCCTTTGCCGTGCAGGCGCTGGCCGATGCGCTCAAGGGAACTGACGCAACTGTATTGGTAAAGAACCCTGTGAACCCCGACCTGGAACTGTGGATTGGTGCCCTGCAGCGCATAAACGGTGCCGGCATCCATAAAATGGGAGCCGTACACCGCGGTTTCAGCAGCTACGAAAAGAAGTTGTACCGCAATGAACCCATGTGGCAGATTCCCATTGAGCTGAAACGACGGATTCCTGAACTGCCAGTAGTATGCGACCCAAGCCATATCAGCGGCAGGCGCGACCTGATAGCTCCGCTCTGCCAACAGGCAATGGACCTGGGATTCGACGGTCTGCTTGTGGAGAGTCACTGCAACCCAGACAAGGCCTGGAGCGATGCCTCTCAGCAAGTAACACCAGAGGTGCTTGACTTCATTGTCTCACGCCTTATCTTCCGCGATACAAGTGAGCACACGGATAGACTCAAGGACTTGCGTAAGGAGATTGACGAAATAGACAATGACCTTATCGACCTGCTTGCCAAGCGCATGAAAATTTGCCGCAACATAGGTGAGTACAAGAAAGAAAACGGAATGACCATCGTACAGACACGCCGCTACAGCGAGATACTGGACAAGCGCGGTGCACAAGGCTCTCTGCTCGGCATCGATACGCTGTGTATCAAGAATATCTTCGAACACATTCACGAGGAGAGTGTTCGTCAGCAAATGGAGATAATTAACAAATAGCCTACCCCAACCCCTCCCAAAAGGATGGGAGTTATCTTTTTCCTATGAGAATACTAATTCTGGGCGCCGGTAAGATGGGAAGTTTCTTTACTGATGTACTGAGCTTCGACCATGAATGCGCCGTATATGAAATTGATGCCAAGCGGATGCGCTTCCTCTATAATACGCGCCGCTTCACAAACATGCAGGAAATAGAGGAGTTCAAGCCAGAACTGGTCATTAACGCCGTTACACTGAAATACACCTTGGAGGTCTTCAGCCAGGTGCTTCCCCACCTGCCCAAGGACTGCATTATCAGCGACATCAGCAGCGTAAAGACAGGATTCAAAGAGTACTATGACAGCACGGGCTTCCGTTACGTCAGCACCCACCCTATGTTTGGCCCAACATTTGCCAATCTGGGCGCACTGTCCAGCGAGAATGCCATTGTTATCAATGAGGGCGACTATATGGGCAGGATTTTCTTCCTTGACCTCTACCGCCGCCTGGGGCTGAACGTTCACGAGTACAGCTTTGAGGAACACGACGAGGCAATGGCCTATTCCCTCTCTGTTCCTTTCGTCAGCACATTTGTGTTCAGCGCCGTGATGAAGCATCAGGATTCGCCTGGCACTACCTTCAAGCGCCATCTGAAAATTGCCCGTGGAGTGCTGTCGGAAGACGATACGCTGCTGCGCGAAATCCTTTTCAACCCCAAGACCAAGGCACACGTAGAACAAATCCGCGCCGAGCTTAAAGACCTCATCCAGATTATTGATGACCGGGACGAGGATGCGCTCAACAACTATTTGGTCAGGATTCGGAAGAATATACAGTAACAATAAGGCCTGCTCGGTTGAGCAGGCTTTTTGTTAGACCTTAGACCTTAGGCTTTAGACCTTAGTTGCTAGACACTAGTTATTTTGCTAAAGTCTAACGTCTAAAGCCTAAAGTCTATAATCTCTTTAATCCATCACTTTAATGCGGACATTGCGATACCAAACGTCATCGCCGTGATCCTGCAGGGCAAAGTAACCGCCCTCTTTACCTTCCTCAATCATCATGCCGTAAGCATAGGGGAACTCACCTCCCTTGCAGAACTTGCTGTTGTCAAGCATTTCCTTCCACTTCGGAGTCCAGAGGTGATACTCAAGTACCTTCTCATCGTTCTGATAGTGGATAACAGTACCCTTGAAGACAACAATCTTAGCCTTGTTCCACTCACCGAAAGGCTTGGCATTCTGGGGAACAGCGGGAACCATGTCGTAAAGAGAAGCAGCCTGACGGTTACCGTCAACACCCAACTGAGCATCTACGTGGTTGGCGTTATCCAATACCTGATACTCAGAGCAGCTCTGCCAGATGGGCAGCATCTCGCCGTTGGCATCCTTTGCCTCCTGAGCCAGATAGAAAATACCAGAGTTTCCACCCTTGCTAATCTTGTACTCCAGTTCCAGGGTGAAGTTTGTAAACTTATGAGCAAACAGCAGGTCACCGCCACCTTCAGCCTGAGCCTCGCCAGTACCAGAGCCCTTCAGGTGAATGCTCTCGCCGTCGTTCTCCCAGCTCTGTGGAACAGCATCCTGACCGTAACCGCGCCAACCGTCCAGGCTCGAGCCGTCGAACAGAATGTAGTAACCCTCCTCGTCCTGCTTCAGCTGGGCAAGGTCATACTGCTCGTTCTCCACGATTTCGGCAACAGCCTCTTCGCCGGCGGCAGCCTCTGTCTTGTTCTCGCAGTTCTTACAAGCATCGCAACCGCAGTTGCATTCGCACTTCTTTTGGCAGCAAGAAGCCATCAGGGCCAATGTTGCTGCAAATAACAAAGTCTTTTTCATAACTTGAATTAATATAAAACTTAATAAAACATTACCATTTGCCCGCAAAGTTACACAAAATAGTAGAACCACCAAAGCTATTTAAGAAGATTTAATGCACTGCTGCACCGTTTCCTTGTGTTTTCGGGATTCTTCATTATATCCCTGCTCATCCACATCTTCCAGTCACCCAGGATTTAGATTGTCCGATTGGTTGTTTTCAATGCTCAATTAAAGAAGATTAGGGATTAGAGATTAGAGATTAGTAACAACTCGTCAACTTGTCAACTCGTCAACTCGTCAACTTGTCAACTTAATTTTTTCAATTCTCAATGCTCAAGGCTGCGAGTAAGCGAGAGCAATAACAAGCTGGCTTGATTATTGCCGAGCGAAAGCAGGCTCGAAACGAAGTTTCAATGTTCAATAAAAAAAAGAGCGCCCTCGCGCTCTTTTTTAATCAATAAGTTCCTCCCCCTAAAGGGCGACTGGGGTCTTTAGAGTTTGTCGCGTTCTCAGTGCGACAAATCCCCCTCCCCATAGAGGGCGACTGGGGTCTTTAGAGGAGCCACTGAATGTGGCTACGGCCCCACAAAGGGGCGAAGAGGGCCTTCAGAAGAAAGACTGAATGTCTTCCTGTGCCTGATGAGGGGAGTAATCTATGATTACGACGGAGGCCCGAAGGGGAATCCCCATTCGCGACGGAGGGGAGGGATGGGGTGAGGCTGTCGATTCAATCAGGATTTTCACTTCCTGCATATTCCTTCCAATTGCTGCCATCGCTGTAATACGGAATCCAGCCCTTAGCCTTAGCAGCAGCCACTTGTACTGCGGTCATCACGTTCTGCTCTCCCGTATAATATATAACAGACATGTTTTGGCTTTTTACGGTTGGCAAATTTTCCACTAATACATCCATTGCCGCATCCTTAATCCTATTTTGGTGACAGTACAGTTTTGCCAAATTTGAGTTCTTCGGTACTTTGAGTGTTGTCAGCTGGTTGGTGTAACAGTACAACTCTGTGAGTACATCATTTTTCGAAACGTCAAGCGTCGGCAACTGATTCTTAAAGCAATACAACTCTCTCAATGCCGTATTCTTTGATACATCGAGTAATGTCAGTTGGTTGGAAGAGCAATCTAAACCTTCCAGCTTGGTATTCTTCGACAAATCAAGTACCGTCAACTGGTTTCCCCCGCAATCCAACCATTTCAACGCGGTGAAGTACTCTATGCCTTTCATGCTTTGAATGTTTCTCTTCGCGATATTGAGAAGACCGACACTCAAAATCTCATTACTTGAAAGCACAGAGTCCGCATCAATATCAAAAGGAATAAGACACTTACGAAATATCTTGTCTGGAAAATTTTCCTCATTGATTACGATTCCTTGGGCCTTTTGGTCACGGGCACCCGCATATTTATACCACTCGAAGCCGTTGCTGGCAAACGGAGTCCATCCTTTAGCCTGTGCTGCCGACACTTGTTTGGCGGTCATCACGTTCTGCTCATTCTCGCTGCCAATTGCATACAAGTTTCCTACCCCAAATTTATTCATCACTTCCCTATTTGACAAATTCGAGTTATTAGTAATATGAAAAGTGCCATTATAATTTTCCATAAGTTTAGACGGGTTTATTCTAGGTAAATACTTAATGAGCGCATCCATGTCATCGCCCTTTATCTGATTATACCCACAATACAGCTCTTCCAGCGCAGTGAAGTACTCTATACCCTTCAGATTCTTTATACCGAGCCTACTCACTTCTATTTTTTTTACATCCGCTATCTCTTTCTTCTTCAATACACCGTCAGCACCATAAGGCTGGCTGAGCACCCAAGCGCGGAAGTTCGCATCGGGGAAGTTCGTCTCATCGATTTTCACATCAGCACAAGCAATCGTGCCCGTAAACAGGCAAAGGCACATAATAAGTAATTTCTGTTTCATAATAATTGTTTTATCGGTTTATAAATAGGATTATTACATACGCAAAAAAGTGCGTCCGCGCCTCAAGGGCACGGAAAGCCTAATATATCGTCGCGCCGCCCCCTGTCGGGGTCGCCGCTCCATATTTTTCGGTGTTTAAGAGAGAATAGTGAGTGAG
>JAGCPD010000061.1 GCA_017645305.1 Bacteroidaceae bacterium | reverse complement strand
TTGAATACAGGAGCATTGACATTCGGAGCCTTTTCTACAGTCAAGCCAGCTTTTTCCATCTTATCTGGTGTGTTCCTGCCGCTAACGATACCCACATAGTCAGAAGCTATCATGGTATCTTTAGTAGCGAAAGCAACCGTAAATTCAGGGTTTTCAGCAAGGTTGTCAGTTGTAGCATGAGAGCCGAGGGAGATAATGATCTCGTGCATATCCCACTGACCACCCCAAGCAGCGTTCATTGCATTTGGCTTACCGTTCTTATCATAAGTGCCGATAATCAGCACGGGTTGTGGAAGAATCCACGCTGTTGACTTAAAACTCTTCATATTGTTCTTATTTTGACTTTGTTATTCTCGCTAAGTAATCGTAATGCTCACCTTCTGCAACCACTTCAACGGCATATCCATTCTTTGCTGCTTGCTCTCTCAGGGTGTCAGCGTCGATATAGAGCCAGTCAAAGGGTTCGCCAATGGTGTCCTTATACTGCATCTGGAAACTATGTTCACCGTAATACACCATTTCATCGGGAATATCAATCATGCCATCTTCGGCCTCGAACACATAGGATATATCAGATGAATCACAAAGCACTTGGCCTCCTGGAGCCAGTATTTTATCAAGTTGACGGAAGAACTCAGGCAGACGTTCCAAGGTTCCAACGATGCCTATACCATTCATTAGCATGAGGATGGTATCGTATTGTCCCTCCAGAGTGAAGAAATTCTGTTCAAGTACCTTCTTAACACCACGCTCTTTCATTGTCTCAACGGATAGTGGGGAAATGTCAATGGCTGTCACGTCGATGCCCTTTTCCTGTAAGACAAGTGAATGACAACCAGAGCCAGCCCCCACATCAAGCGTCTTTCCAGTAGCCATGTCGAGAGCTTTCCTTTCGATCTCTGGCATAGCCTTGTATTTACGGAAAAGTGTAGTCAAGGGTATCTCGTCCTCCTCAAACATCGGGGAAAACACTCTGAGCCTATCTGCCTTCTTGGTTTTCCAGTATTCGGCAATGGCTCTTCCCATCGGATCCATCTTCTTATTCATCCTCTACTTCACAATGCAGGAATCCCATTTCCTTGGCTTTTTCCTCGTTCATCAGGAAGTAGATGGCCTCGCCCTCATTGCAGAGTTCACCCTTCGAGTTGGTGATCTCCGCACTGATATATGCCAGATTCCGTACCTGTTTCGAGACTTTGGCCCTGATGGTCAATTCTGGTTCTGTCGTTGGGACAGCCTTGCGGAACTTCACATTCAACTGCACGGTATAGCCGCTGGTCTGTAACTTGCGGGTGACCACCCAACCGCATACTTCATCAATCAGCGTACTCAGAATGCCTCCGTGCATGGTATCTACCCAGCCCTGATAGTTATGTCCGGGATGCCAGGTACTTACGATATAGTCACCATCCTCATAGAACTCCATGTGAAGCCCAATGGGATTATCAGGACTGCATCCGAAACAGTTATAACCTTCGTGGTTACGCCAAGGGTTTATTATTTTCTTCATCATAATTTCACAAAACATATTAATTTTCACTGCAAAGGTACTGATTTCTAATTGATTATTTGTACATTTGCATCCAACTTTACAATACTTTAGGATTTATCAATATGGCAGAGAATTGTGAAAAGTGCAAATTGAGGGCTAAATATGATTAGAAGCCCAATTCGTTCTTGGGAAAGTTCTGGCGTTCTTGCTCTGGCAAGCGACCATAGGTCGAGCGGGCATATCAACTTCTGCCCAGGTTGGAAAGGATACTTCACCAGTCTGAGTGAGGAGCAGAAGAAAGAGTTGAGGGCAAAGTATAATTTCCAAAAGTATTAAAATGGTAAAGAACTACAAAGTCATCACACTTTGCGGAAGCACCCGTTTCAAGGAACAGTTTTTTGAAGTTCAAAAACGATTGACACTGGAAGGCTGTATTGTCATCAGCGTAGGCCTGTTTGGGCATTCCGGCGATGAAGAGGTGTGGAAACCTGGCACTAAGGAGATGCTTGATGACATGCACAAACGCAAAATCGACATGGCAGACGAGATTTTTGTTATCAACGTTGGTGGCTATATCGGTGAAAGTACCAGAAGTGAGATAACTTACGCCATCAATACAGGCAAGAAGGTGAATTATCTTGAACCTGTCAATCCATAACAAGACGAGGAATCCCATTTCTGAGATTCCCCACAAGTCCTTTGTTCAAGGCATATAGTAGAGTTTACGGAGTTACCTGCGTCCGAAGTGGCCACCGTTACCGCGACTTGTGTTCATTGCCATGTGACGGTCTGAGCCGTGACGGTCATTGTGTGCAACTGCTGGCTTTCCGTGATGCGGAGCCGGAGCTGGTGCATGGCGATGCACTGGAGGTGCAGGATGGTGCATAGCGGGCTTCGGCATGTGACGTCCGGCGTAGAAGCGAGGGTCACGATGGTTGTTGCCGCCCCTGTAGGTAACGAAAACCTTCGGGTGAGCGTTGAAGAAACGCCCTCTGTCATAGTGTGAGTACACTGCGAATGTCCAGCCACCTGCATGCCAAGCTACAGGACGATAGAAGTGAGCCAGGCCCATGTACTTATCGAACTGCCAGCTGTTCAGCACGAAGCGGAGGTCTGCATTACGACGATCCCACCAGATGCCGAAGACATCACCGTGT
>JAGCPD010000060.1 GCA_017645305.1 Bacteroidaceae bacterium | reverse complement strand
TGCCCATCGTCGTGACGAGGACATCAGCGAAATAAAGACCTATTTCAACACCGTGATAGATTGGGTGGATAGCAAGTTTGATGATGTCTATGACGAAATGCAAGGCTTGAACTGGGGCGAACTCTACGAGCGTTTCCATTCTCTGCCATTGAACCATACAGAACTGTCGCAAAAAGTGCGTGAGTTGATGCATGATGATTTCGTAGGGAATCGCCGAGGCATCTTTGAATATGTGCTTGGCGGCTGTCAGGACACAAAGCTGTTGAATGTTCGTCTGTTCGATAAGCCCACTATGCGCAAGGTTTATCAGCAGCAGACCGACAAGGCCAAAGTAGAAGGAACAAGCAACTGCCCTTACTGCGCCATCGGCCACGATGCCAACCGTCAGCGCATTTGGAAGCTGGAGGAAATGGATGCCGACCATGTGACGGCATGGAGCAAGGGCGGCAGCACAGATATTGAGAACTGCCAAATGCTTTGCAAGACACATAACAGAGCGAAAGGAAACAGATAAAACTACGAGATATGGCACGAGACAAAGTTATAACTACGCATCTGCGTACTGGCGACCCTAACGGTATTCGCACGGTGTTCATCAGCAATAAGATTTGCGAGATGATTGTGTTCCCAAAGTCGGAGTTCGATATGGTGAGTCAGTTGGAAGAGAAGTTCACGGCCCGCACTCTATATTCTGCTGGGTGAGGATGAGAATGGCGCAGCACAGGCATATATCGGTGAGACTACCAATGGTGTTCAGCGTATTAACAATCACAAAAGTCACAAGCTGTTTTGGAATAAGTGCCTGATGTTTGTGGTCAAAGATAATAGCATCAACAAAGCGGATGTGCTCTATCTTGAACGCAAGTCGATAGAGTTGGCAACAGATTGTTCGCAGTACGGAGTATTAAATGAGAAGCCTGGCAATGAAATATCACTGTCGAATTACCAACAGGATATTATGGATGAGTTCTTTGATGACGTGCGGTTGTTGGCATCGTTCATCGGGTGTCCTATCTTCGAAAAGCAGGAGAAGGCAAAGATGAAGGGTGGCGACAACTTGTTCCACATCACAGTTCGCGAGTGTAACGCTCACGGCATCTTCAACGAGACAGACCATTCTATGCGTATATTGAAAGGTAGCTTGCTGCCACAGAGCACCGTGCCGTCGTATAGGGATGGCGAGAAACGTAATGCAATCATTGCCGCTATGTCAAAACCTACGAAGAATAGCTTCTGGGAACTTCAGCGCGACTACGTTTTAGCAAGTCCGAGTACTGCTGCCAGTTATTGCTCGGGTCGCAGTTGCAACGGTTGGCTGCACTGGATAAACGATGCAGGACAGTCGCTGGATGAATTGTATAGAAGCGAGTGATTTCTTTTCCCCAATAGCTCATTTCTCAAATAAAATGCTTACCTTTGTACACAGAAACCCCTAAAGCAATAAGTCTATGAGGCCGGAAAAAACCCAATTCACAACCTCATAAATATTCTAAGAGAAAGCCGCAATATGCGGCTTTCTTATTTTCCGCGAGTTATAAAAATTGTCAATTTTGTCAATTGTCAATTTAGGGTAGTTTTAGCGCAACACCTTCCTGTTCTTGCTGATGACGATGCCGTGCCTCAACTGACCATTTGACGGTTTCTGGTTTACGATGGGACGTCCGGTAAGGTCGTAAAGGGTTCCTCGGTCTTCTCCGAGGGGAAGAACGATGGCATCGTCGTTGTCTTTGAATAAAGTCAGTGTGCCGGCAGGGATGTCAGCATGTGCTTCGTAAATGCCGTCCTCTATCTGGAGGTTCCAAGTGCATGTGCTGGAGCTGCTGGTCTGGAGCGACGATGTGATGCCTGGCACGAGCGATTCGCCGTTGGTGGCAGGGGCATAGATGGTGTTGTCCTTAGTGGTTGCTATTTCCGGCTCTATGACAATCATTGTCCAAAATTGCAGCGAAGGTAATGTCAGCGAGATGGTGCCGGAGGTTTGGATGTATCTGTAGTCTGTCAGTTCCTGCATGGCACCGCCACAGTAGTCGGGCGATGCAACCCAGATGCGCCGCAGCCTGCCCATGCCTGTTATGCCAGTCAGACGGATGGATAGGTTCTCGAAGTACTTCGGCCAGGGGCGTGTGGCGTCTCTGTCGTGCCAGCAGAGCATGTAATCGTCGTTGACGTTGGTTGCTGTCTCTTCGTGCGTGAAATTGAGGAGGTGGATGACCTGCCTGCCGTTTACTTCTCGGGCAAGCATTGTCACCTGGTTTGCGACTGGTTCCCATGTGTTAATGGTCACGTTGGAGCAGGTGGCCTTGACGCTCGTCTTCTCAGTCCAGTTGTCGCGCAGCAGGTTTTCGTAGGCCGTGAGGAAGTCGTAGTATCGCGTCATCCAGTCCTCTATTTGGCTGTGCCAATTCAAACCGCCTTGAGGGAAGTATTCGCGGCAGAGCATGTGAGTACCGCCAAGTTCCAGATGTGAGCCGCCAAGTGCGAACATGACGGCATCTGCCATTACAACGCCTGGGGTGTTGAAGTCCTTGTCCTGGTCGACGGCCTCATAGTTCATGTAAGCAGCAAGTACCGAGCGCAGGGTTGGGCTGGCGCTGCGGTTCTCGTCGATGACATCCTTGATGTGGGAGAAGCGTCCTTCGCCACTTGTCAGGCTGCTTCTTGCTCTGCATCCCCATACTTCGTTGTACAGGCAATCGACTTTCCCAGTTCCGGCTATTTGTGAGGTTCCCCACCCGGACACGGAATTCATGACGAGCCGCTTGTCGGGGTGGCGGTTCTTCATATAGTTGATGAAGGTGGCAAAGCCCTCACGCAGGTTGACGCTGTTGCCGTCATAGTCATAGAGCGTGCCTTGCCCGCCGAGCTGATCAATCTGGTAGCCGTCGAAGTCGAGGAAGGAATAAACCTCATCGTTGCATTCTGCCAGATGCGCAAGCCATTCCTCGTTGGCAGGGTTGGCCAGATAGATGCCGCTGCTCTTCCAGTCGTCGGGCAGGTCGACCTCTTTTTTAGTCGTGTGGTTATTGTCTTTGTAGAGGAACCATTCTGGTTTTACACCACGATTCTCCCAACCGTCGAGTATGCCGTAGCAGAGGTTGTAGAAGATGCTCTTCATGCCTCGGTCGTGCTGTGCTTTGATGTAGTTCTTAACGGCAGAGGTGTAGATGGTGCGGTTGGCAATGTCCTTATATGTCGTCCAGGGTCCATCCTGCCTGGTGCCGCCAAATGGACTGTCGTGGCAGTAATGCCAGTCCTGGAACTGTACACCATTAATGTGGCAACGGTTGAGCCATTTCATCTCGGTTTTTGCCTTGGAGAGTGTTTTATCACCACTAAAATTTGCCACAAAGCCGTGGCGGGGGAAGTGTGTCCAGTCGGAGCTGACATCGATGCCAATAGTGGCAAGGATATTGTCCGCCGTCTGTGGTCCGTTTTCTGTTGTCTGTTGTCCGTCGTCCGTTGTCCGTCGATAGACTTCCACCATATAGCCTCGGAAGTCCTCGGGCGGTGCCACCCAAGTCCATTTTCGTGTGGTGAGGAGTGTGTCTTGGGTAATATCACCCAGATAGCGGTAGCGCACACGTGTGCCGGATGACGGTGTGCTTGACATGGTCAGTGTTACGGTATCGCCTGGATGATAGCAGCATTTGTCTGTCTCGATGCTGTAACGCAATTTTGGCAGCTTGACAGAAGCTCCTTGGGCAAGCACAGGAGCGATGGGGCATGTGGTGATGGTCTTCTTGTAAGGTTTGCTGTGCAGAGCCATCGTGCCAGAGCTGAGAGTGAGCAAACCACTATAGATGCCGGCATCGGGAGTGTCCTCATGGAGGGCATAGTCATTCTTGTCAGAGAGTGTGGTGCCAACCGATGTTCCAATAGGGTAGAGACAGGGTGGGTAGTGACGTGTCTCTGGCAATTGGCCATTGCTGTCGGCAATCTGTATCTGCTTCGTGTTCGTATCGACCAGCACCATGCAGCGTCCGATGTTATCCACGCGGTATTTGTAGTCACCGCTCTTATGCAGAGCAATGCTTTGGATGCCCAGAGACAGGAGGGCATTGGCTGTGGAGGGTCCCCAGTGACTGCCCCAGTCAGAAGCCTCCGTCATGAATTTCAGTTCGCCGCCGTGGAAG
Source organism: Bacteroidaceae bacterium (assembly GCA_017645305.1). Taxonomy (GTDB): domain Bacteria; phylum Bacteroidota; class Bacteroidia; order Bacteroidales; family Bacteroidaceae; genus Physcousia. The sequence continues at coordinate 25,218 of JAGCPD010000060.1, read as the reverse complement.
AGATAGCCCTCCCAGGTATAGACGCCGCTCTCCTGTTCTGTCATTGCCTGTCGATCCCAGTTGGTGCTGATGGCTGAGCCAACAATATAAAGTTCTGCCCTGGCATGCATGGCCAGCACAAACAGCAGAAGGCTAAGAATGGAATGTTTCATACTGTATAAACACGTTATAGATAATCGTATGCAAAGATAGCTTATTTTCAAATAAGAAGGAAGCAAAGGGGCAACATCTTTGGAAAAAGTACATTTTTCTCTGCTTAAACAGATGGTATTTGCAAATAAAAGAGTAACTTTGTAGTCGAATATTATATCTCATGGAATTATGAATATACGTAGAGCCTTACTTGTCACCATTGCTTCTGGTCTGATGCATGGGATAGGCATTCTGACAACTCAGGCCGACAACTCGGCTTGGATGGGCAGTGTTTCCGATGATACATTCGTCAGTCAACTCTCTATACCCGGCACCCATGATGCAGGTACGGGACACGGCGTAAATAACTACCTAATCGTAAGTGGCAGCAAATACGCCGTCACACAAGAAAAGACCCTGACAGAGCAGTGGAATAGTGGCATCCGTGCCTTTGACCTGCGCCCCGGCGTTGACGGCTCCAGGCTGCGCATCTATCACGGCCTTATTTCGACGAACCTCTATTTTGACGATGCCCTCTCAACGCTTTGTGGGCTGTTAGACAGTCACCCCACGGAAATGTGCATCGTCATCATTCGCCATGAATCAGAAGGAGATGACAACAACAGTAACTGGGACACGAAGATGAAAGAGCTACTCAACAGCAATCCCATCAAGAGTCATGCCGTGAATTACACTCCGATGGCCAAGCTGGGCAATATGCGTGGCAAACTCCTCATCCTCAGTCGTGATAACTACGACACCAACCCCGTTGGCGGCTACATCACGGGCTGGGGCTTCAACCCCAACTTTGATAACCAGCAGGGTGGTCAGATTAAGGGCGTAGATACACAGGGACAGCTCTACGTGCAAGACTACTATGATGTCTCGGCAAATGGTGCCCCTGCCACGAAGACCTCAAGCATACAACGTATGCTCCAGTTCACTACCTCCGAGAACACCAACCCATCCCTATGGGCTATTAACCAGACATCAGGCTATTCCAAGACAGCATCAATCCTTGGTAACACTGTAGCCACCAGTGACGGGTATCGCGACAATGCCGCCACACAGAATGCTGCCGCCATTGATTACATCAACAGCCATCCCGGTCCCACGGGCATCATACTGATGGACTTTGCAGGCGAAGATGCTTCAGGCAATTACCAAGTAAAGGGACAGGCTCTGACCAATGCCATCATCTCCAGCAACTCTAAGGCCGGTCCCCATGCCAACTACTTCCGTGCCTTGGGTACTGTACAGACAGGGAAGGAATATGTGCTTTCCACTACCGTCAACGGGTCAAAGTACTACCTCACCACCGAAGGTAAACTCTCGGCCAGCGATATGGACGCAGGCATCTTCCTTCTGCAAAGCGGACAGAGTGGTGCCTATAACCGTTCCTACTATTTCACATGGAAGGTCAGCAGCACCACCTATACTTTCACCAACCCCACCCAGAACAAGGGTGCTAACGGGAGCTTCTCTGCCGATGACAACATCATCATCAGAAAGAAAGACAGGGACAATGCATACGACTGTCAGGTGCTTTACAGGAATAGTAGCGGAAAATATGCCGTCCGCGCCACGAATGCCGCATATTCGGAAGACGGAAGTTGGGCACAGTATGCTGCCGATTCCTATTGGTCTGTCAAGAACAGTTCCGCCACTCCGCCTACGGCGGGCTACAAAAAGGGTGTGGCTGAGTATATCTGGGATTTAGAGGCCCCCCCAACCACCTTGAATATCACTTACTCGTTGTACTACAGCGGCAGGAAAATAACCGATATCATCGTCCCAAGCGAACGCGGTGCCAAATCGGCACTGCCAGACGAGTATATCAATGATTTCTGCACCTACACCTATTCGCCCAAGACCATTACAACCTCTCCCATCAAGGTTACCGTGAGATGGTCAGGTCCCTTCAAGTTCATTAGCTCTGCTACAGGAACCAAAGTATGGTATAATCTCAGAGCAGGACAACTGCAGCGCTATGTGGGATGGGAGGACCGCGAACCGTATCATCCTCATGCCTGCGACGAGGCAACCGTGGGTGAATACCCTGAGAAGGAACTCTATGCAACAGACCTTGTTCGCGCCAGCGATGCTTATCAGTGGGCATTCATCGGCAATCCTATCGAGGGATTCAGGATTGTCAACAAACTCAAGGGTGACGACTATTCGCTGACCGTCAGCGGTACGGCAACTTCTGTGCAGGGCACTCAGAATGTCAAGAATGCAGTTCTGCGCGAAGGAGATTTCCGTTGGATTGCACATGCCGATGGCGACGGCTTCTCGTTGAGCCTCAACGGAGAGCAGAACTATTATGTCAACACATACGGAGGTCCTCACGGCTATCTGCAGATATGGGAATCGGCAGAAGCCAAGACCGGCCTCGGCTCGCAAATTGTTGCAGAGACGGCACCCGCTGCGTCAGTAACATTGAACCCCATCGGCGAAGAATATTTTACAACCCTCTGTCTGCCATACGATGTGACGGTCAGTGGTGCCAAGGTATATATCCTCGAAAAAGAGGAGAACGGTGGAAATGAGGAGACCGGACAGTACTTGCCGATATTCGATATCGAGTTGTTAAACGGTGATATGGCTCTTGCCCCGGCTTTCCGTGTTATCGATGAAGGTTATGCGTTCCTCACATTGGTGGACAATACAGTACCTGCAGGCACTCCGGTTGTGCTATGGGGTGAGAGTGAAAAAGCATCGCTCACGTACGGTAGTGGCTTTGTGACTCGTCCATCCACCGATACAGCATTGTCTGGTCTTTTCAAGCCATCCAGTCCTGTTGGTGTGCTTACGCTACAAGGAAAAGAAGACGTGCCGGGCTTCTATGCTTTCACTGGCGAGACTATCGAGCCTAATCAGGCGTACCTCAAACTCAAGAACCCCGATATCGAAGCCCTTGTGCTCCGCTTCAGCGACATAGAGGACGGAATCCATTCAATTGATAATGGAAAATTGACAATGGATAATTACTATGACTTGAATGGACGATTAATTGGAAATGGACAATTGATAATGGATAATGGGCAATTAAAACCCGGTATCTTCATCAAAAACGGCAAAAAAATCTTGGTTAAATAATCCAAGACATTACCCAAATGATTCTGCTGAGGCACTCTGATAATCCGTCGGGGTGCCTCACTGTTTTTTATATCTCGTTCTGAAATTTTATGGATTTACGGACTATTTCTTGTTTTTGCGGCATTATATTTGTAATTTTGCTGCAAATTTCTAAAAACCGTTACTAAAATGAAACATTTTCTTTTTGTTGCCGGCCTGATATTGCATTCTCCGGGTCTGACGGCACAGGTGGAAGGCCCTACAATGGGATGGAGCTCGTGGAACACTTTTGCAGTAAACATATCGGAAGACATTATAAAGGGACAGGCTGATGCGATGGTCTCTCAGGGACTGAAGGATGCGGGCTATCAGTATATTAATATTGATGACGGATTCCAATATGGACGTACCTCTGAGGGTAAGGTCCGTATTCACCCTCAGCGCTTTCCTAACGGACTGAAGGTGGTAAGTGACTATATTCATTCCAAGGGTCTTAAGGCTGGTATTTACAGTGATGCCGGTGACTGTACCTGCGGCAGTATCAGCAACGGTGATACACAGAACACCAATGTGGGTATGTATGGCTATGAACAAGTTGATGCCGATTATTACTTCAAGGAGTGTGAGTTCGACTTTATAAAAGTCGATTACTGTGGCGGACGGCATCTGAATCTGAATGAACAGGAGCAATATACGGCCATACATAATGCCATTGTGAATACGGGCAGGGATGTACGCTATAACCTGTGCCGATGGGCTTACCCGGGTACCTGGTGTCATGATATCTCCACTTCATGGCGAACAACGGGTGATATCTATGACGGATGGGCTTCTGTGAAGGGTATTCTGGCAGAGAATCTGTACCTGTCAGCTTACTGTTACGGTGGCACATACAATGATATGGATATGCTTGAGGTGGGACGTTCTATGACAGAGGAAGAGGATAAGACACACTTTGGTATGTGGTGCATTATGTCCAGTCCGCTGCTTATCGGCTGTAATATGGCTACCATAAAGGAACGGCCGCTGGCCTTGCTAAAGAACCAGGAACTCATTGCCCTGAACCAAGACCCTCTGGGCTTGCAGGCATACGTGGTACAGCATGTTGCTGAGACGTATGTGCTGGTAAAGGACATTCTTACCTTGCACGGCAACACAAGGGCTGTGGCTCTCTATAACCCCTCAGACAGGGAAGTGGAGATGTGCCTCAGCTTCAGCGAAGTTGACTTGGGCGGCAAGGTTAAGGTACGTGACCTGTTTGAACATCAGGATCTGGGGGAAAAGGAAAACGCTCTGTCCGTTGTGGTTCCTCCCCATGCTACACGTATCTACAAGTTGGAGGGCGAAACCAGACTTGACCGCTATATCTATGAGGCAGAGACTGGCTTTATGCACGACTATCAGGAGATTTATAATAACCAGTCTGTTGGTTCGGCTATCTACGAGACCAGTTCGTCTGCCAACGGAGGTGCCTTTGCCAGTTGGTTGGGAGGCATGAGAAGCAACTCGCTGGAGTGGCGAGATGTCTATGTAATAGAGGAGGCTGACTATACGGTTCACTTCTGTGGCAGTTCTGCTGAGACACGTTCTTTCAATGTTGTGCTTAACGGTGAAGAGAAGGGTAAAATAAATATGAACACATCCAATTGGTCAACCTTCAAGGAGTATAACATGACGCTCCATCTGAATGCCGGTTCCAATAGCATAGAGCTATATAATGAATCAGGTTGGATGCCTAATATGGACTACATGAGCATTGAGAAAACAGGTGAACCTACAATCCTGAAAAGAAGACTTGAAGAGTCGGTTCAACACCTTGAAGTATTGACACATAACAGTCTGATACCCGACAAGTTGCATAAAAACATTGAAAGTCTTTTAACAAGAGCAACGGCAGAAGGTCTTACGGACTCCAAGATTAAGTCGATTCTAACGGAAACACAGAACATACAGAATACCGTTGCACAGATTATACCACTTTGCGAAGAATACCTTTTCTGGAAGGCCTATGCCGAAAAAAATGTTGAGGCAAGCATGGAATCTACAGCCCTGACTTCTTTCGTTTCAAAGATTACCAGAAGTGATGCCACACTCTCGCAGGCCACTACAGAGACTCAGGTCAGTACGGCTCTGAGTAATCTGAAAAGTGCGGTAACTAATTACCTGAAGTCTGCTTCTGCTGTGCCCAAGGAGGGGGAATACCTGGATATGACGCTCTTCCTTACCAATTATGATTTCTCAACAAAGGAGGGCTGGCAGGGAGAGCCTACCTACCGTGACGGCTGTGGTGAGGAGTTCAACAAGGCATTTGATATGTACCAGACCCTGTCTAATATGCGACCAGGTGTCTATACCGTTATCTGCAATGCGTTCTATCGTCCTAAAGGCAATGATGGCGGGGCTGCCTATAAGAGTGGAAAGGAAACCATACAGGCATTCCTTTATATGAATGACAAGAAGGTGAGGTTGAAGTCACTCTATTCCGAGAACTGGCCTGAGGCTTCGCAGTATGGTTCAGTAGATAACATGAACGGTTATCCTCACAGTATGCGTGCTGCCGGCATCCGTTTTGCTGAAGGGTGCTATAAGAATGAACTGGCTTATACGTTGCAGGAAAAGGGTACACTTACCTTTGGACTGAAATGCGATAAGAACACTAGCAGCTGCTGGTGCTGTTTTGATAATTTCGCACTTTACTACCAGCCTCTCCCCGACTATTATGATGGCATTGGCGAAGTGAAAAGCGAAGGTGTGAAAAGCGAAATGAAAAGTGAAGGAGTGAAAAGTGAAAAATATGACCTTTCCGGCCGTAAGATTAACTCTCAACAGTCAAAGGGCATTGTAATCCGTAACGGGAAGAAAATAGCTTTTTAGACCTTAAACATTCATCATTACACAAGCAGCCAGTCGTCAATCAGACGGCGAGCTATGGAAGCCTTGTCTGGAATCTCCGGCATATTGTCGCGAGTGAACCATCCACCCTCACAGAGTTCTTCTTTCTGAAGGTGTAATTCCCCCTCTGCATAGTCGGCCGTGAAGCCTACCATCAAGCCGAAAGGGTAGGGCCAGGGCTGACTGCCGAAGTAGCGCAGGTTCTTTACCTTTATTCCAGCCTCTTCCCGAACTTCACGCTCTACACATTGCTCCAAAGATTCTCCTGTTTCCAGGAATCCTGCCACAAGGCCGTAGTGCTCACCCCTGAAGTTACGAGCCCTGACCAGAAGAATACGGTCGTCCCGTTGTATTCTAACTATTATGGCCGTAGAGACCGAAGGCCACCATTCCTTACCACATTCCGTACACTTCTTGCTGATGTCCGTCATCCATTTGGTTGGTGCACCGCATACACCGCAGAAGCGGGTGTTCTGGTCCCAGTACAGCAGTTCGGCTCCCTTGCCTGCCAACAGGTAGTCTTCAGGGCTTAATATGGCGTGTGTCTTACGCAGTCCCATCATTTGCACTCCAGGAATCCCTGTAACAGGATTGTCCAGACGGATGACTTTTATCTCATCCTCTCCCGCGTGCAAGGTGGTAACGCAATTCCACTCTTTAAGTGCAATGGGAGGTTCTAAACCAAAGGGGATGTTCCCCTCTGTGGTGAGAAGAATATCCCCTTGGCAATATGCTAAATATTTAATCATCAAATTCCCAGCGACTTCTTAACTTCCTCAACTTTTATCATGGCACGTTCCACGCAGCCTTGATAACAGTTGGCACAACCCATTGTGTCCTTCAGTTCCAGATAGAACTTAATCTTGGGTTCGGTTCCGCTGGGACGGACACTAACCTTGGTACCATCCTCGCAGAAGTACTGGAGTACATTACTGGTAGCAGGCATAACCAGAGGCGACTCGTTGCCCAGTGCATCATATTTCCTAAGTGTCTTGAAGTCACGAGTCAGCACCACTTTGCTGCCGGCAATCTCCTTGGGACGGTTGGCACGGAAGTTCTCCATCATGGCCTTAATCTCGTCAGCACCGCTCTTGCCGGGCTTCACTACGTTGATAGTGTGCTCATAGCTGAAACCGTACTCCAGATAGATGTCCATAAGCAAGTCATACAGCGTCTTGCCCTGATCCTTAGCCCATGCGGCAATCTCGCAGATAAGGCATATGGAGGCTGGTGAATCCTTGTCACGCACCTTGTCGTATGGCAAGAAGCCGAAACTTTCTTCTCCGCCTCCAATATATTTTTGCTTTCCTTCGCTCAAGGCGATCTCGCGTGCAATCCACTTGAAGCCCGTGTAGCAGTCGCGCAACTCCACATGATTCTTCTCGGCCATCTTGGCAATTACTTCGGTGGTAACGATGGTCTTAACCAGGAAGTCGCTGCTCTTAAGTGTACCCAAAGCCAGTTTGTTCTTGATGATGTAGTAGCAGAACATCATACAGGTTTGGTTGCCGTTGATGATAATCCATTCTCCCTTGGGGTCGCGGCATACAATAGCCAAACGGTCTGCATCAGGGTCGCTGGCAATTACCAGGTCGGCATTCAGCTTGGTACCCAGTTTCATGCCCAGCGTCATAGCCTCGGCATTCTCGGGGTTGGGACTTACCACAGTGGGGAAGTTGCCGTCGATAACCATCTGCTCAGGCACAACGTTTATGTTCTGGAATCCCCAGCTGCGCAGGCACAGCGGAACAATAACACGTCCTGTTCCGTGCATGGGGCTATATACAATGTTAAGGTCCTTCTGTCGAACAATAACATCCTGATCTACCATAGCCTCCTTTACGGCAGTCATATAGTCATAGTCCATTTCTCCACCAATGATGGTGATGAGGTCTTTGTTGCCTTGGAACTTCACGTCTTCGATAGCCACCTTGTTCACCTCTTCAATGATACCTGTGTCATGTGGAGCCAGCACCTGGGCACCGTCGCTCCAATATGCCTTGTATCCGTTATATTCACGTGGGTTGTGGCTGGCTGTCACGTTTACACCAGCAACAGCACCCAGCTGACGTATGGCAAAACTGATTTCAGGGGTGGGGCGCAGGCTCTCGAAAAGATAAACCTTAATGCCGTTGGCGCTGAAGATGTCTGCTACACTTTCTGCGAACATACGTCCGTTGTTACGGCAGTCGTGACCAACAACAACGCTCTTACCACCCTCAGGGAAGGCTTTGTTGATATAGTTGGCAAATCCCTGGGTTGCCATACCCACAATATACTTATTCATGCGGTTGGTACCGGCACCCATAATGCCTCGCAGGCCGCCTGTACCGAATTCCAGGCTCTGATAGAAGGCATCTACAAGGGGATTCTTGTCGTCGTTGTCCAACATAGCCTTAATCTCGGCCTTTGTTTCATCATCGTAATAAGGCGAATTCAGCCACGCAAGGGCTTTCGCTTCACATTCTTTTATTAACTGTGCATCCATATTCTTTGTTTTTATGAAATAAATTTTCATCGCAAAGGTACAGAAAAGTTATGAATATGCCAAGAATTTCCTATCTATTCTTTTGCCGTTTGCCAGTTTTTTTGTACTTTTGCAATCATGAAATATTATATTTGAACAGACTGTTAATGCAACATATAAGAAATTTCTGTATTATTGCCCATATCGACCACGGTAAGAGTACCCTTGCCGACCGTTTGCTGGAGTTTACCAATACCATCGAGGTAACTGAGGGCCAAATGCTTGATGATATGGACTTGGAGCGTGAACGCGGTATAACCATCAAGAGTCACGCTATACAGATGGAATATAACTATCAGGGTGAGAATTATATCCTGAACCTTATAGATACTCCGGGGCACGTGGATTTCTCTTACGAGGTTTCACGCAGTATTGCTGCTTGTGAGGGCGCGCTGCTGGTGGTGGATGCCACACAGGGTGTGCAGGCCCAAACTATCAGCAACCTGTATATGGCTATTGATCACGATTTGGAGATTATCCCTGTCGTTAACAAATGCGATATGCCAAACGCTATGCCAGAGGAGGTGGAGGACGAGATTGTAGAGCTGCTGGGCTGCAAGCATGACGAGATTATCCGAGCCAGTGGAAAGACGGGTATGGGTGTAGAGGAAATTCTGCAGGCTGTTGTAGAGCGTATTCCTTGTCCAAAGGGCGATGAGAAAGCACCCCTTCAGGCACTTATCTTCGACTCCGTCTTCAACTCCTTCCGAGGTATCATTGCCTACTTTAAAATAGTAAACGGAAGTATAAAGAGCGGTGACCAGGTGCAGTTCATCAATACGGGTAAGGAATATAAGGCTGATGAGATTGGTGTGCTCAAGATGGATATGATGCCGCGTAAGGCGCTGCATTGCGGAGACGTGGGCTACATAGTTTCAGGTATCAAAACAGCAACCGAAGTGAAGGTTGGCGATACCATTACAACCGTCGAGAATCCCTGTCATGAGGCTATTGCCGGTTTCGAGGAAGTAAAGCCAATGGTCTTTGCTGGTGTTTATCCTATTGAGACGGAGGACTTCGAGAACCTGCGTGCCAGCCTCGAGAAGTTGCAGCTGAACGATGCCAGCCTAACCTTCCAGCCTGAGAGTTCGGTAGCCCTTGGCTTCGGATTCCGTTGCGGCTTCCTGGGATTGCTGCACATGGAGATTATTCAGGAACGTCTGGACCGCGAGTTCAATATGGATGTCATTACCACCGTTCCCAACGTCTCATACCTTATATATGATAAGCAGGGAGAGGTAAAAGAGGTACATAACCCTTCGGGAATGCCGGATGCCACTCTCATAGACCATATAGAAGAGCCGTATATCCACGCAACCGTTATCACGCATACTGCCTATATCGGCAACATCATGACCCTCTGTCTGGGTAAGCGAGGCGAGTTGCTCAAGCAGGAATACATCAGCGGCAATCGTGTTGAAATTCAGTATGCGATGCCTTTGGGCGAGATAGTAATTGATTTCTACGATAAACTTAAGAGTATCAGTAAGGGCTATGCTTCCTTTGATTATCACCAATCAGGCTTCCGTCCCAGCAAATTGGTAAAAATGGATATCCTGCTTAACGGAGAGCCGGTAGATGCCCTCAGTACTTTGACGCACGTTGACAATGCTGAAACCTTTGGCCGCCGTATGTGTGAGAAGCTAAAGGAACTCCTGCCTCGCCAACAGTTTGATATTGCCATACAGGCAGCCATAGGAGCAAAGATTATTGCCCGCGAGACAGTAAAGCAAGTTCGTAAGGATGTACTTGCCAAGTGTTACGGCGGCGATGTGAGTCGAAAACGCAAATTGCTTGAGAAGCAGAAAAAGGGTAAGAAACGAATGAAGCAGATTGGCAACGTACAAGTGCCGCAGAAAGCCTTCCTTGCCGTGCTGAAACTGGATTAATCCCCATTCTGTGAAAAAGCCTATAGAAAATTATGAATAGTGAAATTTGAATTAACTGCTAATACCAACAATGGATAGAAGAAGAGACATTGCACGAGAGATATCACGTATCTACTGCACCCTTACGCCACCTGCAGTACAAATCTTGGGCAGTATTCTTGTGCCAATGAAATTTCAGAAAGGAGAGACCATTCTCCAGGAAGGACAAGTATGTCGCAACCTGTACTTCGTTGAGAAAGGTATGGTGCGTCAGTATTATTATAAGAACAACAAGGACGTTACCGAGCACTTCAGCTTCGAAGGACGTATAGTCTTCTGTATCGAGAGTTTCCTTAAGCAGGAACCCAGCCGTCTGATTGTAGAGGCGCTGGAGAATACAAAACTTTATGCTATCCCGTATGACGACCTCAACAACCTCTTAGTACGCAATCAGGAGATAGATATGCTCTATCGCAAGATTCTGGAGCATGTAGCTATCAGTTCGCAGGAACATGCAGACAGCCAGCGCTTTGAGAATGCCTCGGAACGTTATGAGCGCCTTTTGCGTGAGAAGCCCGAGATTATTTTACGTGCTCCAATGGTGCATATAGCCAGTTTCCTGCAGATGACACCTGAGACACTTTCCCGTGTTCGTAACGGCAGTGTACAAAGTAATTCTAAGCAGCAGACACCCAAAGACCAGAATGATGCGTGGTGGACTCATGCCACCAAGTGAAAAAAACTACATCGTTTTCTTGTTTAAATGAAGAAAATGCTGTAATTTTGCATCGTCTTAGTAAATGCGATAGTGGCTCAGTTGGTAGAGCATTGGCTTCCCAAGCCGAGGGTCGCGGGTTCGAGTCCCGTCTATCGCTCTCAATTGAAAATCAGTAAGTTAGGGGTCTAAAAGGGCTCCTTTTTTTGGCTCCTTTTTTTGGCATTTTTCGTTGGTTTTTGTTGGTTTTTGTTGGTTTTTGTGGGTATTTTACGCAAATTTTATGCAAATTATTATGCGGTTTGGGTTTGAGCCGAAGATATCCTCAAGCGTGGAAAATTCTTCCTGTACTTTGATGGACATTGCTTTGAACTGTAGTAAATTTTATTTTATGCCCTAACTCTAAACATTATTATATTTATACATCATTTCCAAAACGAAAACAAATTGTGAATTATGAATTGTGAAAAATATTTTCTACCTTTGCAACAAATTTAATTCATCTGCCCTAATGAATGGAAGAATGAAACTTTTGTTTATTTTACTTGTTTCTATCTCGAGCGTATTCTCTGTTTATGCCGCTGATAACTTTGTACGTGTCTCTGGTACTAAACTGATTGCACGTGACGGACAGAAACTGGTAATGCGCGGAACAAACTGCGGAAACTGGATGGTACGTGAGCCGTATATGATGAACACTTCGGGTAACCTGGACCGTCAGTTTAAATTTGACAGCATGATTGCTGATGTATGTGGTGAAGACAAGGTTGAGGAGTTTGACCGCCTGTGGATGGATAATAATTTCTGCGAGGACGACATGAAGTTTCTTGCGGAGCAGGGGTTCAACACCCTGCGTGTACCTATGCACTACAAATACTTTACCCTGCCCATCGAGAAGGAACCTGTGGCTGGCGAACAGACTTGGCTGCAAGAGGGATTTGACCGTATTGACTCGATGTGTGTGTGGGCGGAACGTTACAAAATCCTGCTCATACTGGATATGCATGCGTGCCCTGGCGGTCAGTCTTCGGGTGATATCTGTGATTACGACTCCAGTAAACCTTCGCTTTGGGAGAGTGAGGCGAACCGCACAAAACTGACTGCCCTTTGGCGTAAGATTGCCGAGTATTACAAGGACTGGAAGTGTGTGGCTGCATACGACCTGATCAATGAGACCAACTGGACGCTTGCAAACAGCAACAAGTTGCTCTGGGATACCTTCAAGGCTATCATAAAAGCCATTCGAGAGGTTGACACTAACCATATTGTTATCTTGGAAGGCAACTCATATAGTAACGACTATACCGGCTTTCCCTCCACAAAGATGGATACAAAGATGGTGCTGCAGTTTCACAGATACGGCGTTTACAATACCAAGGAACAGGTGCAATATATGGCTGATTTGGCCAACAAATATAGTTGTCCGGTATATATTGGCGAGTTTGGCGAGAATAGCAATTCCTGGACTGCCGGATGTGTTAATCTCTATGAGGAGGGGATGCAGTTTGCCGGATGGACCTGCTGGCCAATGAAGAAGAGCAACATCAATACCATTCTACAGGTTAAACGTGTGTCAAACTACGATAATGTCATCAGTCAATGGCAAAATGGCACAAGACCTTCATCTGCCACATTGTGGAATGCCTGTAAGGCATGGGCTGAAGCTCAAAAAATAAGCAAATGTACAGTACGGACCGACTATATAGATGCACTTATGCGTCGTCCCTATAGCGACGAGTGCATTCCGTTTACAGCCTGCCAGACAGGCGACTATGTATATGCGGCACACTATGACATGGGACCTGTGGGGAAGGCTTATTGGGATACCGATGATGCATCATACCAATATAGTGGAGAGAATTTCACCAATTGGCAGACGGGATGGGTATATCGTAATGACGGAGTAGATCTGTATAGCAGCCCTAACGACACCAAGAACTGTGGGTATTATGTGGGGGAGACAAAGGATGGCGAATGGCTTCAGTTTACGATAGAGAATCCTAACGAGGCTGCCAAATGGCAGATGCAACTGCGCTATGCGATAAATTCCGGCTCGTCAACAGTACGTGTTACCGTAAATGACAGACCCGTTACTGTCTCTACAAAGCTGTCATCCACAGGAGGCTATACTACGTGGGCTACAAAGTCGTTCAGCGGCATTATTCTGCCTAAGGGAACCCTGCGCATACGGCTTTATATTGAGAAAGGCGGACTGAACATTAACTGGCTGCGCTTCTATAATATGAAAGAGGCATCTGAACAGGAATTGGCAACTTTAAGTCCTGACACGAACGAAGGACGTAATCGGCTGATAAATGGCGAGTGTGAATTTCAGGGTGTCTGGCAGACAGCTTCCCTGGCATCCATGAACAATGCCCGTTATGTTTGGAATTCAACAGAAGATACTCCCTCCGATGGTGACGGTGGTGCATTGTGCATATCCTCAGCACGCAGCCATTCGCTTAATACTGTGATTTTTCAGCCCGTAGAAGTGGTGGCAGGCCATACCTATTCTTTCGACGTTGCTGTACGGGGTGCCAGTGGGAACGGTGATTTCTGGATACAGGCTTTCATGGTTACGGACAAGCCTAAGGACTATGCCGATGTCGGGTTGGAGGAAACAAACACAATAGGTCAGCTGAATTCCTGGAAGGACGCTTCGCTTGCCGCTTATGACGGAATGATGTCTGCAAAGGCAAAGGCTGGCACCAGCCACACAGCAGGTGTGATGAAGTGGAAGGCAAGCACTACAGGAACCGTATATTTTGCCCTGAAGGTTGGAACGAATAAAACGTCCTTCAGCTATTCCTTTGACAACTTTACCCTTACGGACCTTACTGCGATAACTGAGACTTCGGTTGAAAAGATACATTTTGATAATGACCTATACAAGCTTGACGGTTCTGTTCTAACGTTAGGTAAGGGGAGTCATGCCTATAACATAAGCGGGCAAGCTGTCAGTATCATTCCAAACCAATCAGGCGTTTACATCATTTCCGATGGTAAACGCACACAAAAGGTCAGAGTAAAATAAACCATAAGGAAATCAGGGCTTGATCCTGTTGGATTGGATTTGCCCAAAGTATTTCAGACAGACATCACGCCAGTTGCGGGCATCCTGCTGCTGGAAGCGGAGGAGGTCTTCAACTTCCTGCCAGCGTTGCTCGTCTATATAGGGCTTGGCTTGCTGCCAAATGTTTATGAAGTCGTCTGCTTCATTGACACCATGATTATAGTGTTTCTGCAGTTCCTCCCATAAGGTCAGACCGCTTTTGAGACGGTACGTCCAGGGTACGCGGTGAAACCAAAGCAAGTATTCATCGGGGCAGGTTTCAATATTATCATAAAGCGAGCGATAGGGCTCACGGTACTGGCTTGTGGCGTTGGTTCCTGTGTTGCTTCGGTCTATGCCTATGCTGTCTTTGTTGGCCCGATGGTAGTAAACAGGACACCACTCGATAGGATAGTCTGCCTTGAATCCGTCAGGCTCGGGACCCATGTGGTGGTCGAACTTAAAGATATGGTGCAGACCCAGGGGCATCATGTAATCTACACAGGCCTCGCGGCTGCGGAGCATCATGGATGCTAATTTTAATGAAGTATCATTATGAAATATAAATTGTGAATTATGAATTGAACCAAACGTTTGGTTGAGCCACTCTTTTGCTATCTGCTCTGATGTCAGGGTGGGGTTCCAGGCCAATCGGCCGAAGGCATACCAGTTAGCTTGTGAAAAGTGATGACCGCACCAATTTGTGTCAAGTCCTATGTTAGCTACACCTGCTATTCCGACAAGGCGCGTTGGTTCAACAAATGAAAAGAACTCCTGCCACATGGGAGCCAGATAGACCAGATGCTTGCTCTGTCCCAGGTACTCTTGTGTTATCTGCAATTCCGCCATTTGCGCCGTATGCTTCATTTGGTCGAAGATGGGAGCATAGGGTTCACGTGGCTGGAAGTCAAGCGGTCCGTTCTTGGACTGCAAAATGACATTGTCACGAAACTGCCCATCCAACTCGGCAAACTCAGACACAGCCTGCTTTACACGGTCTTCGCCCTGATGCTTTGCTCCATAAACGAAGGAACGCCACATCACAATGCCGCCGTATGGCTCCAGCGCGTCAGCCAGCATATTGGCTCCATCTGCATGTGAGCGGCCATAATCGAACGGACCGGGCTGTCCTTCGCTATTAGCTTTAACAAGGAATCCTCCAAAATCGGGAATCATCTTGTAGATTTCCCTGACTTTCTTCTTCCACCACTTGCGCACCTGCGGATTCATCGGGTCGGCAGTTTTCAGCTCGCC
Organism: Bacteroidaceae bacterium; assembly: GCA_017645305.1. Lineage (GTDB taxonomy): Bacteria > Bacteroidota > Bacteroidia > Bacteroidales > Bacteroidaceae > Physcousia. The sequence goes on along the minus strand of JAGCPD010000060.1, from coordinate 9,700 downwards.
TAATGCTTTGGGCGAACCAAAGTTGACAGACAGATAAACCCGTATGCCCCAAGGACGCAGAATCCCGGCTATCTCCTTTACCTTATTAATATATGGTGACGTGAGTATCTTGGGCGAGGCATTGACATTGTTCAGAACCGTCCCGTTTATACCGATGGAAGCGCACGCTTCTGCGTAATGCTGAAGTAATTGATGGTTGGTTGTTGATAACTGAATATTATTTTTGGAATGAGAATTATTATGAATTAAGAATTCGGAATTCAGGATCCCCCAAAAGATGCTGTTGCCCGCATAGCCTCGCTCTATGGTTCCGTCAAGGTTGTCCCAGTGGTTTAGGATGCGTAGTTTGTAGAAAGGGTGAGACTCACCTTGCTCGCCGCGCAGCAGAGCATACTTGCCGTATAGCAGCCCCATCTGGGTACGTGCTGTGACGGTACGGCCAGAGATACGGTAACCGTCGTCATTGGGCATAGTGCTGTCTATACGTAGCGTTATGTTCGTTGGCATAGGGCTTCGAAGCCATAATTTGCTGCCGTCCTCTGCCCAGGTCATCAAGGACAGAGAGAAAATAAATAGATATGATAAAACCTTGCGTTTACTCATTAATAACGGTTTGGATGGTGTCGTCGGGGTTATAGAACAGACGCTGCACCTTTAGGGAACGCAGGTGGGTAATGTCGCCCGAGGGAACACAGTCGTGATACAGCAGGTACCACTGACCCTTGAACTCCACGATGCAGTGATGAGTAGTCCAACCGACCACAGGTTTCAGAATGATGCCCTGATAGGTAAAGGGGCCGTAGGGATTATCACCTGTGGCGTAGCACAGGAAGTGGCTGTCGCCCGTTGAGTACGAGAAGTAATACTTTCCTTTGTATTTATGCATCCAACTGGCCTCGAAAAAGCGGTGCGGGTCTCCAGCCTTCAGGGGCTGTCCGTCTTTGTCGAGGATAATGACAGGACGCGGAGCCTCTGTGAACTGCAATACGTCATCGCTCATGCGGGCTACGTAGCTGGAGAGGGCGGGTACATCAGCAGGTGCCCATAGCTCGGTCTTCTTGTCCGAAGCGTGCCCCAGGTCCACATATCCGGCTGGTGCTGCCTGGGTGTCTGGCTGCATGATGGGCTTTACATTCAGAGGTACGTGCCACTGCAACTGTCCGCCCCACAGTCCGCCATAGAAACAGTAGATGCTGCCATCATCGTCTTTAAAGACACATGGGTCGATGCTGTAAGCGCCACGGATAGGGTGCTTCTGCGGGATGAAGGGACCTTCGGGACGGTCGCTGATAGCCACACCAAGATGGAACTCGCCATTATAGTCCTTGGCCGAAAAGATGAGGTAGTACTTGCCGTCTTTCTCTACCACATCGCTGTCCCACATCTGCTTCTCCACCCAGGGTACCTGGTCTTGGTCGAGGATAACACCGTGGTCTGTTACAGGACCGTTCTCGATGTCATCGAAGGAGAGCACGTGGTAGTCTCGCATCTGGAAGTGTCCGCCGTCATCGTCGAAGACATTGTCACACTGACGGTCGTGACTGGGGTAGATATACAGTTTGTCGTTAAACACGTGGGCCGCAGGGTCGGCCATATAATCGCTGTGGAAAAGATATCTTGGCTTCATGGGGGAATAATGAAAAAATGAAAGAATGAAAAAATGAAAATTTGAAATAATGAAATAAACTAACTTCTTTCTTCTATCTCCTTGTTGATTTCATCTAATCGCTCGTCTGTAAGGGGATACTTATAGATAAGGCATCCTACAACGATAAGGAGTATGGCTGGAATGATACAGGTAAACCACAAGATAGCATTTTGTGCCGTTGATGAATACTCGTTCAACTTGGTATAATACGCATTTACAGGGGCGCTAATGAATGAGGTAAGGAATACCACAACAAAGATGCTCAGCACCAGCTGAAGGCACTTGTTGGCGCGGAACTCTGCAAACATCTCACCGTAGGTAACGGGTTTCTCTGGGGTTGTTGCTATTCTTTCCTTACATCCCGTGAAGCAGTACAGCAGGAGGACAAAACCAATGACAGCAAAGACACATGTGACAGTAAACCAAGCGTTAGGGTCGATAGGCAAAGCTGATTCCTCGCTTGCCAAGTCAAAGCCTATCATACCCATAACCAACGGGGTAATCCAACCTGCAATTGAGAAACCTGCCTTGAAAGCAACGCCGGCAAGGGCATTTACTGTGGCGGCAGGTCTGTTCCCTGTACGGTATTCAGCCTCTGTAATAACCTCCGGGACAAGCGCCCACATCAGGGAACCAACCAGCAGACCGACACCAGTCATTACCTTTGCAGCCTGGACAAGTGTATTGCAACTCTCGACATCAAAGAATTTACCAATGGTGAACAATATGCTGAATCCAATGAATCCAATGGAGAGAAGCAGGTAGTAAAGTCCTTTCTTACCCATCAGTTTCTTGAGCATTGGCAGGGACGGCAAGATAATGAAAGCAGGAATAGTGCCGATGGCCATAAACGTAGCCTGATTCCAGTCTATAACAGTATGGGCAAAGATTGCGAGTCCGATTGGGAATCCTGCCTGCACAACTATCTGACCGATATTGGCGCAAACCATTCGTGTGGATGTCAGCTTCAATACCTCATCGTTATCACGGGTCATACTTGCCATGATGGAGCCGTAGGGGATGTTTACAACAGAATAAATCATACTCAACATCGTATAGCTGACTGTTGCATAGACAATCTTCATGCTCATAGGCCAGGTAGCAGCCTGTGGGAGCATAAGCAGGCAGGCGGCAATGGTAAGGGGAATACCGCCATAGAGCAGGTAAGTACGGTACTTTCCTAATTTGGGATTTCTGTTGTCAATATAGCGTCCTACTACAGGACTCCAAAAGCAGTCGATGAGCCGGACGGAGAGAATCAGCCCACTGACAAATGCCGGATTGATTTTCAGAACTGTGGTAAGGTAGAGCATCAGATAACATGCCACCGTCTGGAAGATGAGGTTCTGCGCCAGGTCACCTGAGCCGTAACCTATGCGCTGAAGCCAGGAAAGTTTGTAGAATCCTTTTGAATCTTGAGTCATAGTATCATTTAATGTTGTTTATTTTTCTGCAAAGATAATCTTTTTCTTATAACTATAGTAAAAAAGTTGCTTGTTTTATGCTCTATAAGTCGAATAATTAGTATTTTTGTACTGTTATGAAAAAGTCGATATCTATATTTTTGGCACTTGCTTTGTGCGTTACTGTTTGCTTTGCAGAGGTCAGGATGCCGCAGATTTTCCAGTCGGGTATGGTGCTCCAAAGAGGCAAAACCATTCCTGTGTGGGGGCTTGCCGACCCGCATGAGACCATTACCGTAAGCCTGAATAAAAACAAATGCAGCACTACGGCAGACAACAGCGGGCACTGGCGTGTTGACCTGCCCGCTATGAAAGCCGGCGGTCCATATACGTTAGAGGTGAGAAGCAATACGGAAGACGGGAGGGGTAAGGATAATCAGCAATGTTCCATCACCGATGTGATGGTGGGCGATGTGTGGTTGTGCTCAGGTCAGTCTAATATGGAGACTACGCTGGAGCGCGTATCGCCACAATATCCAGAGGAGTTTGACGATTTAAACATCATGGTGCGATTGTTTCATGTGCCGTATCAGACTGATACGCATCAGCCGTCTGTCGACCTGCGCCCTGCTCAGTGGAAACGTTTGAACCGCCAGAATGCCTGGAAATTCTCAGCCATCGGTTATTTTCTGGGCAAACATTTGCAGCGCGAGACGGGTGTGGCTCAGGGAATTATTGAGAGTGCTTGGGGCGGTACGCCTATCGAGGCGTGGATATCGGCAGATACCATTTCACGGCATTATCCTGTCCTGTATCGTCAGATGCAGCTTTATCAGAACGAAGAATTTGTGAAGGCACAGCAGCGGGCGGCATCTTTGGCAAACCGTCGCTGGGAAGATGTTCTGGACGGGAATGACCCTGGACTGGGACAGTATGCAAGGCTGAATTTTGATGATTCGGGGTGGCCTGTAGTCAGTCAGTATAACCTTATGCCCAATAGGCGCGAATGGATAGGCAGTCTGTGGTTGCGCCAACATATTCAGATAGGAAAGGAACACGCCGGCAAGGCAGCTCAATTGCTGCTGGGAACGCTTTACGACAGAGACATTACTTATATAAACGGTGTGCAGGTTGGCAGCACAGGCTATCAATATCCACCCCGTCGCTATCAGGTTCCGGAGGGTTTGTTGCACGAGGGTGACAATGTGATTGCTGTCCGATTCATAAACAAGAGCGGTGTACCGTATTTCTATAGGGAGAAGCCATACCGGCTGGTTTTCGGTAAGGATGATGTACTGCCGTTGGGTGAGCATTGGAAGTTACAAAGGGGAGCAGAGATGCCCCGAAGCATAGGTAGCGGAATAAGCCTTCAGAACCAACCCTCAACGCTTTTTAATGGAATGATTTCTCCTATGGCACCCTTTGCAGTCGCTGGCGTGCTGTGGTATCAGGGCGAGTCAAGTACTGGTGATTGGGCTGCTGCCAACTATGCCGATATGTTGCGTTTGCTGATGGCTAACTGGCGGCAGGCTTTTGAGCGCCCCGATTTGCCTTTTGTTATTATTCAGTTGGCCAATTATATGGAGCCTTCAGAACAACCGCAGCATACAGGCTGGTCTGTGGTTCGCGAGGCACAGCGAATAGTTGCAAAAGAAGATGCCTATGCAGAATTGGCTGTAACTATAGACAGGGGAGAGACTGTGGATATTCACCCGTTGCGCAAGAAAGATGTGGCAGAGCGAGTAGCATTGGCCTTTGACCGGATGCTGTGGAACCCTCGTATTACCCTTTCCCCAGAGATTGTAAATGCAAAGGCAGAAAACGGTACTGTGGTTTGTACGCTCTCTGAACCATTACAGAACGAAGGTTCGCTTTATGAATTTGAAGTAGCCGGTAGTGACGGTTCTTATGTTAACGCCGTAGCAGAGGGTAGGGGAAAGCAAATAGTAATCAAATCGTCCGTAGTCAATCCCATTTCTATACGTTATGCTTGGAAGAACAATCCTATCCGTGCAAATGTTTATGGTAAAAACGGACTGCCTATGAGCCCGTTCCAAATGAAGGTAGAATAAGAAGTCAATCCTTGTATTTTCCGATAGCTGCCTGTAGCCAGTTTCGCATATCGTCGGCCAACCATTGGGGCTGAATAATCTGCAGCCATTCACCCCTTGAAAGGATGTGTGCCTTAAAGTCCGATGACGGCCTGAGGCGGATTTCAAAGTCGGCATACTCATCCGTAGCGGCAATCTCACGCTGTGACGGATGAAGCGGCAAATCCCTCATGTAATATTTTTCCATTCCGTATGCCCTAAGTACTATCCTTTCCGGTTTTGTGTTCGTATCCACCATTATGCCGAAACTATCTGCAAAGTAACCCGCAGCATCAAAGTCGGCATCCAGGGTGAACTTCTCGTTCGTCAGCTGCACATCCACAATGCGGTCCAGAGAGAAGACAGACATAGACGGTCCCGTCTTTTCGGGTTCGTTCTGTATCGGACGTACAATCTTTGTCAGTACATACCAGCGGCGCTTGAACAGTTTCACGCAGTAGGGCGCAGCCAGGTATGATTTGGCCGTTGCAGCACTGTATTTCCGATACTGCATCATCATCTTTCGTCCCTCACGCATAGCCTTAATTATACGTTTCAGGTGAACGTCGCCCGACGGAATGCTCTCTAACAGAATACGATCCTGTAGTCCGATGTTCTCGTCCAGCATATTGCCAACGCTCAGGGTTGTAAACAGCCAGTTTGCAACGCTGTCATCGCTCAGCACTTCCTTATTATATATGTAATAGCGGTATCCGTCATGATGGTTGCATTCTATGATGACACCGAACATATCCAGAATGGCATCTCTGTGCCGGTTAAACGTAGTGCGCGAGAACTCCAGTCCGCCGCTGTCCTCTCTGCGCTTCCACTTTTCGTTTATCTCGGCAAATGTGATTTTTCCTGCCTGATATATTGTCTCTATCAGCCAGATGTATTCTTTAAATAACGTTGGTATTTTCATCGTTGGATAGCGATTAGCGGAGGCACCCTCGCTTATTTATTCGACGAATATTTTCTTGTGGTACCGTCAGCGCGTCGCTCAATATACAGTCCTTGCGGTTCCGATAATCGTCGGCCTTGCAGGTCGAACCATTGGCTGTTAGTTCTTTTGTTATTGGCCATTTCTGCTTGAACATTTCGGATAGCATCTTCTTCACCGTTGTCAATCATGAAGATGAGGGTGCTGAAACTGCGACCTGGAATGGTGACGGTCAACTCCTGGGTGGGTTCGTCGATGGTGATGTCCGATCTCTGGCAGAGGTTTGCCGTCTCGTTACCGGTTGAGAGCAGATGTGTGCCGCTCTTGACGGGGAAGGGCAGTTTCAGCCGCAAGTCCTTCTCGTTCTGTGTGGTGTCGATGGCCATGACGATGAGAGAATCGCCCTTGATGTAGGCCGATGTCTCGAAGGCGGCCTCTGTCTTTACGCCGTAGTTCGAAGCAGTAGCAGCGAGGCGTGTGGAGCCAGTGACATTCTTCGAGAAATGCGACATGACGTATGCCCGGGGCAGCAGTTTGTTTATAGTCCTGTTTGCAGTGCCATATTTGGCCTCGCCTGTACTCACGAAAGCCCAGTGAGCACGCATGTACCAGTAGATGTAGGCCGTGCATCCTGCCACCATACATTCATTCAATTCCTCGGCAAAGAGCAGTTGCTCGTGCCAGTTGGGCAGGCGTTCTCCAATGTTGTCGGACACGGAGTGCTCCGTCATCCACACTTCCTTGCCGTATTTTGCGGCCAAGGTTGCAGCGTTCTTCAGATAGGCGGGTGCTGTGTTGCTACCCAATGGCGGGTGTCCATAGATATGACCTGCAATGATGTCAATCTGGTCACGGCAGGCTTCGTCGCCCAGCAGAGCATTGTGATAGTCGGTGCTGAAACCCAGGGGTTCTGCACTGATGAGGCGTACGCCAGAGTAGGTCTCGCGATCCAGCATATGGGCATAGTTCTTCACCAGATTCACCTGTTGCTGTGGTGTGTAAAGACAACCGGAATAGTTAACCCACCAGTCGGGTTCGTTCTGGATGGAAACGGCATCCACTTTGACACCATTCTTATTCATGTAATCCAGGAACGAGTTAATCCACGGAAAGAACTTCTCGTAGCAGTCCTCACGCAGTTCACCTCGCTGATAGCCTTGGTCCTCGGCGTTGCCGCCGGCAGCTGTGCCGTTGGTCTTGTATTCTCCAGGCGGTGACCAGGGCGTGGCAAAAACGATGCCTCCGCGCAGCTTCACTATTTTTGCGCAAGGAAGAGAGCCGTTCCAATCGTAAGGAGTGTCCCATCCCACGTCGGCAACCGTCAGGTCGCCTTTGAAATTGGCAGAAAGTTCCATGCGCATAATGTTCAAACCAACCTTAGAGGTGGAACCGTAGAGTAGCCTTACAGGGTTTGTGTCGCTGCCGTAGGGACACATCGCTCCGTCGCTGGCCGCAGCGCCAAAGCCTGTAATTTTCTGGTAGCGGGTGTCCTTCACCGTGATGGTGATGGTCTTTGCGCAGATTTCCGAAACCGTAGATATTGCAAGGAAACATACCACGAATATTGTTCCAAGCAATCTGTTATGCAAATGTGTAGTCTTTATATTTATCATTTTCAGTCTTATTTTTGCTGCAAATATACGTAAAAAATCCAATAGCTGATTTATTCTGTCCTGGGATATATGATTATTTGTTATTATTGATATCATTATACCCAATAAAACTCACAATACTAAATTCAGAAATAAACATTATTCTTTAAAACAGCCTTTAAACATTAAACATTAAACTTTACAGCGGTTAGTGGTTAGCGGTTAGCTATTCTTAACTCTTAACTTTTAATTCTTTCACTTTTCATTTAAATTCCCCAACAAGGGGGACTTTTGCAACCCTCTCAGTGCTTTGCCCAGAATGCATTGGCAAAGGTAATTTGTGGGGGATAAAGAAAAAGAGAGGCCAGTATCAGAGCCTCTCTTTGCGTATTAATCCTGATTTCTCACTCCTCTCCATTACGAGAGGGGGACTGGTTTACTTAACCATCACCTTTTTCCCGTTCACGATGTAGATTCCAGGCTTTAATTTTCCATTGCCGACAGGCTGGCCAGAAAGGTTATAAACAGCATCAGCGGATTTTTCACTTTCCACTCTTCCATTTTTCATTGGAAGAATACCCGTCGGTGACTCCACCCAGAACTTGCACCAGACAGAATGTGCCCTGTACTTCTCTAAAGCATCATCTGGAACAACCAGCAGCACTTCACTCACATTAACTTTATAGAAAGTGTAAACAGCAACTTCAGGCGTTTCCTCGGCATAACAATAAATCTCCTTTAGACTGCTGCATTCACGGAAAGCCCAGTTGCCGATACTCGTCACACTATTGCCAATAGTAACAGAGGTCAGGCCAACGCAATTATAGAAGGCATAGTCGTTGATGTTGGTCACACCCTCGGGAATGATGATGGAAGTCAGACCGCTGCAAGACTCAAAGGCACTGTAACCGATGCTTGTCACAGTGTTGGGGATGGTAATAGAAGTCAGATCAGTGCAATTATAGAAGGTATAGCTGTCGATGCTTGTCACACTCTCGGGAATGGTAACAGATGCCAGGTGAATGCACATAGCGAAAGCATTTTCACCAATGCTCGTCACACTATTGGGAATGGTGACAGAGGTCAGGCCAACGCATCCAGAGAAGGCATTTTTACCAATGCCGGTCACACTATTGGGAATGGTGACAGAGTTCAAGCCGCTACAACCGGAGAAGGCATAGTCGTTAATGACAGTTACACTATTGGGGATGATGATGGAAGTCAGACCACTGCAAGCAGAGAAGGCACCATCTCCAATGCCGGACACGCTGTTGGGGATGGTAACAGAGGTCAGGCCGTTGCATCCAGAGAAAGCCCACTCTCCAATACCAGTCACACTGTTGGGGATGGTTGTATTCTGGCAACCGGCAATCAATGTATTTGTTGCCGTTTCTATAATTGCATTGCAGCCACCTCGTGAATCATATTTTGTGTTTCCACTATTTACTTTGATAGAATTCAGGCCGCTGCAATTATTGAAGGCACCTTCTCCAATGCTGGATACGCTGTTGGGAATGTTGATAGATGTCAGATCGAGGCAATATGAGAAAGCCCATTCTCCGATGCCGGTTACTGTGTAAGTCTTGCCATTATAGGTGACAGTAGAAGGAATGACGACAGAACCTGAATAGCATTGATCACCCGTTATTTCTGATCTATAAGTCACCGTTGCCTCGTTTTCATTGAAGTTGTAATAGATGTCATTAATTAGGGCATCGTAGGCTGAGGCGTTCATGCCTGCGAAGAGGCAGATACACGTCAGGATTATGTGCTTTAAGGAAATGTGTGCCATTGTCTTTACTCTGATTGCGGTACAAATATTCATGTTGCAGATTTAGTTCTTTTATATTGCAAAGATACAAAATAAAGTGGAAAATGAAAGTGAAAAGTGAAAAAATAAACTAGAAAGTGAGACAAATTTTTGCAGATTTTGGAGGTAAAACTACCTTTTTTTACGCCAAAACTGCCCATTTTGGCGGCTGATATCATGGATTCTAATTGTGGCGAGTTCCTTGCAATCGTTTATA
>JAGCPD010000059.1 GCA_017645305.1 Bacteroidaceae bacterium | reverse complement strand
GCTATGCGGTCGAAGGTGGCATCGGAGAAGGACAATGTCTATGTCATCAATCTGGGCAACGAACAGGGATTCGTGGTGGTATCGGGCGAGACAGGCACGGAGGATGAGGTGCTGGGCTACTGCGACCACGGCTCTTTCTCATATAACGATTGTCCCGTTCAGATGCAGGATTTGTTGACATATTATTCATCAGTCATCGATTCACTCCGGCAGAATCCGGCATTGGCAGCAAAATCACCTCAAAAAGCAAAAGCCGACATGGGTACCGTGATGGTGGGACCGCTTCTGACAACTACATGGGATCAGTTAGCTCCCTATAATATGTTCTGCCCAGAGGGATGTCCTGTAGGGTGTTATCCTGTGGCCATCGCTCAGCTAATGAACTACTGGAAGTGGCCGAAAGAGTCGATGGGCAAAATCAATGAAAAAGATGGATATGTGGACTTTTCCGGTCATGTATATGACTGGGACAATATGGTTGACCGCTACGATTGTTTTTATTATACGAACGCAGAGGGCAATCAAGAAGAAACGATGACCTATAATTACGAGCAGGCTGTTGCCGTGGCTCGCTTAATGTCTGACATAGGCAAGGCATTTGGTACGACATATACGACTTCAGAAAGTGAAACACCGTTTATATATGAGCCTTTGAAAACAAACTTTGGATATAACCTCGATGATGAATATGGTATTGAGTTACATAGTGACACTATTGCTTCAGTGCTTCAAGACGTTCTGATCGCAGAGCTTGACAAACAACGTCCCGTTCTCTATTGTGGTTCATCAATGACAGGAATTCATGCCTTAGTGTGTGACGGCTATACATCGGCTGGCTACTTTCATTTTAACTATGGTTGGGGAGGCGAATGTGACGGTTTTTTTAAGAATGCCATTTGCGGTTTTCCTCTCAATGCAAGTGCCTATACAGGTATTCGCCCATACGACCCTGCCATCAAGGAGATTGGCGACTATAAGTATGAATTAGTCAAGGAGACAGGACTCGCCACTATTATTGATTGCTTGAAGACAGGAGGTAATGGCGTTACACTCGACATTCCTTCGACAGTTACTGACTCGGACGGAACAATTTATAAGGTTACGCGCATCCGACGAATGGCATTCTATGGAAAGGGGCAATTCGAGAAGGTGACACTGGGTGAAAATGTCGAGTCTGTAGATCCTTTCTCCTTTGCCAATACAAGAATTAATGAAGTGGTGTTGAGTGACAAATTGGAGCAAGTGCCCGACAACACTTTCCAACTGACTGGTGTCAAGAAGCTTACTATTGGCAAGAATATCCGTCGTATTGGCAAGAAAGCATTTTATATGTGCCCACTAACAGAAGTGGTAAACCGCAGTCCTGCATTTGAAGTTGACAACGAGGCCTTTGCCATATCGAAGCCCGATTGTGGTGAGTGGCTCGGATGCATTACGTCGCTGGGTGACTCTGCATTCTTCAGTGCTACGTTCGTAGATAAAGAACCTGTATTCTCAAACATGGTGAGCATCGGTGATAAAGCCTTTGCCAGTGCTCGCTTCCCAAGGGACAATTTCAAGATTCCTGCTACGCTCAAGTATATTGAACCTACGGCTTTTAATAATGCCCTTACGGCCTATGGCGCATTGTCAAGCTTTGAGGTATCCGATGAGAATCCTTATTTCTCTGGCGGCGGCGCATTCCTATTCAACAAGAATAAGTCAAGCCTCATCCTGCTAATGCCCGTTTCTTCCGATGTAGGTGGTAGCCTGTTGGAATTCCCAACGAATATGGTGAAGATGGAGCCAGGTAGCGTAACCTCAAGAGTAACGTCTTTTGGTAGTTATTTCTATGAAGTGACGATTCCCAATACCATATTGGAATTAGACGATGCTTTTATCCATTGTGAGACGTTGGGCAGTCTGACTTGCCTGCACGAAGTGCCGCCCGTGATTAACGACACAACGTTTAACGAGAAAATATTTGTAAACTCGCCCGATATCACGCTGCATGTGCCCTATGGTACTGAAGAGCTTTACCAGAATGCCCCAGGATGGTGTCACTTCCCTAATATCGTTGGTGACCAGGACTTTACTCCGCTATCCGAACAGGGGCGTGAATACAGCATGGTGGTTACCATAAAAGATGAGAATGGCCAACAGCGTGTCAGCATTCCTGTGAGCGAGGTTGTCAGCATGGAGATTGACAACGACGGTCAGCACGTCATCATCCGTCGCAATGGCAAAGAAGACCTGACGACAACCGTGACCGCTGTTGACAGCATCTCATGGATGCCGGGCTTTGTGTATGAGAATGCCGAGATGTTTGCCCTGAACGACTCGACATTCACCGTGGATGCACAGAAGTGCTCTGTGCGCTTTAGCACCACATGTATCGATGATGATGTGCAACTATGTGTGCGTAATATGGTACTGAAACCTAATGTTGTGGAAGGTGTCACTCGTGGCTTTGCTGTAGATTTGAGCCTGTCGAATGACGAACATCAGCTGAGTGGTATTGCCGACATCACCATCCCTGTGTCGTTAAATGCTGACGAAATACCCCATGCTGCCTACTACAATACAGAAACTGGGGAGTGGGAACCCGTAAGTTTCACTTACGACGAGAAGATGGAAACCATCACTATTTCAACGAATCACCTCTCCACCTTTAGCGTTTTCTATACCTTATCTGATGATTCGATGAATGCGACGTTGAATTTCTATGAACTTGCTCCGCATATCTATAGCTTCGACCAGGCTACGCAGAAACTGCTCAAAATTGTTTCGTCAGATAATCCTGACGACAAGATGATTCAGGAGTTCAAGAGCGACCTCCAGTTCTGGCAGAGCATCGGATTGGATGGAGTATGGAACGTGATTCGAGGCACAGGAGAAGCTGTGTATGACTTCCGTCCTGAAAAGCTTGACAAACTCGTTGAAGGAATGGGCTATTTAGGTACCGCACTGAGCATCCTCAACGTAGCTGCTGCTGACATCAAGGGCGATAACGTTGAGGTGGCATCTGGTACGCTGAGCACTATCATGAACTATGCTGCCAGACAAAAGTCTGCTTACATCGGTACACCCGTTATGTCAATGTCGATGGCAGGTGTCGCCTATATTGGCATTGCGCTGAACAAGTTTGGTACAACTATCCCCCAAAACACGCGTGAATATTTCCGTGAGGCTTACCACTATTACTATAGTAAGGCTGGGTATGATGATTTGAGCAGCTTTTCCAAATACCATGACAATAATCCGGAATTGAATACCGGCAACCAAAAATATCCACATAGCTATTTCCAAACACCTAAGGACTGGTATGATTATTTCTACCCCGTATTTGCTGAGGGAAAGATGAATAAAGCCCAGCTGGATACTTATATCGAACAGTCGGTAAGGAGGTATTGCAATCGTTTCTGGGATGATAACGAGGCAGTCAGACAATCAGCTTATAATGAGGCAAAAAATCGTGGTTTATATCCAGCACACGATATTGACAGCGAATCTTGGATAAAAGAACAAATCAGCAATGAGTACTTTGCCGAACTGATGAACGACGAGATGGTGCAAGTTATCAAAGCCATCAGAGACGGTATGGAAGTGGAAGCAGAAAACCGTTACCGTAAAGCATTGAAAGATGTGGCTGAAATGATGAATACAGAGCTGAGTTTGCGTTTCATCGATTCTTCATGCAAGGAGGGTGAGAAATCGAAGTTCGCTGGATGGCAAGTTCGCTTCACCGAATTGCCCAGTTCTGTCAGTGATGCCAAAAGATGGGAAAAGACCATTAATGACAACGGAACCCTGGGCTATGGTTATTTTTCCGAGTATGCCCTTGTGAAGAACAACGTGAAAACCCAGGTAACGCTCTATAACAGAGATGGCGTGGAGCAGAAGAGGTTCGATTTCCGGATTCCCGACGGTACAGGCAAGCAGCACATCTATTTCGACCTCGATACAGGTGGTATGGAGATAGAAGTGCCCCGCTTAATGAATCTCTCGCTGGTTTATGACCCAGCCCAAGTGACATTCCCTGCCATCTTTGCTGGCACTAAGTCGAAATTCGATGGTGGCGAGAAGGAATATTATGAAGGCGGTATAGAAGAAGGTAGTTTCCAGCTCAATGATGCCCTGCACAAGGCTTCACGTTTCCAGACGGAAATAGAGCGATTCTTTAAACACCATGATTTCATCACTGTTGATAACTTAGGTCATATCAAAATCGGTGATGATATTGTGGGCGTGATGGAGGGCAACACAGGTTCTGGTAAGTTCACTATCAACACCACCTACAAGTTCACGGAGAACAATGTTGAGGACTTCTTGAATGCATTCAACAGTAAAAATCTGGATAAGACGATGTATCTCTTTACCAATAACAATGTCCTCTCTGGTACGCTGCAGCACAAGATAGACTGTGACTTTACACTGACTCCTGCCGAGGAAGAGGGTACCTATTTTGTCAGCTATACAGGTGCTGGCACTTACGATATTACCGCCCTCGTGGTGAATCGCGTGGAGAATGTTGACTGGGATCATTTCTCCATTCTGGGTAGTGGGGGTGCCTTCGAGCAGCACGTCACTATTGACGACATCAAAACCACAGAAATCAACCAGCACGGCAACGTGACGCTGAAATATTCAATAAGATTGAAATAAACATATTTTTTGCACTCTCATTATTTTTTCGTTCCTTTACACCCGAAAATGATTACATAATACAGCAATTCTCATGAAAATACTGAAACTTCTTTTCTTGTTTGGAATGTTCAACATTCAATGCTCAATGCTCAATGAACTGAGGGCGCAGAATGCAGTGGCCATATATCAGGTGGACGGGCAGGTAGCGACGTTCGCTTTCGAGGAGAAACCCGTGGTAACATACAGCGGCAGCGAACTGGTGCTGACAACTACCCAGACCAGCGTGCAGTACCCCATATACAAGCTGAAGAAAATGGAGTTCACCGTCGATTGGGACGACCCTGATGCCATAGAGAAGGTGAAGGAGACGGACACCCAGTTCAGCTTTCGTGGCGGACAG
>JAGCPD010000058.1 GCA_017645305.1 Bacteroidaceae bacterium | reverse complement strand
TGCAGAGTTCACCCTTCGAGTTAGTGATCTCCGCACTGATATATGCCAGATTCCGTACCTGTTTTGAGACTTTAGCCCGAATGGTAAGCTCTGGTTCTGTCGTGGGAACAGCCTTGCGGAACTTCACGTTCAACTGTACCGTGTAGCCGCTGGTCTGTAGTTTGCGGGTGACTACCCAGCCGCATACTTCATCAATCAGCGTACTCAGAATGCCACCGTGCATAGTATCTACCCAGCCCTGATAGTTGTGCTCAGGATGCCAGGTGCTCACAATAGAGTCACCATCCTCATAAAACTCCATGTGAAGTCCGATGGGATTGTCAGGACTGCAACCGAAACAGTTATACCCTTCGTGGTTGCGCCAAGGGTTTATTATCTTCTTCATTTTATTTCCTCCAACGCACCAGTTTCTGAATCAATGATAAACCCACGAACCACTATATCCTCCGGCACCAGCGGATGGGTCTTGATAGTTTCGACGGTCTTGCGGACGGAGGTCGGTGTGTCCTTGAATCCCTCCAACCACTGGTCAAGGTCAATGCCACACTTGCGGATGGCGTCGAGTGTTTCATCTGTCACGCCACGGGCAATCATCTCATGGTGGAAATGGTCATAGCTCATGTGGCAAGCTCCGCAATGCGAGTGTGCCACCACCATGATCTCCTTCACGCCCAGCTCATAGATGGCAACAATCAGGCTACGCATGGCTGAGTCGAAAGCAGAGATAACCAAACCGCCCGCGTTCTTGATAATTTTCGCGTCACCGTTCTTCAGACCGAGAGCCGCAGGAAGCAGTTCTGTCAGTCTGGTGTCCATACACGAAAGAACCGCCAGTTTCTTGTCGGGGTACTTGTCAGTCAGATACTTCTCGTAGCCCTTCTGAGCCACAAATGTCTTGTTGTATTCAATAATCTGGTCTATCATATCACAAAACATATTAAATCAGAGGGCAAATTTACTAATTATTGCCGACTTTTTACTATATTTGTGCCGTAATTTATAATAGTTTAAAAACAAACCCAACAAAAGACTAAGATTATGAGACAGAAGAAGATGATTATCGCCGCTCTCGCCGCTATGCTGCTTGCGATTCCGGCAATGGTTCAAAGTAAGAATGGTGAAGCTGCAAAGAAGGCTCAGACCCTTGAAGTATCGTTCGACTACCAGCGTCAGGCTGGCCCAGGTTCCAACCAGTATGCCGTCTGGATTGAGAACGAGAAGGGTGACGTGGTGAAGACACTCTTCGTTACGTCATACACCACGAAAGGCCGCGCCCGTGGTGGTGAGCAGCCCAAACGTGGCTACATTGTGCGTCCTGCCTGTGTGCCGACATGGGTGAAGACCGTAAAGGCCGACGAAAAGACTGACCAGCAGTTGGATGCCGTCACAGGAGCTACACCACAGGCTGGAGGTACGCAGACCTTCACCTGGAACTTCACTGACGAGCAAGGCAAGGCTGTTCCGCAGGGAAACTATAAGGTCGTAGTCGAAGCCACGCTGTTCTTCGACAGTGACATCATCTACTCAGGCACCTTCTCCACCAAGGATAAGGCAGGTGACATCAAGCTTACTTCGACGCTCACCAAGGAGGACGAGCAGCACAAGAATATGGTAACAAACGTAAAGGCCATATTGAAATGAGAATTAAGACATTTGCCATAGCACTGACAGCCATTATGATGATGGCTGTCACTCCTGCGTTTGCTCAGGAAGAGAATGGTTTCAAGAAGTTCAACGTGAGGGAGGACTTCACGGAGAACGGTTTCCAATGGTTCCACGATGCTGAGCTGCTTGCGGCTGGCGACAAAGAGAAAAGCAATGCCATGACCATTGGCTGGGGAGGCATCGGCACACTTTGGGGACGTACCGCCCTGACGGTCTATGTCGCAGAGAAACGCTACACCAAGGAGTTCATGGATAAGGCTGAATACTTTACCGTGATGGCTTTCGATGTTGAGCAGAGCAAGGTCCTGAACTACATGGGCACTAAGAGCGGACGCGATGGTGACAAGGCTCAGGCTCTTGGGCTTCATACGGCTTATACCGCCAACGGAACGCCTTACTATACCGAGGCAACGATGGTGATAGAGTGCAAGATTATGTATGCAGCACCTTTCGACCCTCAGTATTTCAAGAGTGATGCGCCCAAGAAGATGTATGCCAACTTCCCAGCTGGCATCCACTCCATGTATATCGGTGAGGTTATAAACGCTTGGAAAAAGTAAGATGGCACAGCAAACAAATTTCATAGATAAGGTTGCCGTCGTGACGGGGGGCGCACAAGGCATTGGTCGTTGCATTGCCGAAGAGTTCTTGAAGGCTGGAGCACAGGTCTGTGTGATTGACAAGGCTGCGATTAAGCGAGAGCCAACAAGTTCGCTTGATTGGCCGAGCGGGAGCAGGCTCGGTGAAGCCAAGCAGGAGGGCGATCACTTTGTGGGCGACATTGCCGACAAACATACTTTGGAACAGTTTGCCCAGGAGGTCATTGCGAAGCACGGCCACGTGGACTATCTCATCAATAATGCCCTGCCGCTGATGAAAGGCATCGATGTGTGCAGCTACGAGGAGTTCCAGTATGCCATGAGCGTTGGAGTTACCGCCCCGTTCTACCTCGCTAAGCTCTTCGCCCCGCATTTCGCCGAGGGAGCTGCCATCGTGAACATCTCATCTTCTCGCGACCGCATGAGCCAACCCCAGACGGAGAGCTATACAGCCGCCAAGGGAGGCATAGCAGCACTGACTCATGCGCTGGCCGTCAGTCTTGCCGGACGTGTCCGTGTCAACTCTATTTCGCCTGGTTGGATTGCCACTGCCTACACCGTCTATGAAGGCCCCGATGCCGTTCAGCAGCCCGTCGGTCGTGTCGGCAATCCTCTGGACATCGCCAACATGGTGC
>JAGCPD010000057.1 GCA_017645305.1 Bacteroidaceae bacterium | reverse complement strand
ATCGGAGAAGGACAATGTCTATGTCATCAATCTGGGCAACGAACAGGGATTCGTGGTGGTATCGGGCGAGACAGGCACGGAGGATGAGGTGCTGGGCTACTGCGACCACGGTTCGTTCTCATATAACGATTGTCCCGTGCAAATGCAGGACTTGTTGACATATTATTCATCAGTCATCGATTCGCTGAGACAGAATCCTGCATTGGCAGCACCACGGAAAGCTGTCAGGCAGTGGCCGAACTATATCGGCTCAATAGTTGTTGAACCATTGCTTACCACCACGTGGAACCAGTGGGGACCTTATAACATCTTCTGCCCGGCGGGCTGCCCGACAGGCTGCGTCCCCACAGCCATTGCACAGGTGATGAACTACTGGCAGTGGCCGAAGGCAACGATTGGCAGGTTAGGTACAGAGGACTTCTCGGGGCGCACCTACGATTGGGACAACATGCTTGACGACTATATGGGTTACAATAATGTTCAGGCAGAGGCCGTGGCTCATTTGATGGCCGACATCGGCAAGGCCTTCGGAACGATGTATGCAAATGAAGGCAGTCCAACGTACTTCGTTTCTCAGCCGCTGATAGAGAATTTCGGCTATGAGCCGGGCATCGAGAAGGTGCAAGGGATTACTGCCGACTATCTGACAGGCCGTATGACGAGTGAACTTGACGAGCATCGCCCCGTGCTGTATAGCGGTTACCCGGGTTATGAGCCGACGGACATTGGTCATGCGCTGGTGTGCGATGGTTATACCGACAGGGACTATTTCCACTTCAACTACGGATGGGGCGGCTCCTGCGACGGGTTTTACAAGAATGCGCTTTCCGGTTATGCGTGTAACGCTACCATCTTAATCGGCATTCGTCCTTACAATGCCGAGTACAAGGTCATCGACGGCATCAAGTACGGACTGCTGACAAACGGCACGGCAGACGTGATAGACTACACGCTCGGCGGAGGTGGAAAAGATAACGGCGAAGTGACGATACCATCGGTGGTGACCAATGAAGGCAAGGAATACCGTGTGACCCGCATCCGCAGTCTCGCCTTCTATGCGAAAGGAAAATTCGACAAGATTACCATTGGCGACAACATAGAGACCATTGACCAGAATGCGTTTATCATGAGCAGCGTCGAAGAAGTGGTGTTCGGTGACAAGGCAAAAGAGATACCCGACAACTCCTTTGCGAATGCAAGCGTTCACAAACTCACCATCGGAGCCTCTGTCAAGCGTATCGGCAAACAGGCCTTCAGCATGTGCAATGTCAGTGAGATTACCTGTAAGAGTCCGGCTTTTGAGGTGGACGACCAGGCTTTCTACAACAACTCCAATCTGGACACGGGCGAGTGGCTCAGCCATATTACGAAGTTAGGAAAGCGGGTGTTTTTCATGTGCCGCTTCTGGAAAGCCCCCAACTTCGAGAACTTGGAGGAAATAGGTTCAGAGGCATTCTATACCTGTTTCTTTGGCGGTAACAATGCTTATGGCTCGAGGACGGGCGATTGTCTTTTTATCATTCCGCCCAAGCTGAAAAGCATCGCGACAGACGCTTTCAGCAATTGCGTCTATCTGTCGTGGTTCTATGTAAAGGACAATCCCTATTTCTACTGCTCTGAACAATACCAACCATACTTGCTCAACAGTAGCGGTACAAGTTTGTTGATGACGGTACCTGATCCTTTCAACTCTCCGATGGGTGAAGATTGGTACACCTTTCCCGAGACTTTGGTCAAACTGGAACCCGGCTGTATCAGGGATCGTGGAAATATCGTCATTCCCAAGTCTGTCGTTGAGATGGAGGGGGCCTTCAAGGACTGTAGCCGGTACACAGAAGATGTGTATATCAGGGCGGACATTCCTCCCGTCATCTCTGACACGACATTCAATGAAAAGATTTTCGAGAGCCGAAACCTCACGCTATATGTGCCCCAGGGTAGTCGTGAACTTTATGCCAATGCGCCTGGCTGGCGACGTTTCAGATGGATTAATGAGGCATATAGTTGGGCTCGTTATTATCCTGACGACTACGAACCTACGCCGCCGCCAGGCCGCCAGTACTACATGGTAGTGAACGGCACGGACGATGTCAGCGAGCGCATAAAAATTCCTGTCAGCGAAGTGAGCAGCATGGAGCTGAGCGCCGACGGTGGGCAAGTAATCATCAAGCGCAAGGGAAAGGACAATGTCACAACGTCAGTCGTTTCCGTCGATAGTATCACATGGATGCCGGGCTTCGTCTATGAGAATGCCGAGGTGTTCGACCTGAACGACTCTACGCTCACCGTCGAGGCCCAGAAGTGCAAGGTGACGTTCAGCAGCACCTGTATCGATGACGATGTGCAGCTCAGCATCCGCAATGGCGTGCTGAAGCCCGATGTCACCGATGGTGTCATCCGAGGCATCAGCGTGGACCTGAACCTATCGGACGGTAGCCACGAGCTGAGCGGCACGGCTGACATCGTCATTCCCGTTTTGCTCAATGCCGGGGAGAAGGTGAATGCAGCCTACTATAACGAGGAAGAGGGCCGTTGGGAACCCGTCTGTTTCAAGTACGACGAGGACAGCGGAACGGTGACCATCACCACCAACCACTTGTCGCCCTACACCGTGTTCTTCACCCTTGAGGAGTACAGCTGCCTGGCCAAACTCAGCTACTGGGGCATCACCCCCAACTTGTATGATGATACGGAAGAAGCCATTAAGAAACTGCTCTACATTGTGTCGTCTGACGACCCTGAGGCACAGATGGTGCGGGAGTTCAAGGACGAGATGGGGCTTTGGCAAAGTGTGGGACTCGATGGCCTCTACAACATCGCTACCAGCATCTCCGAACCTCTGCTCGACTTCAAGCCAAAGGCCTTGGAAAACGCCGTGGAATATATGGGCTACTTAGGCACGGCACTGAGCATCCTTGACGTGGCGGGAGCTGACATCAGGGGCGATAACGTGGGTGTGCTGAAAGGTACGCTGAGCACGGTGCTCAACTACGCTGGTGGACAGATGGCATCGGCCATCGGCACCCCCATCATGTCAGCATGCTCAGGATGTGTGGCGTTCATCGGCATCGCTCTCGAAAAACTAAACACCACAGTCCAGGAGCATAAGCGCGACATGTTCCGCGCCGCCTATCGCTACTATTACAGCATGGCAGGCAACAGTGCGCTGCAGGCAGACTCTAAGTTCCCCAAAAATCGGGAGAATCCGAACGGCTACCTACGCACGCCAAAGGACTGGTACAACTACCTCTACCCGATATTCGCCGAGGGAAAGATGACGCAGACAAAACTCGAGGCCTTCATCGAATATGCGGTGAAGAGATACACCGACCGCTTCTGGGAAGACAACGAGGCAGTGCGCACCTGGAGCTACGAGTGGGCTAAGACGCAGGGGCTGTCGAGCTACATGTGGATTAGCGAGGCAGACATGCAGCAGATCAGTGATGAATACTATGCCGACCTGATTCACGGCGATATGGTGAGCGTCATCAAGGCCATCAGGGAAAACCTGAGGGTGGAGGCCAACAACCGCTATCATAAGGCACTGGATCGCGTGGCTGCCATCGTCAACACGCAATACAGGCTTCAGATAACCGACTCCTCAAAGCCTTCCGGCGGCAATTCGAAGTATGCCGGATGGCAGATGCGCTTCGCTGACATCCCAGCCGGCGTCGGCAACACAGAGGAATGGGCATGCACCATCGGCGAAGACGGTACGGCCACGTTAGGATTCTTCACTGTCTATGCCCTGCTGCAGAACGAGATGCCCTTCAAGGTGATGCTCATCGACCCCAAGGGCATAGAGCGAAAGACCTGGAGTTTCCAGATTTCAGAGAACACCGGCAAGCGCGTCATCAGAGTGGATCTGGCCAAGAGCGGCGTTGAGGTGGAGGCACCGAAGCTCAGCGACCTCCAGCTGACCTATGACCCGGATCATGTGGATATGCCCATGACATTAGACGGCTACTACTATTACCTTGATACGGAAAGAAACCTGGAGAAAAAACCGATGCAGGAGACTCAACAGTGGTACGTCAAGCTTGACAACTCGTTTAATAAGCGGGCACGCTTCCAGACGGAAATCGAGAAGTTCTTCAAGCGGCACGACTTCATCACGGTTGACGGTGCCGGACATGTGAAGATTGGCGATGACATCATCGGCACGATGACGGGCAATGAGGGAACCGGTACGTTCACCATCAACACTACCCACAAGTTTACGGATAAGACGGAGGCAGAGTTCGTGCAGGGCTTCAACAAGGCCTTTGGCACTGGAAGTACGTCCAGCTGGGATATCGTTTACGGGCTCAACAACCTGCTGAACGGCACCATCAAGCACAAGATAGACTGCCAGTACCATCTCGTCCGCAATGAGGACAACAGCTATACCGTGACCTTCACCGGCAGCGGCACGTTTAATTTCAGCGGAGAGAATGTCATCTTGATAGAGAACATGGACTTCTCGGCATGGACCATAGAGAACCAGTCGATAACGGTCGATGATATAAGTACAGGTATCACAGAGGCAGACGGCAAAGTGACGTTGAATTATACCGTGACGCTGAAATGACCGCCAATCTGTTAGTCCCTTTTACGTTATTTTTCTTTTGCAGCATAATATTAAAAAATAGAAATATGAAACAGCGTTTGCGCATTCTGGCCTTGCTTTTAATTTTCAACTTTCAATTCTCAATGTTCAATTGCGCTTTGGCGCAGGACGAGAACGCGGCATTCTACATCTATCGTAACGATGGAGATTTCGACGGATTCTTCTATGATGAAATAGTTCGCATGGGGTATTCCAAGTTCGACCTTGACTCCGTAGAGTACGACGTTTATGTTGTGCAGGAGATTGAGACAAAGGACAGCCTCTACCGCATCCCGCTGGCTGCCATCGACAGCATCGGCTTCCAGCAGCCTGAGATTAAGCTGAATCCCAGGCTGAAGGTAATGGATGACGTCGGCTTGTCACCATACGTGAATCACGTACTTAGGGATGATAACTATATAGTGCTGAACACTTCCACCCCTGCCGATCTGTTGCCAAAAGAAGGAGACGTGCTGGTGGGACTTAACGATTACAAATACGGTCCTGGTGGGTATAGCGGTAAAGTTACTTCTGTAGTGAAAAAAAATCAGGGCTATACAGTCCAATGCGTTCCGCTTCAGGACCTTTCCGATGTTTTTGTGCAGTTTATAACTACTGAACGAATAGGTAAAGACAAACAGGGTAATGTTCGCAGGCGTATAG
This sequence comes from Bacteroidaceae bacterium, assembly GCA_017645305.1. Taxonomy (GTDB): domain Bacteria; phylum Bacteroidota; class Bacteroidia; order Bacteroidales; family Bacteroidaceae; genus Physcousia. The sequence continues at coordinate 3,510 of JAGCPD010000057.1, read as the reverse complement.
CCGGTTTTGACAATAACGGGTGTCTGAAAGTAAACCGCAGTGAGGGCAACTCCGACATTACGCTGCTCAATCTCAGCGGCACGCTACAGAAGGAGTGGAAGCCCAACGATAAGACCAGCATAACGTTAGGCCTTAATCTGGGAGGCGAGCTAAAGTTGTCGATGGTCTATAACATTACGTGGACACGTCTCTTTGTCAAGCTGATGTTCAGCGAGAGTTTTGAGGTTGGAGCCAGTGTAAAGGCTGCCGTTGAGACAGGCGGTGAGGAAACCTTCCCATACGCCACAGGCACCGATGTGGAAATAAAATTCCCTGCTGCACTGCCCATGTTTGGCGTGAAGCCCGTTCCCAAGGCTTTTGTGCGCGCCAAGGGTGAACTGAATGCCACGGTGAACTTCCCCAAATTTAAATGGGGATCCACGCAGACCATTATCTTCGACAGTAAGGCAGAGAAATTCATGACAGGTTACCTGACAGACAAAGATCATCCCGGTGAGGATGAAGATCTGCTTAGCGGCATGTCGGGAGGCTTTGCATGGAACGGTTTCTTCCAGACAGGCATCAAGGAAGATGCTACGGTGAATACAAACAGTTGGTTCCGAGGTATCTTCTACGCTTCTTACGGTATGGAAATCTATGCCGGTCCGAAACTGGAAGGTGAGGTGAACCTCAGCGTTGACGGACTGATGGATAACGGTGCCTACGGTATGCTTAAGGATTCTAAGATAGAGTACAGCGTCTTCAGCGTTGACTTGGAGAATAAAGCACGTATGAAATACCTGTGGCATGACCCCGAAGAACGTACTTTCTGGAGCAGCACCAAAAAGTTCGGCACAAGCACATGGTACCTGTTCCCCGATTTTAAGAAAACCGACGTGGACTACAACGAGGCTACTAATACGCTGACAGCTGCCGTACATCCCCGTCGTCAGGTATTCTGGAAAAGCTGGGTTGGCGCACGGCTGTTCGACATTAGCAACAGAAATGACATACGGCAGGTGGCAGATAACTTCAATGAAAGCGAGAGCTACAATTTCTTTAATACATTCAATGAATATAAGGCAACATTCCAAGTGCTTCGCGCTGGCCATTACCGGGTAATGCCTGCTTTAAGAACTCTTGGGTGTGTGGTTCTTGACTACGGTAATGCCGAGGATGTTGACATATTGCCGACGCTGAACGTACAGGGGAAGAAAGAATTTGTGTTCGATGCAGGAAGCCATAATCAGAGCATTACGTTTACTACTAATGCTCCCAGAGTGGAAGTCAGAACGTGGTACGCCGAATACGACGATGACGATAACTTGCGTTATTACGGCATGAGCGAGAGCGACGGGTGGATTTCTGCCATCGAGAGTAGCGACGAGACAACGCAGGGTAGTCACAACATTACATTATTGGTTGATAAAAACAGTGGCTTTGTCGGCAGAGAGGGTATTGTGGTTATTGGTGTTCATGACGGGACTGACTTGTGGAAGCGCGATACCATTTACGTACGGCAATATGGTGGCGGAACTTTCGCTAAAGCTAACATAACAATTGGAAGCAACGTTAAATATAGCGGAGACAAGGATTACACGGGATGGTCTACAAATACAGAATTTGAGAATGGTATTGAATTCATACCGGTACATGCAATGCGTGATGGCGACATGATAACAATAGTTGGTGATACGACGGTAACGACTAAATCAAGTAGCGACAAAAGCAACAGCATAATGATTAGTAAACTCAGCCTAAACCTCACGATAGATTCGAGTCATGGAAAGATGCGTATAATAAGTGGAACATGCTCTGGTGAAACAACGAGTAATGATAACTCTCAATATCCATACGGTTCGCATGAGTGGATTTATATATATGAGAGGAGGACTCATTTCGAATCGGCATTCCGCGGCTATGCTACTACTTCTTCTGGGCGTCAACATGTAAGCTACCTGACAAAATACGATGGTTCTTACAGCCAATATTCCAAGGAACAAACTTCTTACACCGATTGGGAACTCAGAGAGACAAGGCGTAACTATACCTGCCGAATGATACCAAAAGAAGAAGGACAACACCCTGATTGGAACAACACGTTTAATGTAACATTCTATTCCAAATAACAAGTAAACACCGACACATTCAGTGTATTGAACAACAAACAATGTATAACTTATGGAAACAAAGCGGGATACTCCACCAGTTTAGAGACATTGCCGGAAACCGACAGGCTATCCGGCGACCCCGTCTCATGGGTGCAACGGGCTAGTTGACAGCCCCCCAAATCACCCGTAACCCCCATTATTAATTTGGGTACTGACAAAATTATTAATTTCATACCCCCCAAAATTATTAATTTCATACCCCCCTAAAATTATTAATTTCCATACCCCCCAAATTATTATCTTTGTTTGGGACCATAGTATTAACCTAAAACCTCTCGATGTATAGGTAATCGATATTGCAGAAATGATTGATTATAAAGTGTGTCTGAACAATGGTAACGAAGTTCTGGGCATTGACCAGAAGACCATTACTGCGAACGAAGACTTGAGAACCGTTGACGAGGAAGCCCTCGCCCGTGAAATCCACCACGAGAACGGCCTGATTCCCGAGCAGGTGGCCCGTGCCGTGCTTGAAAACTTCTGCAAGGCAGCAGCCAACCTGATGTCGATGGGCTTTGCCATCCAGCTTAGGAATAACAAAGACGTGGCCCTGAGAATCCATCCCGACCTTCACATAGAGGGCGGCAGCATAAACCTGGCCCGTGCCCGGGAGCTGATGCCCGACAAGGTGAGCACCGAGGAGGATATGGTTAAATATGCCGGCGAGCTGGTAAGCAGGGCAGGAGTCAGCATCCGCGTCAAGTCTGAGTGCCAGCAGAAGTTTACCGATTTGCTTATGTCGCTGAATCCAAGTGTTAACCGTGCCGGAATGATCGAAAGGGCAAAAGTCACCCGACTTGACAGCGATGATGAAGACGAACCCGGCAACGGCGGCACCGTAACGCCAGACCCCGTTAATCCTGACCCCGGCAACGGGGATGACAACGGGAACGATAATCCGAACCCGAACCCGGGAGGGGATGACCCCATTGAGGATTAAAAGCCTTACCAATACCCCTCTCCCGAAAGAGAGGGGGGTATTCCACCATGTGGAGCCGCAGCCACAGTCAGTGGCTACCATAAAGAGCCCGGTTGCTCAAAAAGGACGAGGGAGATTCTAATGGAAGGAGAGGAATCAGATATTAACGAAGATTATAGATTTTTTTATATGAAACGAACAAGTTTTTACCTGCTACTGTTAATATTCAGTGTTCAATTCTCAATGTTCAGTGAACTGCGGGCGCAAGACGAGAATGCAGCATTCTACATCTACCAGAATGACGGGCACTTTGACGGCTTCTTCTATGATGAGGTGCTGAAGATGTCCTACTCCAAGACGGACACTGCCGGAGTGGAGTACGATGTTTTCATTACGCAGGAGATTGTGACGGCAGACTCTACCTACCGCATCATGCTCTCT
>JAGCPD010000056.1 GCA_017645305.1 Bacteroidaceae bacterium | reverse complement strand
CTTCACTATTGATCCCGAGTATGAAACGGGTGTTGAGAACATCATAAGCACGGAATCTGCGGAGAGGTCTTACTACACGGCAGATGGCCGTAAGCTGTCTGCTCCCCAAAAAGGTTTGAACATCATCCGCATGAGTGACGGGACCGCACGTAAGGTCTTGGTAAAGTAAGAAATGATTACATACGTGAAACAAATAAGGTGAAACTCACAGATTGGGTTTCACCTTATTGGTTTCATGAGCTATAGTAACTATAAAAACAATAGACGATATATGCCATAGATATTATCCATATCCAAAATCACTTCATCTTTTTTTCATCTCGGCAAGTATTTTCATCATTCTTCCAAGTTCAGAGTAAGTATAGTCTCTGTCACTTTTTAGTTTCTCATCCATCGAGCGATTCGCATTGGTTACAGCCTTTTCGAGATTGCCGCCATTACGTTCAAAGTAACTATGAAGTCCCTTGCTCTTTATAAAGAAATCTATCGTTTTCCGATATTCCACACACTGGTTCAAATCTTTTAACAATGATTCTTGATCCTCGTATGGACGGGATGTGTAGCGGAAGTAATAGAGAAAGAAAAGTTCTGTGCAGCGATGAGTTTCGAAGAACTCGACCTTGCAGTATATGCCTTTCTTGGGCTTGTTGATTGGTTCGGCATACTTTGCTTTCAACCGTATGTATTGTGAGTGTTCAGGCTCTTCGTCCTTCGTGTCCATATCGATGATGCATAAGATGTGGCTGTAGCCCATGGCGACGCCTTCTTCTATCTTCTCTTCAAGTTCTTTGAGGTTTGTGTGCTTGGGATAATCTGGTTTGATGGTCAAACGCTTGAACACATCACACAAGGATTTGAAGTAAAAGAACTCTGTTGGCCCTTCACCCAAGATAAGTGCTGTTTGACGTTGTTTTCCCATATCAATCCTCCAGATTTATAAAGATACTACCCAATTCCGGCTTTGCACCTAATCGGCCAATGCGATATGAATTGTAAAGAGAAAGATTCTTGTGTAATCCAAATGAATCACCACGGGAATACTCGGATGATGCTGTTTCTTTGTTCTTTTCCACAAACCACACGACACCTCTGTTATCGTTGATTAAATCCTGAGATAGGAGTGTCGTCTCCTGGCTCGTGATAATCAACTGCGATTGCTCTGAGTTGAAAATGAACACATTAAGATAGTAATACAACAAATCATTGTGTAAATCCTCGCCTAATTCATCCAGATAATACACATGAGAACTTGTAATCATATCATATAATGCATCCAATATGCGTATATATTTTATTGTACCTTTTGACTGCCATTTTAGGGGAATGTCAAAATCACCATTATTAGAATGATTGACAAACGCCACAGAATCAGCCGTCGGTTTAAGCAAGGCCTCCTTCATTTCCTCGGGAATGTTTTCCTTTTGAATGCGTTCCCGATATTCCGATGGCACGAAACGATCCTCTACAACAGGTCGATATTCAAGGATGTTCAAATCGGCCTTTTGCAGCATTGTGTTATAAAATTTACGCTTTTGGGGAGTGTTGTATGCATCTTTGAGGATTTCAACAATACCTTTTTCCCCATCACCATCCACATCATGATAGTTGTCCATAATCCAGTTGTAGAGCATATTGAATGGCGCAATATCCTCTTTCAATGCCGCCTTGCTGCAAACAGACAATACGCTATGGTTATTCAATGTGTTCTCACGAATACTTTCTTGGGTCTTGACCTGTAGTTTCAGGCTTGTGCCAAACTTGACATCTGCCTGTATGTTTTCGCCAACAAATGAACGCTCATAGAACAATGACTTTGACTTGTTGGGATAATAGTATAAGACTTCTTTCAAAATGTATTTCTCATTAAATGACACATCATAATCATATCTGATGCCATTAGCATAGAATGACACATGCATCTCAATGGGGTCGTTCTTTGTAAGAATGAATGGTATGCTGCCATTGATTCTTTTGGTTGCATCTGATTTAGGCAACACCAGTATGCGAAACACCTCATTTAAGGCAATCAGCATATTAGACTTGCCAGAAGCATTTGAACCATACAGGATGCCTAATTTATACAAGAATACACCATCGGCAACTTCTGTAACAAGTTCCGACGATGGCCCCTTAGCTAAGAAATTCAATTCTTGCTTGTCTCGAATGGAAAGGTAATTCTTTACCCAAAAATCTCTTATCATAGATGTGCTTTTTGTGTTATTGTTGTAATTACGCTACAAAATTATGTATTATTTCCCTTTTTGGCAAGTAAATTATTTAATGTTTTGTAATTATTCTACGGTTTTGCAATATTTTATCATAAATTAACCATAAGAACGCCTTTTCTTCTTCAATTTGTCCTTATGTATATTCAAAGTATTATTGAATCGATTTCTATCGTGGGTCTCATGGGATAACAGCAATTCAGCCAGAGTGTTGACAATCAAGTAAGAAATGATTACATACATGAAACAAATAAGGTGAAACTCACAGATTGGGTTTCACCTTATTTTTATTCGTCCGCTATACGTTGGATTACATCATTTCCTGTGTGGTGTTAACGTATTTCCACTTCTTCATTCATGTCTATTTCCTGTCCGTCTGCATCTATGAACTGATACTCTAGGAATGCGAGTTTCTGACTTGGTATGACCTTCACGCCAAGACCGTATTTCCATTGCCATTTGCGCTTGAGGGAGAAAAGTCCCCGGCAAAGGAATGCATATACGTAGGGGTGAACGTAGAGTGTGAAACGCTTCATGCCCAGTTTCTTGTTTAACAGCTTTATCTTGCCTTCCAGCACGCTTTCAAAAAGGAAACTGCTCTTTATTTTTCCGCTGCCGTGACAGGTGGGACAGGATTCCTCGACCTGAACATCCATAACAGGTCTTACACGTTGACGGGTAATCTGCATCAGACCGAACTTTGAGAGGGGCAGGATGTTGTGGCGGGCACGGTCGCGTTTCATGTTCTCACACATGTGCTCATAAAGTGCCTGGCGGTCTTCTGCCAATTTCATATCAATGAAATCCACTACTATGATACCGCCCATATCCCTAAGTCGGAGCTGGCGTGCCAATTCGTCGGCTGCTCCCAAGTTGACTTCCAGGGCATTGGCCTCTTGTCCGTTCTTGTTTTTTGCCCGATTGCCGCTGTTTACGTCAACAACATGCAATGCCTCTGTGTGTTCAATTATCAGATAGGCTCCGTGCTTGTACGATACGGTACGTCCGAATCCTGACTTTATCTGCCTTGTAATGTCAAAGTTGTCAAAGATGGGCAGATTTCCTTTGTAGAGCTTAACAACGCTTAATCTGTCCGGGGCAATCAGCGAGACGTAGTCTTTAACCTCGTTGAAAACATCTTCCTTGTTTACGTAGATGTTTTCATAGCTTGGGTTAAAAAGGTCTCTTAGCATACCTACGGTACGGCTTGTCTCTTCATATACAAGCACCGGCTGTGTCTTGGCTTTCTGGGCTTGCCGTAGGCATTCCTCCCAGCGTTTCATGAGTACCTTCAGTTCGGCATCAATCTCTGCAACGCGTTTTCCCTCTGCTACTGTACGAACTATCACGCCACAGTTGTGTGGCTTTATGCTTTGTATTATCTGTTTAAGTCTCGACCGCTCCTCTGAACTCTTTATTTTGGTAGAGATGGAGATCTTGTCGTCAAAAGGTATTAGAACTAAGTAGCGTCCGGGGAAGGAGATTTCGCAGGTCAGGCGTGGTCCTTTTGTGCTGATGGGTTCCTTTACTATCTGTACCAGGATATCCTGACCCTGCTGCAGCACATTCTGTACGCTGCCGGTCTTCTCCAGCTCATGTTGGAATGTGGCTTTTTCAAAGGGATACAGATTCTTCTTGTCGTTAAGAACCTGCTTCAGGTATTTGGCATAGGAGTTAAACTGTGTTCCTAAATCCAGATAGTGCAGAAAGGCATCGCGTTCATGTCCTACGTTAACAAAACAGGCGTTCAAGCCAGGCATTAATTTGCGGACTTTAGCCAAATAGATATTGCCTACCGAGAAGGAGGCTGATTGCTCTTCTTCCTGATATTCAACAAGTTTCTTGTCTTCAGTAAGAGCAATGGCAATCTTCTTTGGCTGGACGTCTATGAAAAGTTCGCTTGTCATTCTTGTCTTTTTGTTTTGTTAAATCCTATTCTTAAAAAAGACTCGGTGACGTACAGTAGAAGTCTGTCACCGAGCCATGTCTTCTGAGAAGTTTTTACTTGCTCTTATGTCTGTTCTTTCTCAGTCTCTTCTTACGCTTGTGAGTAGACATTTTATGTCTCTTATGCTTCTTTCCGTTTGGCATAATTGTTTGTTATTTATGGGTTAGTACTATTATTTCCTCCATTTTGGTGTGCAAAATTACAATTTTATTCTTAAAGCGGAAAGTATTTCCTTGTTTTTTTATCTAAAAAACAGCGCAGTTGCTTGTTTCTGTCTTGATTTTGTGTAATTTTGTGCCCCGAAAGAAGGGTAAAGCAACACATGACTACAGATTTTGCAGTAAAAATAGAACAGTGGTATAAGCAGCACAAAAGGGCGTTGCCCTGGCGTGAGACTTCTGATCCTTATTGTATCTGGTTGTCAGAGATTATTCTCCAGCAGACAAGGGTAGAGCAGGGCAGGGCCTATTACGAACGGTTTGTCGATACATTTCCTACCGTCCGTGAGCTTGCTGCCGCTTCAGAAGAAACGGTATTGCTCCTATGGCAGGGACTTGGCTATTACAGCCGTGCCAGAAATCTGCACAAGGCAGCACGGCAGATTGCTGCCCTTGGTGCCTTCCCTTCTGATTATGCAGCCATTCTTTCTCTGCCGGGCGTAGGGACTTATACAGCAGCTGCGATAGCCAGTTTTGCCTTTGGGCTACCTTACGCTGTTTTAGATGGTAATGTGTTCCGGGTTCTGTCAAGATATTTTAAAGTGGAAACGCCTATCGATTCTACCGAAGGGAAAAAGGAATTTAAGGCCTTGGCCGAGGAGTTGTTGGACAAGAAACATCCCTCTCTCTACAATCAGGCTATCATGGATTTCGGTGCTGTGGTTTGCAAGCCTTCTGGTCCCGAATGTGTTCTCTGTCCCCTGTGTGGCAGTTGTATGGCTTATGCTCACAATCGTGTGCAACAACTGCCAGTGAAGGCAAAGAAAATGAAACAGAAAACACGCTGTTTATCATACGTTTATGTATCTACACCTAAAGAAGAGGTGTTGATAAAAAAAAGAGCAGGAAATGATATATGGAAGGGACTTTACGAGTTCCCTTTGGTAGAGTCTGATGAGGGACTTTCGTTGTCATCATTACAGCAACGTTTTCCTGTTGGGAAATGGAGTCTGCTGGAACATGGTTTTGTTCATCAACTAACACACCAACGTCTGCTTGTTAATTTCTACAGGTTGGAACTCCCAAAGAAGGATTCTTCCCTGCAAGGTGTCTGGGTAAAGAAATCGGAGCTTCAGAACTATGCATTTCCCCAACTTCTGGTTAAGCTGCTGAGTCGGGGTTTATAAGTGGTTATTATAATTATGTGCCAGGGCAGGACAAAGTGTTACAAAAAGAAAGATGAGTGCGCTTAGCATTGGTTTGTAATTAGGTTTCATAGAATAGTATATTTGCTTGTTCCTCTGCAAAGATACAAATTATTTGTGTTTGTCGGTCTGAATGGTGCCAAAATATGAAAAATAATTACTATTTTTGCGGTAGTTTTAAAGAAAGAAATGATAAAGGATGTGCATTATAGCGTGCAGATAGACAGGAGAATGGGACTGCTTGTCTTAGAGGAAGATCATAAAGGCCTTCTGGAGCTGCTGGACTCTTTCTCACATTCCCAATTCCGTACCGCTGTTTATATGCTGGGCGAGAAATATGCGCAGGAACTGCCTGTGGATGCTTTCTGGAGGCTCTTTACGCTGTTGGTTCAGAAAGATACAAAGGCATTTCTGGTGGTAATGCTGAAAGCCCTTGCCCAACGGATGGAGCAGGGGAGTGCCAACATACACGACGAGGGTTTCAAGACGCTATGCGGCCTGATGAACGAGGTGGACCGGCAGAAGACAATAAACTTTCTGTTGCCTTACCTGAAGGATGATGAACAGATACGTTACCTCTTTAAATGTTTCAAGATGCAGGAGGCCGGCGACTGGATTCCTTTCCTGATAAAAGTGAACACGCTGCCCTGTGCATTCCTGTTGTTCTCCTCGCTTCGCTATGTTGAGCATGAAAGAGATTGCCTTGTTAGGATTGCCTACTTCCTGATGAAGCGGGGCGACGGTCTTTCTTTTAATTTGGCAAGTCTGATGAAGGCCTACTTTGGACTGGATGAACTGAAGGGTACCTTCTCTCTTCAACTGAAACCTTTTGAACTGGCAAGGTTAGAGACTTCTTACAAGGCGTTCTGCGAGAAAATGGCTTAGAGGCCGCCAAAGCTGACGTCCTGAAAGACAATGCTGGGCAGTAACTCAGTTTCCCAAGGGTCGAAATCGTTTCCCATAGCCGAGACACGCTTCCAAACATCCAGAATATTACCTGTAATATTCATGCCGCTTACAGGCTGGACCATCTGACCGTTCTGTATCAGAAAACCTTCTATTCCATAAGAGAAGTTGCCTGTTGGGGGGTCGCAGTTACCACCATTAAAATCGGTTACAAGGATGGCATTGTGGGCATCGGCAACCAGCTGATGCAGGGTGTGATTACCGCTCCGCATGATAAGGTGATGCGTGCCTTGTGTGGTGGGCTTCATGCCCAGTTTGTGGGCAAAGACGGTATCTATGAAATAGGTTTCGAGCATCCCTTCCGTGAAAAGGCTCCTGCGCTGGGTGGCTACGCCGTCATAGTCGAAATGGCAGGCTCCCCGCGTTCCTGGTTGCAGCGGGTCGTCAACGATAGTAACGAGCGGTGAGAGTACACGTTGGTGAAGCTTGTCGGCAAGGAATGACATCTTGCCGTGCAGGTATTGTCCGTTCATGGCATTGAGGATGGGTTGCAGGAAACTGCCTGCGATGGGCGATTCCAGAATCATCTGATACTGACCGCTGCGCGTCGGTTTTCCGCCTATCTTACGCAGGGTACGGTCTATTGCTACTTTGGCTATTCCTTCTGTCGGGAGGTCGCTGAAGAAGATGCGCGTCTCGCCCCAGCCGTCGGCAGGATGCTGGCCATTCTCTCCCTCTGCCGTAGCTATGCTGGTAAGGGTGCATCGGCTACTCTGTTCATATCCCTGAAAACCGTTACTGATAAGATAGTGAGCCTGGTGTTGACGGTCGGAGTAGTGTGTTTGGAAACTGATGAGATTGGGGTTAAGTGACATTCCTTCCCGGTTGTTCTGCTGTGCCAGACGAAGTTTCTCGGAAGGGTCGATAGTGGAAAGTGAGGCATCGAAGTTCTTCAAGTCGGGACCGCCGCCTTTGTAATACCTTGAAGGATCAGCAAGGGTACGCGATTCGTCAGGCTCCAGCATACGAGTTGTGTTTACAGCATTTCTGATGAACTGCCCGATGGCGGAGGCTTGCAGATTGTTGGTGTAAAAGAATCCGTCGCGACCGTCAATTAGCAGATTCATAGCCAGAGACGAGGCTGATGCATGCAGCATCTTTTCTATCTGTCCGTTGCGGATATTGATGTTGTCCTCGTGATTAAGCATGAGAACAAGTTTGAAATCTGCGTTCGGACAAACACGCCTTATTTCCTCTGCCGCCCAATATAGAATAGCCGTATCCATTTTTATCCTACCACTAATTTATCTACCAGAACTGTTGGCAGTCCCTGGCTTACCCCCACACGCTGTCCGCCTTTTCCGCACATACCGGCACTATGGTCTATCTTCAGGTTGTTACCTACCATGCTTATATGCTGGAGCGCCTGAGGTCCGTTGCCGATGATATTCATGTCGCGTATTGGGGTCGTAAGGTGCCCATCCTCTATGAGGTAGCCTTTCTTCATGAAGAAGGTAAAGTCGCCGGCACCTATCTGAACCTGTCCGTTGGTAAAGGTCTGGGCATAAATGCCGCGCTTCACGCTGCGAATGATGTCCTCTTCGGTCGCGTCTCCTGCACACATATAGGTGCTGCGCATTCGCGGGAGGGGCATGTGACGGAAACTCTCACGTCTGCCGTTTCCTGTGCTGCTGACACCAAAGTGACGGGCACTGATACGGTCGTGCAGGAAACTGGCAAGGATGCCTTTCTCCACCAAGGTGGTCTTCTGCCCCGTTGTACCTTCGTCATCATAGCGGAGCATTCCTGCGTCGTAGGGAAGTGTGCCGTCATCTACAATGGTGATATTGGGGTTGCAAATCCGCTGTCCCAGTTTGCCGGTAAAGATGCTCTCGCCTGTGCGTATAAAATCGGCTTCGAAAGCATGTCCTATGGCTTCATGCATAAGAATACCGCTGCTTCCGGCAGCCATGACAACCGGCATTTCACCGCCTTCTATCTGTCTTGCGTCAAAGAGGAAGAGAGTCTGCTGGACTGTTTCCTGTAATAGTTCTTCTATAAGTTCCGGGGTGATGAATTCCGCTCCCCTCTGGTACATACGACTGCCGAAACCCATCTGTGTCTTACCCTCTTTCTGTATGACGATGGAGATAAAAAGGGTTGTGCGGGGTCTGTTGTCAGAAAACCCTGTTCCCTCGCTGCATACAAACTTGAGGTTTTGCATACGCTGGGCGATAGTGGCTTTAACACGTACTACAAGGGGACTTATCTCGTGTGCCCGTTTGTTGATGGAGAGCAGAATGTCCTTTGATGCATCTGGCTCCAGCATGGGTGTCTCGGCTGTAAGAAGTGGCGTAGGGGTGAGAACTGGAACTTCACATGACAGACCTGCGTGCTGCTGAATGCTGCCTGCAAAACGAGCCGCTTGAAGCATGGCCTGTGGAGAAAGGTCCATTGTGTAGGCATACCCTGTCTGTGTACCCTGAACAACGCGGATGCCAGCTCCATAAAGCATTACCTGCTGAGCCTGACTAACGGTACCGTCCTGTAGTTCCAGGCTGCTGATACGGGTGTCCTCCAGGAATATATCAGCATACTCTCCACCTTTACTGAGTGCAGTGGAGAGTATGCTATGAAGTTGTTCGTCTGTTAAGGGAAACGCCATTCTGGAACCTCTTAAACGCCTTGAGCTCTAAAAGTTAAAGTATCTCTTTGCATTATAATAAGAGATGTCTCTTACCATCTGTTCTATGAAGGGCATTTCCTCGGCAGGAAGCTTCCCGTCCTCAACATCCTGGCCAATAAGGTTACACATACAGCGACGGAAATACTCGTGACGGGGGTAGGAGAGGAAAGAACGGCTGTCGGTGAGCATTCCTACGAACCTGCTCAGCAAGCCCAGTACGCTTAGAGCATTCATCTGTCTTTCCATACCGTCAAGTTGGTCATTGAACCACCATCCGCTGCCGAACTGTATCTTGCCTGGCGTGGGACCTTCCTGGAAGTTGCCTATCATGGTAGCCAGCATCTCGTTGTCTGATGGGTTAATGCAGTAGAGGATGGTCTTCGCCAGATTGCCTTCAGCATCCAGTTTGTCAAGGAAACGCGAAAGGCTTTCGCTGGTATTCCATGTGCCTATACTATCATATCCGGAATCAGGTCCTAACTGTCTGAACATTCGTGTGTTATTGTTTCGCATAGGACCATAGTGGAACTGCTGCGTCCAGCCTGCTTTGGCATCCTGACGGGCAAATTCGAGGAGCAGAGCCGAGCGGAACTTATTTACCTCATCGGCCGTTGGCTGCTTGCCCTCCATCACCTTCTGGAAGATTTGCTTAATCTCTGTTTCCGTAAAGTTATCGGCATAGAATTCACTAAGACCGTGATCAGAAAGCCGACATCCCAGAGAGGCAAAGTAATCATGCCGCTCCTGTAGGGTTTCAAGTAGGTCGGCATACGTTGAGATATTACGTCCTGCCGTCTGGCTCAATTTCTCGATATAGGCTTTGTAAGCCTCGGGATTCTCAACAGCCATTGCCTTGTCTGGTCGCCATGTGGGCAGGACTTTCGTACATTGAACATTGTTTGTTGAACATTGAACGTTGTCCGCGTAGGCTTTATGATATTGTAGGTCATCTGCAGGGTCATCGGTAGTACAGACAACCTCTACATTGTAACGGCGCATGAGTCCCTGCGCAGAAAACTCTGGCTGTTTCAGTTTCTCGTTACATTCTTCATATATTTCCTTGGCTGTATTGGCATTCAGTATCTTGTTGATGCCGAAGGCTGTTCGAAGTTCAAGGTGCGTCCAGTGGTAGAGCGGATTGCGCATACAATATGGCATCGTCTCTGCCCACTTCTGGAACTTCTCCCAATCAGAGGCATTGCCTGTAATGTACTTCTCTTCAACACCGTTACTGCGCAGGGCACGCCATTTGTAATGGTCGCCACCCAACCAGAGTTCCGTAATGGAGCTGAAACGGTGGTCTTCTGCCACTTCCTGGGGATTGAGGTGACAATGATAGTCTATGATGGGAAGGTTTTCGGCCTGCTCGTGAAACAGTTTCCGTGCAGTTTCTGTCTGCAGCAGGAAATCTTTGTCCATGAAATTTTTCATAAGTCTTATCTGTCTTGTGGGTTTTATAGGAGGCTCTTTGCAATACCCATTTCCAGACCTCGTAATTCTGCCAAACCGCGCAGGCGCCCGATGCAGCTATAGCCTGGATTGGTTTTCTTCTTCAGGTCGTCGCACATCTGGTGTCCGTGGTCGGGACGCATCACTATGCTCTTCTGCCTCTTTTGCTGAATCTCAAGGAATGCCTTCATTACCTCAAACATGGGAACATCGCCTTCCAAGTGGTTTGCCTCGTGGAAGTTGCCTTCTGCATCGCGTTGTGTGCTGCGAAGGTGAACGAAGTCGATACGGTCCCAGAAACGGCGCATCATAGCGGGCAGGTCGTTTTTGGCACTTACGCCAAACGAACCTGTGCAGAGGCAGAGACCATTAGCAGGACTGGGCACGGCATCTACGAGTGCCTGGAAGTCCTCAGCAGTACTTAGGATACGCGGTAGGCCAAGGATGGACATAGGCGGATCATCTGGGTGAATGACCAGCTTGACACCGGCTTTCTCGGCAGCGGGACAAACCTCGCGAAGGAAATAAATGAGGTTGGAGCGAAGCTTCTCGGGCGTGATGTCCTTGTAGCGGTCCAGCTCCTTCTGGAACTGTTCCAGCGTGAAACTTTCCTCCGAACCGGGAAGACCGGCAATCATGTTGCGGGTTATAAGCTCTATCTCGGCCTCGTCCATCTGCTCATAGCGGGCTTTGGCTTTTGCAATCTCTTCGGCCGAGTATTCCTTTTCTGCTCCCGGACGGCGCAGGATGAAGAGGTCGAAGGCAACAAAAGCTGCACGCTCAAAGCGCAGGGCACGACTTCCATCGGGCATTTCGTAAGCCAGATTGGTGCGTGTCCAGTCAAGGACGGGCATGAAGTTATAGGTTACAACGTCAACACCACACTCGCCCAGATTGATAAGGCTTTGCTTGTAGTTGTCTATGTAAAGCTGGAAGTTGCCTGTCTGGGTCTTGATGTGTTCGTGAACGGGCACGCTTTCTACGGCTGCCCAGCGCAGTCCGGCATCTTCTATAATCTTTTTGCGCTTCAGTATTTCTTCCTTTGTCCACACTTCACCGTTGGGGATGTGGTGCAATGCAGTTACTATACCTGTGGCTCCAGCCTGACGGATGTCCTGTAGGCTGACGGGATCGTTGGGACCATACCAACGGAAACTTTGTTCGCAGAGATACATAATATTTTATTTGGGTCTTATGGGTTTTAAATTGAGAATGCATCAAAGCCGCCGTCAACAACAGAGAGGACTCCTGTGACGAAACTGCTTGCATCGCTAATAAGATAATGTATGGTGCCGAA
This sequence comes from Bacteroidaceae bacterium, assembly GCA_017645305.1. Lineage (GTDB taxonomy): Bacteria > Bacteroidota > Bacteroidia > Bacteroidales > Bacteroidaceae > Physcousia. The sequence goes on along the minus strand of JAGCPD010000056.1, from coordinate 14,748 downwards.
TAGCTCTTCCGGCTCAGCAAAACGTCCAGCAGGAGTATGGGCGATAATGGTCTTGGCACGGTCTGTCAGTGAACCGTCTTCGTTGGTCAGAAGGGCACGGTTCTGATTGGTCAGAAGGAAGCCGGGCACAATAGCATTTACACGCAGATTCGGGCTGAATTTCGTTGCCAATTCTGTTGCCATATATTTGGTATAGTTGCCAATGGCTGCTTTAGCTGCGCTGTAACCTATCACACGGGTAAGGGGACGCAGGGCACTTTCGGAACAGAAGTTTACGATGGCTCCTTTTTCGTTCTTTGCCATTACGGGTACAAATACTTGCGTGGGAATGACTGTGCCAAAGAGGTTTAGTTCCACCACTTTCTTGAAGGCATCAACGTCCAGATCGAGGAAAGTCTTGTCTGGAGCGATGGTAGCACCAGCCATATTGCCACCGGCAGCATTCAGCAGAACGTCAATGGTACCGAAGCGGGCCACAATGTCATCGCGGTTCTGTTCCAGTACTTCTTTTTTCAGCACATCCGTTACCAGGAAGAGAGCTTCGCCTTTCTTGTTCAGCTCAGCCTCCAGTTCCTTGCCTTGTTCTTCCACTCGGTCAAGTACAACAACTTTTGCTCCCTGTTCTATCAGATAGTGGGCAATGTTTCTGCCCAAGATGCCGCAGCCGCCAGTCAGCACGACCACTTTTCCCTGAATATCAAATAAATTTTTCATTGTTCTTAATATGTTTTTTATTGTTCTTTATTCTATAAACATTAAACTATCAACTTTCAACTTTATCTCACCGCTTTATACTTAGGCACCAGAGCTTTGAGAACCAGCCATCCAAGCAGGTAGGCAACGGCGCAGTAGCAGAAGACAATAAAATAGCCTGCAGGTTTGCCTTCGAATCCAAGATAAGAGAGTTGCGTCTTATCGGCATAGTCAAAAAGCTGTCCGCTGTACTTGTTGATACAGTAGCTTCCGATACCTCCCGCCAAACCATTGATACCCGTCATAGTGCCTACGGCATTCTTGGGGAAAAGGTCGCTGGCGACAGAGAACAGATTGGCAGACCAAGACTGGTGTGCGGCACCGGCCAAACCAATCAGGATGATGGGGAACCAGTAGCTATAGTTTCCCAATGGCTGTGCAAAGAGCGTGAGCAGGGGGATTACGGCAAAAATGAACATAGCCCTCAAGCGTGCGTCGTAAGCATGCAGTCCTGTGTGGTTCACAATGATGGTTGGCAGCTTGCCGCCATAGATGGAGAGCATGGTGATGGCATAAAGTACAAAAATGAGCAGTATGGCAGTCGGGTTGTCGCTCTTTAAACCATATACATCGCTGATGTAGGCCGGTGTCCAGAAGAGGAAAAACCACCATACGCCATCGGTAATGAGCTTTGCCAGGAAGATGCCCCAAGTCTGCGGGAAAGTAAGGAATTTGATGAAAGGGATAGCTTCTTCCGGCTCTCCTTCACCCTCCCCCTGATGAGAGAGGCTTTCTTTCTCACGGAGGTGTTGGCAGCTATCCTGCTGTATGTAAGCCAGCTCTGCAGCGTTTACTCTCTTGCAATCTTCCGGTTTCTTATAAATGAACATCCAGAGGCCCAGCCAGATGAAGCCCAGAGCACCGATGATGATGAAAGCCATCTCCCAGCCGTTGCCCCATCCGATGTTCTTGAAATAGCGTGCCAACAGAGGAATAGAAAGGGGAGCAATTAAAGCTCCTATGGTGCTGCCACTGTTGAAGATACTTGTGGCAAAGGCACGATCCTTCATCGGGAAGTACTCAGCAGTCACCTTGATGGCTGCAGGGAAATTGCCACTCTCACCAACACCTAACACAAAACGGGAAATCATGAAACAATAAGTACTGACGGTGCTGATGGCAAGCGCCACATCACCTGTGGCTTGCAGCATCTCCTGGGTGCTACCCAGATTAAGCTGCCACATCGTAGCAAGTCCGCATCCGGCGTGCATACATGCACCCAAGCTCCAAATGCCGATAGCCCATAGATAGCCTCTCTTCACGCCAATCCAATCCATAAAACGCCCAGAGAAAAGATTTGCGATAGCATAAACCAAAGCAAAGACGGCTGCAATATTACCATAGTCGGTGTCTGTCCAGTGAAAATCTGGAGCGATAAAATCTTTCCAAGTAAGGGAAAGTACCTGACGATCCAGGTAGTTGATGGTTGTGGCAAGGAAGAGCATGCCACAGATAACCCACCGGTAGTTGGTCATTTTCTGTGTGGTGTTTGTGTTCATTTGTTTTTAGGTTTTTATTTTGTTTATATTTGCTTGCAAAGATAATAAGAAAAAGAATAGCACACAATTGTTTTGCATAAATTGTGTGCCATCTTGTATTATTTTTGCAAATAAGTAAGTGATATCTATTTGTTCTGAAGATATTCGGCAAAAATACGCGCTGCACTTTCCACTTTCTGTGCACACGGACGTTTTTTGTAATACTCGGCATTCCTTTTGTCTGGCATATAGGTGTTTTTTACCACCGGGCATCCGTTCAGGCCTAATAGTTCTGCACAAATGATAGAGCCGTTTCTCTGCTTGAATGTTTCCAGCAGTTCCTGCACCACTTTATAGCAGACAGCTTTCCCTTCGCGGTCGGAACCCTCGGTTTGTCCGCAATCCAAGCCTGCAAGTATTACCAAGGCAGAAACGGTGCCGCACATCATCCGCATCCGACCAACGCCTCCTCCAAAACCGGCGGCAACGCGCTTTGCCATCGTGTCATCCATTCCGTATAGGTCGGCAAAGGCAGCCACTACGCTCTGTGAACAGCCGTATCCGCTCATGAAGTTCTCAACGGCACGCTGTATTCTGTCTTCCAAATCCTGGCTCATTACATTATTTGTTACAGTTTCTCGCATTCCTTCAGCCACATTGTTGAGGAGGCATCACTTGGCATACGCCAGTCACCACGGGGCGAAAGGGAACAGCTTCCCACTTTGGGACCGTCGGGCAGACAGCTGCGCTTGAACTGCTGGGCAAAGAAGCGGCGGTAGAAGGTCTTCAGCCAATGTTTTATGACATCATCTGTATAAGCCGTGCCAAATGCTTCCTTGGCTAAGAAGTAAACTTTCTCTGGACGGAAGCCCCATCTAAGGGTGTAATACAGGAAGAAATCATGCAGTTCGTATGGCCCTACCAAATCTTCTGTCTTCTGCGTAATGTTGCCTTCCTCATCGGCAGGAATAAGCTCTGGACTGATAGGTGTATTCACAATATCCATCAGCACCGTTTTCGTGCTGTCATCCTCTAAGCCTTCAGCCACCCATTTTACAAGATGACGAACTAATGTCTTAGGTACCGATGCGTTTACACCATACATACTCATGTGGTCCCCGTTGTAGGTAGCCCAACCCAAGGCCAGTTCGCTCAGGTCGCCTGTTCCTACTACCAGTCCGTTCATCTGGTTGGCTGCATCCATCAGTATCTGGGTGCGTTCGCGGGCCTGTGAATTCTCGTACGTCACATCATGGTTTTCTATGTCGTGCCCCAAATCCTTGAAGTGCTGGATGCACGCATCCTTGATGCTTATTTCACGTATGGTGATGCCTAAGAACTTCATCAGGTTTATGGCATTTGTGTAAGTACGGTCGGTAGTGCCGAATCCGGGCATAGTAATGCCGACGATTCCTCTTCTGTTCAGTCCCAGCCTGTCAAAAGCCTTTACGCATACCATCAGAGCCAGCGTGCTGTCCAAACCTCCGCTAATGCCTACAACAACGGTTTGCGAATTGGTGTGGCTGATGCGTTTGGCCAGGCCTTCTGTCTGGATGCTGAAGATTTCCTGGCAGCGCTCGTCAAGTCCCTTCCCTGTTGGGACAAACGGATGAGCGTCTATATGTCTGGTCAGGTTGAACTCGTGTGTTTCTGTCCTTTCCGTATCTATGATGACGGCCGTTTCCTTACGCGATTGGGCAGCACATGTGGCGAACGTGGTGTTTATCCTGCGCTCCATTCTTATACGTTCCACGTCAATCTCGCTTTCCAGAAGCTGCATGCCCAGTTCGTGACGTGGTGTCTCTGCCAACAGGGTTCCGTTCTCGTAGATAAGCCCCTTGGCGCTATATACCACGTCTTGCGTGCTCTCTCCGTACCCGCAGCTGCTGAAAACGTAACCCGATATGGTACGGGCACTCTGCTGTATCAGCAAACTCTTCAGATAGCTGTATTTTCCCACCAGGTCATTGTCGGCACTCAGGTTGAAGATGATTTCCGCTCCCTGCAAAGTCAGATAGCTGCTGGGTGGGATAGGAGCCCACACATCCTCGCAAATCTCTACACCGAATGTACAAGAGGGCGTGCGGAACAGAATATACCGGTTCAGGGGTACTTGCTGGCCGCACACGAGCAGCGAGCCTGCAGCTATGTCCGTTCCGCTGGTGAACCAACGTTTTTCGTAGAACTCCTTATAGTTAGGCAGGTAGGTTTTGGGAATCATGCCCAGAATCTTGCCTTTCTGTATAACGGCAGCGCAGTTCAGCAGCGAGCCTTTGTATGGAACAGGCAGCCCTACAATGCTGATGATATCCAGACTTCTGGTAAAGTTCATCAGGTGTATGAGCGCCATTTCAGCTTCCTCTAACAGTAGCTGTTGCTGAAAGAGGTCCTGGCACGTGTATGCCGTGAGGCAAAGCTCTGGCAAACAGATGATTTCTACACCGTGTCCTTCTGCCTGAACGATGAGCGATTCCATCTGCTCTACGTTATACAGGCAATCAGCCACCTTCACAGGGGGAATGGCCGATGCTACTTTTACAAATCCGTGGTTCATCTTGTTTCTTTATTGAACATTTTCTGTGCAAAAATACTATTAAGTGAGCGAAATACAAAATAATCCATTATTTTTATTCCCGAACGTGAATGTTTTCGGGACGGAGCTCTCAAAGGTACGGAAAAAAACGAAAACTTTTTTTCTTGGTTAGGGGGCATTGTTAATTGTTAATTACGAGTTATGAATTAAAAAAGTTTTCGTTTTGGTTATCGTTAACCGCTAACCACTAACCGCTCTCTTTACACACAGAAAAGCCCCTGTTTCTCAGTTGCGAGAGGCAGGGGCTTTATTTGCTTAGGCAGCAAGGACTTACTTTATCATCTCCACGCTGCGCTTTACAAAGCGGGTGAGTGCTTCGCCTTTCAGCATACCGTTCTGCAGCAGAGCCAGGTCGATGAGCTGGTGAACACGCTCGTTGCCGTCAGCGTAGGCTTTCAGCACATCGTTCTTTTTCTTGTTTTCTGCCTGGATGTCGTCGCCACACTTCTTCAGGTCGTCTTTCTCCTCCTGTGTGATTTCCTCCGGTTTCTTCTTGTCCTGCTCCTGACGCAGCACAGCCTGACGTGCAGACAGGCCCTTTATTTCTGCTTCAATGGGCTTCAGGGCTTCTGCCGTATTGGCTTCGCTGTCCTCCAGTACCTGCTTGATAAGGGGAGCGTCCGTATTCAGCACCAGTGTGTACATATCAGGCATATCGCCATAGAAACTCATGCCGGGTTGCAGTCGTGCCATTTCCTTCATACGGCGCATATACTCACTTTGGGTAATCATAACGGGCAGCTGCTCTTCGCCCAGTGCCTGAACCTCGACGTGGAAGTCGGTCTTGTCAGTACGTGGCATCTGGCTGTTGAAGATGCTTGACAGTTTGTCGCCTCTCTCTGCCTCCAGCAGCTCGCGCTTGGTCTCTTCCTTTTGGATAAGGCGGTCTATGACATCGCCGTCAACACGTGTGAAGGTGCTCTTTTCCAGCTTACGTTCGAGTAAACCCACCAACGGAGTGTCCAGCTGACCGTCCATCAGCAGTACGCTGTAGCCCTTCTGCTTGGCAGCCTCGATGTAGGTGTACTGGGCATCGGGGTCGTTGGCATACATATAGACCAGCTGACCGTCCTTGTTGGTCTGGTTGTCCTTGATGAGTGTCTTGTATTCATCCAGCGTGAAGAATTTGCCTTCTGTGTCCTTCAGCAGGAAGTACTTGGTTGCCTTCTCATAGAAGTCTTCTTCAGAGAGCATACCGTAGTGGATGAAAATCTTTATGTCGTCCCACTTCTTCTCAAAGTCGGCACGTTCTGATTTAAAGATGCTGGCCAGGCGGTCGCTTACCTTCTTGGTGATGTAAGAACTGATTTTCTTAACGTTGGCATCGCTCTGCAGATAGCTTCGGCTTACATTCAGCGGGATGTCCGGACTGTCTATAACACCATGCAGCAGCGTCAGGAACTCAGGCACAATGCTTTCTACAGAGTCTGTAACAAAGACTTGGTTGCAGTAGAGCTGAATCTTGTTGCGCTGCATCTCAATGTTGTTCTTAATCTTTGGGAAATACAGAATACCCGTCAGGTTAAAGGGATAGTCAACGTTCAGGTGAATCCAGAACAGAGGCTCGTCGGCCATAGGGAAGAGGTGGCGGTAGAACTCCTTGTAGTCCTCGTCCTTCAGGTCGCTGGGCTTCTTTATCCATAGGGGCTCTACATTATTAATTATATTGTCCTCTTCGGTATCTACCTGCTTGCCGTCTTTCCACTCTGTTTTCTTTCCGAATGCTACGGGAACGGGCAGGAAGTGGCAGTACTTACGAAGCAGTTCCTCAACCTTGTTCTTCTCCAGGAACTCTTGGCAGTCGTCATCTATGTGCATAACGATGCTTGTACCGCGGTCGGCCTTCTCAACCTCCTCAAGCGTGAACGACGGACTTCCGTCGCAACTCCACTTTACGGCCGGGGCATCCTGATAGCTCTTGGTGATGATATCCACCTGCTTGCTGACCATGAAGGAACTGTAGAAACCCAGTCCGAAGTGGCCGATGATAGCGTTGGCATCATCCTTGTACTTGTCCAGGAAGTCGTTGGCACCCGAGAAGGCAATCTGGTTGATGTACTTCTCTATCTCCTCGGCTGTCATACCTATACCACGGTCGGTAACGGTAATGGTCTTGGCATCCTTATCTACGCTAACGGTTACCTTCAGGTCGCCAAGTTCGCCATTGAAGACACCTTTTCCGCTCAACGTCTTCAGCTTTTGCGTAGCATCAACGGCATTGCTTACTATCTCGCGCAGAAAAATCTCATGATCACTGTACAGGAATTTTTTTATTACGGGGAAAATGTTCTCTGTTGTAACCCCGATATTACCTTGTTTCATAATCTACAGCCCCCTTCCGACCTCCCCCAAAGGAGAGGAGAAAGGCAGGACTTCATTTATAGTTTAACAATGTTTATTTTTTCTTTGTTTTCTGAATCGACATCTGCTTTGAAATGCTCTCCTCCTTGGGGGAGAGTTAGAGAGGGGGCTTCCATCAGTACGTCACAGAGAGGGTCTTCGAGCATGGTCTGCAGGATGCGCTTCAGGGGACGGGCACCATATTGTACGTCATATCCTTTCTTGCCCAGCAGCTGACGGGCCTCGGCTGTAACCTCTAACGTTACACCCAGGTTCTTTACCCGCTTCAGCAGGGGCTTCAGTTCTATATCCACAATCTTTTGTATGCTTTCCTCGTCTAACTGGTTAAAGTATATGATGTCATCCAGTCTGTTCAGGAACTCCGGTGCAAACTGCTTCTTCAGGGCCTTATCTACCAAGTCTTTGTTCAGTTGCTTGTTCTGGCTGATATCTGCTCCGTTCTGGAAGCCGACACCTCGGCCGAAGTCGCGGATTTGCTTGGTTCCGCAGTTCGAGGTCATGACTATGATGGTGTTCTTGAAGTCGATGGTGGCACCGTTGCCATCCGTCAGCCTTCCCTCGTCCATCATCTGCAGCAGAATGTTGAATACATCCGGATGTGCTTTCTCTATCTCGTCTAAGAGAACTATGCTGTACGGCTTGCGGCGCACCTTTTCTGTCAACTGTCCGCCTTCCTCAAATCCCACGTATCCTGGAGGGGCTCCCACCATGCGGCTTACGGTGTGCTTCTCCATGTATTCGCTCATGTCTATCCTGATGATGCTGTCGGCAGAGCCGAACATCTCCAGCGCCAGACACTTGGTAAGGTATGTCTTTCCCACGCCGGTAGGACCTACAAACATAAACGTTCCTATGGGTTTCTTGGGGTCTTTCAGACCAATCCGGCTGCGCTGAATGCTTCTGACAATGGTCTGAATGGCATCGTCCTGACCTATGACGGCTTCTTTCAGTTTGCCGGCGAGGTTTCTGAGTTTCTGGTTCTCCTCTTCCCCTATGCGCTGCACGGGAATGCCCGTCATCATGCTTATTACGTCGGCAACAACGGCCTCATCCACTATGGGACGGTCGTTCTTGATTTTTTCTTCCCATTCTTTCTGCTTGGCATGTAAGGCGTGGTCCAGGTTCTTCAGCTGGTCGCGATATTCCGCTGCCAACTCAAATTTCTGCTCTTTTACGGCCACGTTCTTCTGCTCCTGCAATTCTTCCATGTGAGCCTCCAGTGCCGAAATCTCGTCAGGAACGGGGACTTCCTGAATATGAATACGGCTGCCCGCCTCATCCATTGCATCAATGGCCTTGTCAGGGAAACTGCGTTCCGTTACGTATCTGTCTGTCAGATGAACGCAGGCCTCCAATGCCTCTGGTGTGAAAGTGACATTGTGATGCTCCTCGTAACGGTCCTTCAGGTTTTGCAGTATCAGCAGCGTTTCTTCCGGAGTAGTGGGTTCCACCATAACCTTCTGGAAACGTCTGTCCAGCGCCCCGTCTTTTTCTATCGACTTGCGGAACTCGTCGGTGGTGGTGGCACCTATACATTGGAATTCGCCCCTGCTCAGGGCAGGCTTCAGCATATTGGCGGCATCCATCGAGCCTGCTGCGGCACCTGCTCCCACAAGGGTATGAATTTCGTCAATGAAGACGATGATGTCAGGGTTCTTCTGCAGTTCCAGGATGATGCTGCGCATACGCTCCTCAAACTGCCCGCGATATTTGGTTCCTGCCACCACGCTGGCCATATCCAGCACTATCACGCGCTTGTCCCACAGCAGATGGCTGACCCTGCGCTGTACTATACGCTGTGCCAGTCCCTCCACAATGGCACTCTTGCCAACGCCGGGCTGTCCTATCAGAATAGGATTGTTTTTCTTGCGACGGCTCAGAATCTGTGCCACACGCTCTATCTCTTTCTGGCGGCCTATGACAGGGTCCAGCAATCCGTTTGCTGCTGCTTGTGTCAGGTCTGTGCCAAAGTTGTCCAGAACGGGTGTCTTGCTGTTTGTCGCCTTCTTCTTTATTTGTATGATAGACAGGGCTCCTGTGTCATCTCCCTGTGCCGTTTCCATGTTTTCGTCTTCATCGTCCTCGTCGTCGTCATCCGTGGAATCGTTAACGGATTCCTTGGTAACGCCGTTCTGCTGCAGAATCTGGGCAATGGCCTGATAGGTAATGTTCATGCGTTCCAGGATGAGGCTGGCATCGCTGTCGCCCAACTTAAGTATAGCCAGTAGGACGTGTATAATATATATGGTGTCCGACTTCATCTGTTTGGCTTCCAGTACGCAGACCCTTAGGATGCGCGAGGCTGTGATGTCGAACCCCATGTCAGTCAGCGAGGGTGGAACCAGTACCTGCCTCTGTTTGGCGATGGCTTCCAGTTCCTGCTTCAGCAGTGACAGGTCAGGCTGCAGCTGCAGTAATGCATCTCTGGCGGGGTTCTGTTCCTTGTGCCGTAAAATAGCCAGAACCAGATGTATGGGTGTCACACAGTCATTGTGCAGGCGTTCTGCTTCCTCCTTGCTGAATGCCAGCACCGTATTCATTTCCGGTGAGAACTTTATTGTCATTTAATTATTCCTCTTCTTTTAATAAGTGTACACAAAGTTCAATACAAATTCCGTGCCAATTGCTGGTGTGTCTGCCGCTTTGTCTCATTTGCAACGGTTCGGAATCCTCATCTGCCTGCAAAAATACGAAAAAAAATGAAAGAATGAAAAAAAAACAAAACGAAAACGAAAATGAAAACTTTTTTGGAGAGGATAATTGTTAATTATTAATTGTTAATTGAAAAAGGGTTAGCGAGTGGCAGCTCATTGTTCATTGTTAATTATTAATTGTTAATTGAAAAAAGGGTTAGCGGTTATTCGCAAATCTTTGATTTTACCCAAATTCACACATTCTCCTTCATCTTTTATACCATAAATACAAAAATTCTTCATATCTTTGCGCCATGTTCGGGGCAGAAATCCGGATTAAAGAATTTAAGTGTGACAAGGAGCAAATAGCTTTAGAAAGAGCCATCGTAGGATTGTAAAATAATATATTAAATATGGTAGATTTTTCATTAAACGGGAAAGTGGCGCTGGTAACGGGTGCTGCACACGGAATTGGTTTTTCAATGGCTGAGGCACTGGGAGAGGCAGGAGCTAAGGTGGTGTTCAACAGCCGCAGTCAGGAGCATGTAGATAAGGCGTTAGCTGCATTTTCAGAGAAAGGCATAGAGGCTCGCGGCTTTGTCTGTGATGTAAACGATGAGGCTCAGGTCAAGGACATGGTGGAGGAGATAGAGAAGGAGGTGGGCGTCATAGACATTCTGGTGAACAATGCGGGCATCATCCGCAGAATACCCATGCACGAAATGTCGCTGAACGAGTTCCGTCTGGTGGTTGACACCGACCTTACAGCCCCGTTCATCGTCTCTAAGGCGGTGATTCCCGGCATGATACGCAAGGGACACGGCAAAATCATAAACATCTGTTCCATGATGAGTGAGTTGGGACGCGAGACGGTATCGGCTTACGCTGCTGCCAAGGGCGGACTGAAGATGCTGACACGCAACATCGCATCGGAGTATGGTGAGTACAACATCCAGTGTAACGGTATAGGCCCCGGGTATATCGCCACCTCGCAAACCGCACCTCTGCGTGAGCCGCAGCCCGATGGAAGCCGTCACCCGTTCGATGCTTTCATCGTATCCAAGACACCCGCTGCACGATGGGGTACCCCGGAAGACCTGAAAGGGCCTGTGGTTTTCCTGGCTTCCGACGCTTCTAACTTTGTGAACGGACACATATTGTATGTAGATGGCGGCATCCTTGCCTACATTGGGAAACAACCTAAATAAACATGGAAAACTGGTTTTCTTACATTATAAGTCTGGGTGCTGCGGTCATGATGCCCATCATCTTCACGGTGTTGGGTCTGCTGCTTCGCATAAAGCCAGGCAAGGCATTACTCTCCGGACTGTACGTGGGAGTAGGATTTGTGGGACTGTCCGTAGTGACGGGTTTGCTGACGAGTGCGCTTGGTCCTGCCTTGGAGACCGTGGTGGGTGTCTATGACTTGCAGTTAGGTATCTTCGACATGGGGTGGCCTGCTGCCGCCTCAGTGGCGTACAACACGGCAGTAGGCGCTTTCATTATACCTGTCTGTCTGACCGTAAACATACTGATGCTGCTTACGCGTTTTACCCGTACCATCAACATAGACCTGTGGAACTATTGGCATTTTGCCTTCCTTGGCTCCATCGTCTATTTCACAACGGACAGTCTGATATACGGATTCCTTGCTGCTGTGGTGTGCTACATGGTTACGCTGGTGATGGCAGACCGCACGGCAGAGGGTTTCCAGAAATACTACGACGGAATGGAGGGCATCTCCGTTCCACAGCCGTTCTGCCAGGGATTCGTGCCGTTTGCCGTTGTTATAAACAAACTCCTTGACCTCATTCCCGGTTTCAGCAAACTGGACATTGACGCAGAGGGGATGAAGAAAAAGTTCGGCATTCTGGGAGAACCGCTGTTCCTTGGTGTGATAGTAGGTTGTGGCATTGGTGTGCTGGCCAGATATGACGTAAAGGACATCTTGATATTGGGTGTGAAGATGGGAGCTGTGATGGAACTGATTCCACGCATTACGCGTCTGTTCATAGACGGCCTCATCCCCATCTCCGACGCTACCAGAAAGATGATATCCGATAAGTTCGGGGATAAGGTGAAGCTGCATATAGGCATGAGTCCAGCCTTGGTGATCGGGCATCCCACCACACTTGTTGTGTCGCTGTTGCTCATCCCCGTGGTCCTGTTGCTGTCTGTGGTTCTGCCCGGCAACAAGTTCCTGCCTTTGGCTTCGCTGGCGGGAATGTTCTATCTCTTTCCTTCCGTACTGCCCATCACAAAGGGCAATGTGGTGAAGACCTTCATCGTGGGACTGGTGGCACTGGTCTGCGGTCTGTATTTTGCCACCAATATTGCCGAAGCCTTTACCATAGCGGCAAACTCTGTGGCAGAGATGCATCCTGAAGATGCGTCGGTACGTATTCCGGAAGGCTTCCATGCAGGAGCGGCATTGGACTTCGCCTCCAGCATCATGTGCTGGGTGTGGTACCATCTGTTTGTACGGGGATGGCATATCATTACAGTGGTGATACTGGGAGGACTCCTGATTTGGAACAGGAGGTTGAATAGGGAGTAGAAAATTCAGTAAAGTATTAATAAAAACATAAATGATGAGAACAAAATTAATAACAGGATTGCTGATGGCATCCTTTACGCTTATGGCACAGAATCACACAAACTATGAACTGCGTTATCCCACCAACCCGGTGGATACTCGCACCTATGACACCCAACGTCTGCGCAAGGCGTTTGCTATTGAGAAGGTATTCTCGCCCGACGAGATTAACATTGTCTATACCTTGCATGACCGTTTCATCGTCGGTGGCGCTATGCCGGTGAAGGACGGGGCTCTCCAACTGGAAACCTTCGATTGTCTGAAGGCTCCGAACTTCCTGTCACGGCGCGAGATAGGTATCATCAACGTGGGCGGTACAGGCACCGTTACCGTGAAGGATGGCAAGGAGGAGAAAACCTACGAGTTGAAATACAAGGAGGCACTGTACGTGGGCAGCGGGAAGCATGAGGTCTTCTTCGCATCCAAAGACCCCAACCAGCCGGCACGGTTCTATTTCAATTCTGCAACGGCCCATACGTCCTATCCTACGCGCAAGGTTACCCTGGAGGACTTGCGCAAGAAGGGGTGCTATATAGAAGCCGGTTCTATGGAGGAAAGCAATGCCCGCGTCATCAATCAGCTCATCGTTGCCAAGAGCATGGACAACCAGATCTGCCAGTTGCAGATGGGTATGACGGAACTGAAGCCCGGCAGCGTCTGGAACACAATGCCTGCCCACACCCATTCGCGCAGGATGGAGGCATATTTCTACTTCAATGTGCCGGAGAACCAGGCCGTGTGTCACTTCATGGGAGAACCACAGGAAACCCGTCCCATCTGGCTTCACAATGAGCAGGCTGTCATTTCGCCGGAGTGGAGCATACATGCCGGTGCCGGAACCAGCAACTACATCTTTATCTGGGGTATGGCAGGTGAGAATCTTGACTATGGCGATATGGATAAGTATGGGCCTACGGAACTGAAATAATTCTCACCTTCCGTTATTTTCTTTTCTCTATGCAGCATAAGAAATAAATCATATCTTTGCCTCGGAGACATAACACACATGCGGATAGCCGACAGACGGGCTGTCTGCTTTTTTGTGCCCGGGATGATAAAACGCCGCATCTTCGCACGCTTTTTATAAGTTTAATGGTGAAAGCGGACAATATATAAATAATTTTGCGTATATTTGCCCCTGCAAAACGACAAAAACGAAACATTATGCCGGAAATCAGCAAATTCTTTGGTATCATCATCAGCCTCTATTGGCGCGACCATAATCCGCCGCACATCCACCTCACCTACGGCGAGTATTAGTGCTGCATCAGCGTGCTTGACCGTGTGGTCGATGGCAAGGCTCCCTCGAAGGTCATCGCCAAGGTGAATGAGTGGATGGACTTGCACGAGGCCGAAATCCTCACCCTCTGGGAAAAGGCGCAGAAGGGCGAGAAGCTGGGACGAATTGAACCTCTTCGATAAACGAGAGCAGAGCAAGTGTACTTGTATTGTTGAGTGCAGAAGAGGTCGAATGAATAATCAACTGCTTAAATAAGGAAAGGAGAACGATATGCTTCGAATCACAGACGTTGACTATGTGAAGGACTATGAGCTGCTGCTCACCTTCAGCGACGGGACGCGCAAGCTGGCCGACCTGAAGCCTTACCTGACAGGCGAGGTGTTCGGCGAGTTGCTCGACCTTGAAAAATTCACGCAGTTCGGACTGACGGGCTATACCATCGAGTGGGCCAATGGTGCCGACCTCGCTCCCGAGTTCCTGTACGACATCGGGATGGCCGCGTAGTATCTAATGAAAACGAATAACGACATGAGCGGATAGCCCCAGACGGGCTGTCCGCTTGTGCTTTAAGATGGCTTTTAGGTGCATATTCGCCTAATACATGTTAAAAATGTGGGGTGGGGCGAGGGAAACTATTAGAACAAAGAAAGAGCGCTGCAGCGCTCTTTCCTTTCTTAGTCTTCAATCGAATCCCCATTACCCTTAGTGAAGAGCTTGGATGCAACCTCACTGGTCTGACCGTCCTTGATGGCAATCGCCTTCACGGTAGCGGTGTCAGAGAGCGTGACAGCCTCACTGTAGAGCGTACTCTCACTGGTGGGCGTACTACCGTCCGTAGTGTAACGGATTTCAGCCCCGTCAGGTCCCGTGATGGTCACCTCGGTAGTCTCCTCAAAGGGAGTCAGTCCGCTGATGACAGGACTTGCCAAACTACCCTGATTCTGGTTTTGGTTTTGGTTTTGGTTTTCGTTTTCGTTCCCGTTTTGGTTATTAGGGTCTGGGGCTGTACTACCTCCCTGATCGGGTAAATGCGATCCTTCCTGAGAGGGTGTAAAGATACCTCCGCCATTAAGGATACGTTCCTCGCCGATGGG
>JAGCPD010000055.1 GCA_017645305.1 Bacteroidaceae bacterium | reverse complement strand
TATTTATTGTTATAAATCATTAATATTCAATCACTTGTGACAGATTTTTTCGGTTATGAAATTTGTCGTTTCTAATGGGGAATAAAGATTGCTAAAATATCTCTTTCTATTTACTTTTTCAACTAAATTGCAAAAGAACCACCGTTTTCAGGAAATTGCAGAACAACTGACGAGCATCACTCAGACGCAGACCGTGAGCATCAAATTCCCAATGTTGGACGACGGGCAAAAATATCGTTTCACCTTCGATAATGTTTCAAGTGCCACTCAGTCTAACTGCTACATCGAAGGAACGTTGAATGTGCGCAACAATACGCTGAACAATGTACGTTACGTCGGGCTGACATGTAGCAGCGGAACAAGCATACAAGGAATGAGAAATGGTCTCAATATTTCCTTCGACTTTGTTGACTTGAAAGATGCCAACGGCAATAGCCTCTCAATGGACTATGTAAGGGAGTACTATCTAGACGGTTCATACTGGCAGGTAAACTCTGAGTTTGACAAGGGTGACGACATCACGGTGACGGTAGAGCGTAACAGTGCCGCCATCATGCTGGTGCTCGACTGCAGTTCGTCTCTGCAGGTTGGTAGTGACAAGTTTACGGAAATGAAGACACATGTGAAGAACTTCATCAACACCCTTGCTGCAGCTATGGAAGATGTGAACCCAGGAACAGACCCAAATCCAGATGAAGATACAAACGGCCACGAATATGTGGATTTAGGCTTACCGAGTGGTACATTGTGGGCAACCTGTAATGTCGGTGCCAGCAAACCGGAAGATTACGGTGACTATTTTGCTTGGGGCGAGACACGGTCTAAGATTGACTACAGTTGGAGAATATACAAATACTGTAATGGATCTAAAACCACAATGACTAAATACTGCACAAGTAGTAGTTACGGAACTGTAGATAACAAGACTGAACTTGAGCCTGTCGACGATACAGCAACAGCTAACTGGGGTACAGGCTGGCAGATGCCGAGCGATGCACAACTCGAAGAACTAATCAATAGTAACTTAACCACCACAACATGGACTACGCAAAACGGTGTCTATGGCCGTAAGATAACCAGCAAGAGCAACGGCAACAGCATTTTCTTGCCTGCTGCGGGCATTTGTCGTAATACGTCGCTCAGTAGTGCTGGCGGCAACGGTTACTACTGGTCGCGTTCACTCTACTCGGTTGAATCCTATTACGGGGTCAGTCTGTGCTCCGGTTCCGGTAGTATCAGCATAAACGGTAACCTCCGCATTCTAGGCCTACCAGTCCGGCCTGTGCGTGTTCAGAAATAAGTCCCTCAGAACAAAAGAACGGAAATAAAACAAACAAGGGAAAAAGCAGTTAAGGTACACGGAGCCCTGGTGTGGGGAGAACAGCGTGCCCACAAGGCACACGCCCACATCAGGGCTCCGTATGCATGAAATAATTCAATAAAAACAAGAAGCAAATGGCAGGAATAAAAGACATTGTTGAAAAATATACATCTTTCGAGCCTGCTCATGCAGACTTCGTCTTCCTCAATCACTCGGCCAAATAATAATAAATTCTCTTTTGGCTCTCGCTGTTTTTCGTGTTGGGAGAAAAAAATAAAGGCATTTATTTTGTTCTTCTCTCACTTAATCGTATATTTGCAGCACAAAACAAACAAATAATAACCAAAAACAAAACGCTTATGAACAAGATTTTACGCTTTTTCTTTGTTGCCCTTTTGGGCTTAATGGGCATGGGCGCAGCTTTTGCCGACGAAATCGAATTGGATTTTTCTAATCAAGGATTAGAGAATGCTCAGGATGTTACTACAATGGATTTCCGCAGCAGCGACGGGTATAAAATCGTAGTAAACTTCGAGAATGGATCCAACACAAAGAACGGTCCTAAGTATTACAACACGGGCGAGGCTATCCGTTGCTATGGTGGAAACAAGATTAACGTCAAACTGAATCTCGAGACAGAGGTGGTTACCAAGGTGGTGTTTACCTTTGGTAGCGGAGACGGTACAAACGAAATCACATTAGTTGGCGATGAGGCGGAAGGTTCTTTCGAGGGTGACACATGGACAGGACGTGCAAATGGTAGTATGACTGGTGAAATCGGTGGAACTTCCGGCCACAGACGAATCCAGAAGATGACTTTCACATTGTCTCCTAAAGGCGGTGATATAAAGACCTATACCGCTGTTGAACTTGGCGAATACGTGTCGAAATTCACCCCTGGCAAAGATGGTGATGAGACAAATCTTCCCACGGCAACCGTTAAGGCTGACGATGCTGCATTAGAAGATGCCAAGATAGAGTGGACACTGGAGATGGGCGGCAACTGGATAATGGGAGAGGAAGAACCCAGTATCTATGAGGGCAAGGTGTATATTCCCAACCATAGTAGTGGTGACCTCAAGTTGACGGCTAAGTATGCCGGCAACGACACCTACGAGGCAAGCAGCAAAAGTTACACCCTGAAGGTTTATAAGGGCTTTATGAGCATCCAATCAATATTGGAGGAGTTCCCCGTAGTAGGCGGCGATTCTTGGGTAACCAAGGAAGCAGAGTGGAACAAGGGTTATCAGGCTTCTTATTGGCAGGTGGATGATCAATTTTCTCCCAAGACCGCTATTGTTACCTATGCTAACGGCTCTTATACCTATATTAAAGATGAATATGGTAGCCTCTTGCTTTACGGTAGTGGTTTGGGATTTAAGAAAGGTGACGAAGTTGCTCTTGACATCGCTCCAAGTATTCCTCCCCATTATTCAGGTGTTTATGGTACCCTGAAGACATACAACGGTCTGTTGGAGTTGGCTGTAAATAAAGAAGATGTGGAGTTGTATGTTAAGTCGAGCGACAATCCCGTTGAGCCCAAGGTTATCACCGTTGACGAGCTGAACCAGACCTACATGAATGAGTTTGTGAAGATAGAGAAGGCCGAGTTTGTTGAGGCCAACAATAAGAACCTGACCTTCAAGGTAGGCGAGACTACGCTTGCTGTCTATAATCAGTGGAACGTTAACGTTGAAGCACTGCAGGCCGGCGGCAAGTACGACTTGGAGGGTATGGGTTGTATATATTGGAAGAGCGGGGCCCTTACCAACCAGCTCTACCTCATCAGCTTCGTTGCCGATACGGAGACTGGCATCAGTACAATTGACAATGGAGAATTGACAATTGACAATGCCGCTATCTACAACCTGGCTGGCCAGCGTGTAAACAAGGCTCAGAAGGGCATCTACATCGTTAACGGCAAGAAGGTGCTGCGCTGATTTTTTCGCGTAAACCAAAACGTTTTTTACATATTATCTTTAGGAAGAGAAAGAATCCGGGCCGACAGCCTTGTGCTGCCAGCCCGGATTTTTCAGTTTCAGTTTCTATGCAGTTCTGTATCAGTCCTCGATGGAGTCGCCACCTGATGCCTGGGCAGTGATGGTAAACCATGTGGTGCCGCCACGATAGACCACGAGGCTGTGTTCGGCTTCTACGTTCAGACCTGTGAACGAAGCGCCGCTGGCATCGTGGCTGGTGGGGCTGATGGCATCGCCCGTACCATCAACCTTGGCGGTGAAGGTCACATCGCTCAGATTGGTGCCGCTGACAGCCACACTGGTCACAGGAGCAGTGGCAGTTACGCTGCCGCCTGAGATGTTCTGGGCGACACCATTGATGGTGGCAGTAGTACTGTAGCTGGGCTGGCCGGGCTCCACACCGCCGCCGCCACCGCTAGGGGTGATGTCACCTGTAGAGCCGGCACCGCCTGCGCCTGCATTATTGAGGAAGTACTCAGACTCCATGTCAATGTCCGATGCCGTGTAGCTCTTCTCTATGGCCTCAGCCAGGCTGCACAGGTCGGTGCCAAAGCCAGCCTCGTTGAGCACCAACTGACAGTTGCTGCGGAGCCATTCGCCGTTCTTGTCCTTGCGACTGACAATGATGCCCGCAGCCACCACAATGCCGCCACGGCCCAGTACGAAGTTGAAGTGGTCGGTGTCGAACTCAAAGGTCTGGAAGTTCAGCTTATTTTTCCAGTTGGAGCAAGGGAATTCGCCTTGGCTGTTCACAATCTCGGTACTCATGGGAGCACTCGTGCTGTCGGCATTGCGAGGGTTAAGCACAATACGGGCAATGCCCACTTCATACTTACTCTCACGCTTCTGGACAGTCACGAAGGAAATTTGATCACCGCGGAGGAGTCCCCATGCCTTCACGAAGTCAGCATAGGTGCGGCTAGGCGTATTGACACGAGCCACATGACCGCCCTCTGCATCGATGCCCACTGTTACCTCAGGCAGACTGCCTTGTGAGATGATGGCGGCAAAGGGAGTCCATTTGTCGCTGTCAATTGGCATGAACTGGTTGAACTGGCTCAGGCTGCCTCCAGCGTTCTGAATGGTAGCTGCACGTTCGCGCAGGTACTTGAGGTTAACCTGGTTAAACTTGTTCATACACGCAGAGCCTGTGCTGACACCCTCGAAGGAATGAGAGCAGATGGCCTTCAACTTGCCATAAGCCATGCTTACAGCCTTAAGGAAGATTCTCTGAAGTTTCTGCAGAGTAGTCTTCCGATTGATTGAACGTTGCTCTGTAGCAACATTCAGGTTAAATTGAATTTTTTTCATCTTTTTAAAAGTGTTTAATTAATAATGTTTGTTTTCTCCCGGGATTTCGGTGGCAAAGGTATGGTGTTTTGGTGAGGCTTACAAGCAATTGGAAAATCCCAAATTTTGCGTGGAAAAAAACAGAGATCCCTTTGGTAGGACCTCTGTTGAGAAGATTCTCTAAAAAGCTGTATTATAACGCTATATCAGAAATCTTCTTGTATTTTTTTGCAGTTCCCTAAGCTCTTCAAAATATGAAGAATTGTGGAAAGCCCATCCAATTTCGTGGAAAGCATCTTGGAGTGGATTTTCAGATGGTAAAGGATGGTACTTGAAGTTGATGTTCAGCCGACTAGCATAGGTAAAATCCTTTTCTACCTCTGCGAATTCCGGGGCGGTAGCATAGTTGTTGAAAGTCCTGGAGGTGAATTTCGATTCGTTCTCGAATACTTTCTTCAGCAGATAGAGACAAAATGGCTGCCGCGATGTGTTCTGTAAAATATTAATACGACGGAAGTAGTAATACATCAGAACGCAAAACTGGGGCAACTTGTATTTTTTGTCACGAATTTCACCAGTATCTTCGGAACCGAAATAGCGCTCGACAACTTTAAGAATGCAATCAGACATTTTACCTTCATCAACAGGCGGAAAGAAAATTCCGCTATACCCTGGTGGTGCATCCTTTTGGATCCTCCTGAGTTCGCGATTTTCGTGATAAAGGACTTTTATCTCTTTTTTCGCCAGATCTAATAATTCTATAACTGTGGTGTATTTCTTCGTGCTGTCAGCATTGGCACTGATTGTCTCTGGCACAATCTGTGCTTTTGGAACAATAAAATCGCTGGCACGCGCGGCACGTTCAAAACGCCCATGGAAACGGAGTCGTTCCCTACGGGCCGACAATAGCATACGACGATATCTGTTGGCAAAGGTTACTTTGGATGTTTGCGTAGATTCAATCACTTTCACGGAATACCGATCCCTGGGGATTGCGGCAACTTGGCTTAGTGTCAGTTTCTGCACAACACGGGGAACTCTACTGTTTGGCAGATACATCATCTTTCCTGCCAGTTGTACTTTTGTTCCCAATCTGCGAGTCAAAGTATAGCTTCTCGCAAAGCTGTTAGACATTGTTTTCATACGGCAACTGTTTTTGAAATTTGAAATTGTTCATATTCTTTTTTTGCCCAGTGAAATTATAGTATCAGTGCCGATATGATGTCCCTTGACATTGTGCCGCTGCACAACCTGTTGATGGCGTAAAATTACTGTTTTTTCTCTTATCCTCCAAACTTTTATCCCACTTTTTAACGCCCTGTTATGCAAAAAAAGTCATAGAGCGACAGAATATGATGTTTTTTTATGGTTTAGCATCAGAATGAAGATAATTTTTTTCGCTCTTCATTCTTCGTTTTTCAATTTTTTGTATCTTTGCATCGGACTTGAGGCCAAAGTGCCCTTTTCCAAGACATATTGCTCAATTTCTCCGACGAACTGCGACCTCGAACAGAGAATGAACGGGCAAAATCTATCGACATTGAGGCTTGCGCTATAAGCGCAGGTTTCTCATAGTTGATAGAGGGTTGTCGCAGACCTGTCGGAGAATATGGAGAAGTCTGCGCTTTTCTTATGCAAATAGGTTAGTGCTTATCCTCCATAAAACAGGAACGAAACATTGTACTAATCTTTAAAAATAAAGAGCAAATGAAAAAGTTTTTTTGTTACTATTCTTAGTGGCGCTGGATGCAAACGCTCAGGACGTAATTGTTCTGAAAGACGGATCAACAGTTTTGAGCAAAGTGCTTGAGGTAAATAAGGAAGATGTTAAGTACAAGAAGTTTTCGAATCAGAAAGGGCCGACCTATACCGTCAGTAAGTCTGAAACAATGTCAATCAACTACGAAAACGGTGAGAAGGACGTTTTTGCTAGTGACAACTCAAAAAGCAATGGGACAGAATCTAAAGAGAGCCATCAGCTGCTAAATACTGCTGTTGGTGAGAATAATGCCCAGCTTATAGCTATGTACAACAATCAAGATAATCATTATACTCAGAAGAAACAGTCTAAAAAAAGCGAATTATCAGATTCTTATTAATTATGTTGGTAAGGAGTCTGTTCTTACAGTCTTTGGATTCTTTGGTTTTGTAATTGTCCTTCCGATGGTCTTTCCCAAACGCTGGTAGTACGTCTTGTTGCCTATTCTTCCTACGGCACCATACATGTCTTGCTTCATTTCTGCCATAATGCTACTTCCATTTAGTTTCTCTTCTGCTCCAGTTTATCTCATGTTCTCCTCCGTTTTCTCTCTATTACATCTCCATTTATTAGAAGTGGAGAGGAAGTGGAGAAGAACT
>JAGCPD010000054.1 GCA_017645305.1 Bacteroidaceae bacterium | reverse complement strand
TCATCGTCGTCATCATCGTCATCGTCTTTACAGTTGTCATCGACGGTGTCTTCAATGTTCTTAATCAAGCCGTTAAACTGATTACGAATGAAACCGTTCATTTCATTCATGTAGTCCATCGCCTCTTTAAAGACATCGCCAAAATTGGAGCCAAGCATCTCGTCAATAGAAGGTAACTTGCCCAATTCTTGGGCTATACCCAAATCAAACTCCAAGCCACTCTTCAGGAGTTCCGCCTCATTCTTAATGCCCCAATCATCCAATTTGTCCATCACTTTATCAATCTTTTTACCTAACTTAAATGCAGATTTAACTCCCGCGCTCAAGGCACTAGTACCTATATCGTATATTCCCTTGCGGAGTAAGGCTTTCTCGTAGGAATTGATAAGGGCTTCAGCCTTTGCTTCATACTGCTTACGGAACTCGTTGATATCTTTCTGCTGCTGGAGGAAACTGAGTTTTTCTTCTGCAGATAATGCTGGGGCGTCAGAAACAACACATTTTTCGTCCATACGCTTGAGAGCACGGTCGAAGAGCTTCTGCTGTTCACGCAGGTTCTGCTGGTACTGAAAATCAAGCTGTGACAGCTGTGATGGTGCATCGAGATATTCTGCAATACCCACGATGTCAAGGACTTCACCACCAAAATCGAATCCCAGAGAGAGTGCAGAGCTAAGGCTGATGCGACGTCGGGCACGAGCAGGGACAGGAGCAACATAGTTTGATATTCTGACGCGCACGCCTACACGCTCCTTGCTGTCTGCAACGAGCAATTGTACGTCTTCGTCACTACCTTTCACACTATAGGCGATGATGCCGTCATCGGTATGGGTACACTGCATATTGCCGCTTTCGCGCATCTCTTGCTCAATGGCATCATAGTCCTCGACAGTCGGTTCGCAGAGCAATTGTCGTCCATTTTCACTCTCCATGACAAAGGAGCAGTTATTCTCCTCGTCTGTCAGCAAAGTGGTCGTCATGTGGTTCTCTACCATATCCTTCACGTGCAGTGAAGCTTGATGCATCACATCCACCTGATCGTTGAACATGGTTTCATGGTCATTCTGGTCGTCTATTACAATATCATAGGTGACCGACACGTTGATTGGAAGTGCAGAAATGCTGAATGAGGAACTACAGAACCAACCATTTTGTCCAGCGTCGTAAGTACCTCGTATGCGACGTATCGTTCCATTGCTCAGGTAGATGATGAACATCAGGTTCTTCACCTTCTCTGGTTCGTTCTCTGTGAAATGAGCCGTAAAGGTAAAAGAAGGATAAGATGGATTATAACCATAGCTATATTTAGAGATATTACCAGTTTGTTTAGAAAACACAATGGTGCAATTATCATTGCCATTGTAACAGGACATGCGGATTTCTTCCAGCATTACGGGGGTGTTGCGATAACACTGCACCGCTCTGGGTTGTGACCACAGCACACCAACTTCCGGCGAAACCACCTTTGCCATCAGTTGATGCCAGGAATTATTCAAGGGCTTATATAGTGGTACTGTCATTTTCAGTTGGCCGCTTTCTGCCACAATAGCCTGCGACACTAACACACCATTGTCGAAGATTTCCAGATTGCTGCCAGCCAGGGACTGAGGCAGAGTTCCCCATACATTGACTTCATTGGACTGAATATATTCCTGTGCGTCGAAGCTGAGATGGGTGGCCTCAAAGAATACTGTACCAATCGGCTGTAAAATCTCCTCTCCGTCAAGGTTGAAACGAACGAAGGCTGTGGTGCGGTGGAGAGTGGGATTCGCAGTAGTCACACAGAATCGTGTTAAGATAGCAGAGGTTATATTGACCGTTAAGCGCTGTCCTTCCAATTGATAGTCGTTGAGTGAGCCGGGTACGATGCTGACACCATCGGGTAAATCAACAACCAATTGCACGTTGCTGACACGTGAAGCATACTGTGGTTTAAACTGTACACGAGCTTTGAGTGTTTCATGGTCGCCGATGCTTAACCTCGACTTATCTCCCATAAAATAGGTGTTTCTAGAGTCAGTATAGTAATAACGGCTCTCATTGAAGGCTGGCACAACCCCTACATTGACGGCAGTCTGCTGTCCTTTGTGGATAGTGACGGTGCTGGTCACATAATCAACATCCTTAACCAAGCCTGCGTCAGCCAGCGATGACAGACGCAACACATTCCTGAAGAAACTGGTGGTTCCCATCGACACCAAGGTATAGTTGCCGTCGGGCAGGTTGTCGAGTATCAGGTTCTCTGCGCCATAGCTTCCTTGACGGAACAGCTGTCCGCTGCTGTCGTAGAGCAGGCCCAAACCTGCAGTACTGCCTTCTGCCGGTGTTGCTACTAAGTTGCCACGCTCCACTATGTCAAAGATTGCTTCGGCATAGTTCGTGTCGTCGATGACACACTGAACGACGACAGGGGCATAACTGTCAGTAAGACTGGTTATAGTTACCCGTAGCTCGTCACCAATGTCGGCTCCCTCTGTGATGATGAGCTGGCTGCCCTGACGCACAAACTGCGTCAGCTCTTGGCTCTTCGTGACGTTGTAGATGGCAAAGCTCACCTCGCTGTCGCTGTAGTTCTCCTGTTTCTGAGGTGTTTCGCCAGCTGCCACAGTGGGGGTATAGGTAAGCGCGTAACCGATGGTGGCACCTGTGAGCGACTGCAAGGCAACAGTCTCTATCGTCTGGCTCTCGGTGGGAGCTTCAATATCTATGGAACGGGTGAAACAGCCCGTAGAAGAGAACGAGAGTGTACCATTCTCGGAATAAGCCATGAGGCTGTAGCGGCCTTCCTCGTCAGTAGTGGCAGAGGAAGAGCGGCTATATACGCCACCTACCTGCTGTCGCAACACCACGGAGACACCTGCTATGGGTCGTCCCGTCAGGGCATTCGTCACCTGTCCGCTCAAGGTGACGCGGTGCAGACCCTGCAGCTGGCAAGTAAGCTGGTTCTCGCTTTCTGCCTGCACAGTAATGGTTTGGGATGCCGGCGTACTGTAGTTGGTAGCCAGTTCCTCACTGAGCTGCACCTTGCAGTTTAATGACGTACCTTCGAGGACGTTGCTCAACGTGGGCCGCTGTCCGACGACAGTGCCGTCGGGCAATGTCCATTTTACCTGTGTCTTGGTTGTCAGGTCAGTGCCGTTGGGACTCTTCACAATGACCGATGCAGCACACAATTGCTGCAGCGCTGGGATTTCGACGGCAACATCCTTTTCTTCCAACTGCACGTTTTTGACCTCGCCAATCACCTGCCCTAAGGTATTCTCTACACGCAGGTTATAGGAAGTGTTGGTAGGCAGGTTAGAGAAGGTGTAGGTGGGCTGCTTGGTGACAACATAGCGTGTCTGCAACATCGTGGCCCTGTCTTCCAGCACGAGACTCATGTTCTGGTAAGTACCATCGGCAACTGTGGCGGGCAATGTCACCGTGATGTCGAGCGTTCCGTCGTCTATGGCCTCAAGATTTAGGTCCTTCCAAAGATAAGCCTCCTGGTAGAGTGGCAAGGAAGTCTTAGGCACATGGATAGTGGCTGGGAAGGGAATCTGCGAACCTGTTTCACTGTCGCAGACCATGAAAGCAAACTCACTGATTGTGGTGGCAGGTTCGGTGGCAAATAAAAAGATGTCCTGGATGGCAGGCGAGTCAGAGAACATCGTTCCCAACACACTTCTTATCGTGGCAGGGAGCATCAGTGTCTCCAAGGACGGCATGTTGCGACACAAATCAAATATTTCTTCCACATCGGTACGACTCATGTCGAAGTACTTGAGGTTTGGGAGATTAGGGAAATCAAACCGACTATCCAACAAATAGGGGAACTGTCCGATGAATGTCATTGACTTAATGGCGCTGTAATCAGTCGTCAAGTTTTTGATTACGTCCATCAGACGCACACCATTTTTGTTAAAGTTATAGTCGTACCATGCGTTGGGATTCGTATTGACAATACGCATCTCTCCGGTCTCGGCATTGAAATAGTTGCCGCCCGGGTCGTTGGGCGAATCAGGGTCGAACACAAAGACGGCTTCGTAGGCCAAGTCTTCGTTATCCATGATGACGGTCATGGGATTGTCGGTAGAGACAATGATGTTGCCTTGTTTCCATGCAGCGAACTTAAAAGCCTCGTTGGGCAGGGCATAGCATGTTGCGGTAGCGCCTTGGGAAAGGCTCTGAGAGGTCTCTGAATAAATGACATAGCCTAGACCTAAGAAATTTACGCCTCCACCTTGAGTGGGATTGGCCGTCAATGTCACCTTGTGCTCTTGGGCTGAGACGCTGAGCGTCAGCAGCGTCAACAGGAATATGCTGAATAACTTTTTCATAATCACGGGCTGATGAGTTTATTTGATGATCATTTTCTTTCCTTGCTTCACGTAAATACCCTTCGGCAATTTACCATTTGACAACTTACCATCTACAATTTTGCGGCCGCTTAAGTCGTAAGTAGCATTATCAATTGTCAATTGTCCATTATCAATTGTGTTGATGCCTGTGGTATCGTCCCCGATGGTGAGCGTGAAGCGGTCGTTGGCAGTTCCTGCCTCTGCAAAGAAGGTGTAGTTCTCGCCCAGAGAGAGGTCAAAGGTCTCGTCTGTGAGACGATCGGTCAGAAAGACGTTTTGTGCTTCACCACGGGTTTCGAGGCGAAGGGTGTAGTCGCCAGCGTTGGCGAAGCGCATACCCAAGGTGAACCGTCCGTTACCCAAGGGACGCTCGTCAATGGCGTAGTTGATGCCACCATTGATAACATAGATTTGCGGCACGGCAGTATCGGTTGACATCATCTTCGAGGCATCGCGCTCCAACTCATAGCCTTCGCGGGCCTCGGAGTTCACCACGATGCGAGCGCGGTCGGAGAACTCTCCGGCAGAAAGGAAGATGTTGTAGAGCTGGCGGTTCTGCAAGGTACGTGCACGTCGCGGAGCACTATAATACCAATCATCTTCAGCAACTGGCGGCGTGTGCATGCGTCCTGTAGCTTGGAAGGTAATACTGTTGGTTCCATCCGGACATTGCACGAAAAGACCCTCGAAAGGCTGTAGTGCATAGTTGTCATCGAGCGGCGAATAGACTTCGTATAAATAGTTACCACCACGCTGCCAAACGGTATAAGGTGCGGTGTAGTCGCTTTGCCCCATATCGTAGAAGGCAGGATAGGGATTGCCGATGTAATTCCAGTTCTGGTCCTGCGGCACAGCGGCATCGGTCTGAACGAGCGGCACAGTTACGTCGCCTGTGGCAAAGAGACCCTGCTTCTTGGCATTGTTGGCAGCCTTGACGGTAAGCATGGGGATATCGTCAGAGTTGGGTGTATAGACATAAATAATGTATCCCGTGTTGGCACGCAAGGTATCACGGATTCCAACGTTTTGCCAGGTGTTTCCCGACAGGGCAGCACGCTCGCGTGGCAAGAAGCGGCGAATAACCCATGAGGCTTTGTGTGAAACGGAGATGTCGCCCATATAGACATCGAAGGGCAGGCTGAAAAACTTCCACGCATTGTTGCGACAGCCAATCTGCACGGCCACATCGCCCGTGGCCGTCATCTGGCTCTGCGGAATCAGGGTGGGGGACGTGTGTTCATAGTAATTTATCTCAGATCCCCATGAACGGAGTTTAATGAGGGGTTGCTCCATGAAGAAATTGCCGAACTGCCAAGGAGTCGGGGTGTTGACATCCACGTGTGCGCCAAAGTCATTGTCCGAAGAAGGACCGTTGTAGTAGTAATAGTCGCCCTCAGGCACCAGGCGATTGCTGATGATGCGTAGTTTGGCATTGGGCGTTATGCCCGTGACATCAGTCACTGTGTAGTCGCAGTAGAGGTTTACACAGTCGGCACTTTCGTCAAAGGCACTGATATTGGTCATCTTGTTCCAATACGCAGCATTGGCGTATGCAGCAACGGAGGATGCCGGCACATGTAGCTTGACTCTCTCAATGGCATTATAAGCAGAGGTGTAATTTAAGTCTTGGACTTTCGGAGGCAGGTACGACCGGCAGTAGAGGTCGGTGAGCGTCTCGCTACAGGCGTTGAGTGTCTCGTAGTTGACATATAACAGACGTGCGGGCAGCGTGAGGGTGGTCAGTGCCGGGAAGCCCTGGAACACCCCGTAGTAGATACATACCACGCTCATCTCCTGACCATCGAGTGTCAGCACGTCGGGAACGGTGAGACTTGTCGATTCAACAGTCGTGCTGGGCACGATGCCACGTAGGGTGAGCTCGAAGGGCGAGGTGACGTACCTATTTCCCATACTGGAAAAACCGAAGACGTTGCCGTCGGTATCGGTCCACGTGTAGGTGGCTCCGTCAATGCCCGACTCCTCATTGGGTGTCAGCACATTCTGTGCCGTAGTAGGTTCTGTCATCAACAGACCAACAACAGCAAGAAACATACAGGCTGCAAAACGGCTAACAAAGGGAGGTAAGAAAGTAATGTTCATAAGCATTATATAATAAAAAGGGTATCTTCTTCGTGCCAAAGGTACAAATTATTTTTCAATCTGCATACAAAAGCAATGTTTTTTTCACGGTATCTTACTTATCCATTATCAATTAGTTTCTCGCTTCTCTCAATGATGTTCCCGGAACCGCCACTTTGAATTATCGCTCTTGAAGTCGTAAGGCGCAAGGGTAGGGGTGCTGTCTCCCGAAGAGTAAAGGCAATGGGTTGTATTCAGTTCCTTTTTCCCAGGAATACGTTTGGGCATGATTCTATAGGTCGCGTCTGTCAGTTGCTCTATACGCCAGAGCTGTTCATCTGCTCCTGTGAACTCTTCTGTTGTAGTCAGTTCCAGACTTTCTGTAGCGGTAAGAGCCCGATTGGTATGCTCGATTACAATCTTACAATAGGGACCGCCAAGGAAACCGCCGCCTTCTGCTACGGGCATGATAGTCCAGCGCTGATGCGGGCGAAACATATAATCGCTGCAACGGACTGCAATGTTTCCTTTGGGCCAAGTTTCCCTTACTTCATCAAGTTTTTGGTTAGGTATGGGTTTTACGGGTTCATCCGGGTTGATACGCCAAAAGGCTTGTCTTTCCTGCTGCATACGGACAAAATCGACAGCCAGTTCCAGACTATAACCACGACGCTCTGAAATGATAGCATAGCTGCCTTCCCTGAATGGGTCACCTGCTTCTGGCCATCCTTTATTCCATAGCAATGGTCTGATGCCAAGAACACTACGACCGCTACGCTCAAGGTCGGCCTCGAAATGACAAGACATTACTTCTACGCCTTCGTCAATTACGGTTCGTCCATAATGGCCAGGACCACAGACACGATTGCCTGCTGCAATTACCATACGTCCGCCACCATGCAGCATATCTCGTCCTACATTATCTATATAAGGGCCTTCTACGTTACGTGAGCGTCCCACCACAATGTTATAAGTAGAGTTCACGCCATCGCAACAGGTTCCGTGTGTACCCAACAGGTAATACCAACCGTCGCGCCAGATAAGGTCGGTTGCCTCGCAATCTATGGCAATATCCTTTTCCTTGTTGCCTTTCATACGCCCGCCCGTCTCGGGGTCCAGCTCTATGAGCCTAATATTGCCGAAATAGGTGCCATAGGTGGTCCACAACCGCCCAGTGGTGGGATCAAGCAGAAGACATGGGTCAATGGCATCGCAGTCTTCCATACCATCGCTTGATGCCACCTCTATAGCCTTGCTGTATTTGAAATCTGCCGATTTAGGGTCTAACGTCTTGTTCCACATGGTCAGTATGCGACCGTTGTGGCCGCCTCCCAGTCCGCCGCCTGTAGCTCCATATATAATAAGGTATCTGGCTCCAATCTTCAAAACATCTGGTGCTGCACCGCCTCCTGGCCGTTCTGCTCCACCGTGCCACGACCATCCGTCTTCGCTAATAAGTCCACCTCCGCCAGTCCCAAATGTGTAATACTTACCGTCGCATTCTGCAATAGTTGATGGGTCGTGAATGTAAGGCGCACCAACTTGAGCCATGCAAAGTGAGAAATGAAAAATGATAAGCGATAAGGTTGATATTATCTTTTTCATAATGTTAAAGTCTAAGGTCTAACGCGTAATGTCTAATGAATAACTTGTCACTGGGATGCCCTTCTCGTTGATGAAACGGACGCACATATCACTCAGACCTGGGCCGTTGATGACAGCACCTCTTAAGACGTTACGTCCTTTCTTCAATGTAAGCCTTTTGGACATACCGTCATCCTGAACCATGCGACGGTCGCCTTCTAACAGCAAAACTTCTTCGCCGTTAAGCCACCACATAGAGGCTCCGTTGCTGCCTGCAGCCAGTCGTACATTCTGTATTTCCTCTGGACAGTCAATAACTGTAACCGCCCAGAAGAGCGAGCCGTATGTCTGCTGTCCCCATTTCTCTGCAAAGCGGAAAAGCCGCACGTTGTATGTTTCGCTATCCAACAGATGCCATGCCAATTTCTGATTTCCTGCTTTCACCTTTTGCCCATCTTTAGGCAAAATGGTCATCTGGCCATCAAAATACTGTTTGGCAAAAGCCTGGCGCAACCAAGTATTTGTGAAGATGACGTTTGAACGGATATCTTGCTTAATGGGTTCTAAGAGCATCCATCTGCGTATAAACCCTTCCTCATCGGGCTTTGCACTAACTTCTGTGGCTGGCTTCATGTATGTTGTACGGTTCTTGAATTGCAGCCAGTCGATGCACATTTCTGCCTCTTCGCATACAATACACAGATTTGTTATACCCTTTGGTACAAAGTCAACAGGTACCGTAAGTGTCATCCATTGTCCCTTCATATCCCGACGGAACGGTCCTGTTTCACCTTCAACGGTTATCGTTAGCTTAGCAATCACGCTTCCTTTCTCTGATTTATCCCTAATGGTGAAGCTGGTGTTGGCGTTTGCTTTGACTTTAACAACAACATAGCCGTCAGAAATGTTGCGGAAGTCCACGTCGTTGTATTTTACCCAACTTCCTTTCTGGGGAAGTATGACATGCCATCCGTCAAAAGTGGCTGTTGTGTCATTGAAGTCAATGCTGACGCCATTGCTAACCGAACTGTATCTGTCAGGTTCTATCCTGCCTGTTGCTAATGTTATGCCAACTCCGCGTAGCGTTTGTTTTACCTCTTGAATGGTGCCGTCTGCATTGAACGAGACCTTTTCTATACATGCAGAGCGACGCTTATCCATCTGAGGTGAATAGTAGTTGCGGTGATAGAACAAGTACCATTGTCCTTGGAATTCCACCAGACTATGGTGGTTGGTCCAGCATTTGTTGTCGTGCTCAGCCATAATGAGACCTTTAAACTGCCAAGGTCCCATTGGGGAATCGCTCATGGCATATGCCAGTGTTTCTGTTCCCTTCTCTTTACGCACCCAAGGAAAAGTAAGATAATACCGGCCGTCGCGCTTAAAGGCAAACGGTCCTTCCTTGAAGCCTTCAGGCAAGCCTTCCATCATCTGGCTGCCGTTAGCCAATTCCGTCATATTGTCTTTCAACTGGCCGCCACGAATGCCCATGCCGCTCCAATAGAGGTAGGCAGAGCCATCGTCATCTATAAGGACGCACGGATCAATACCGCCAACTCCTTTTATGGATTCTTTTTCCAATGTATAAGGCCCTTCCGGTTGGCCGGCAATTGCCACACCTATAGCAAAGCCCTTTCCTTCACGTGGCACATTCGGAAAATAAAAGAAATATCTGCCGTTTTTGTAAACGCAGTCCGGTGCCCACATTGAATAGCCGTCAGGCTTTCCCCAAGGTACGTTCTCCTGCGATACAATAACACCATGATCCGTCCATTCCGTCAGGTTCTCAGACGAAAAGACGTGGTAGTCTGCCATACAGAACCAGTCCTGACGCTGTCCTTCTGGAGCCGGTATGTCGTGTGAAGGGAAAAGATATAACTTATTATTAAACACACGAGCAGTTGGGTCGGCCGTAAATTGGTCATGAATTATCGGGTTTTGTGCAACAGCCGTCATGGCTATGGCAAATACGACCAATGCTGTCTGTAGTCTCATGGTCAATCCTGTTTATATGATAACATTCAGTTTCTTCAGGTCTTTATCCTGCGAACTGGTTCCTACAAGTATTTCATATTTGCCAGGCTTTACACGCATGGTGTTTGTCTCTGGATCCCAGAACTCAAAGCTTTTGTTGGTGAGTTTCAACTCAGCCGTAACAGTCTTTCCTGTCTTTACGCTTACACGCTGGAAAGCCCTGAGACTCTTTAGCGGTCCGTCAGGGTCTTGCAGGTTGCGGATATAAAGTTGTAGTGTTTCTGTTCCGTCACGTTTGCCGATGTTGGTAACATGACATTGAACATTGAACATTACCACTTGGTTCTCGCTGGTCGGTCGCATTTCCTTCGACGTTAAAGATTGAACATTGTTTGCTGAAACATTGTCTATCTTAAATGATGTGTAGCTTAGTCCGTAGCCGAAGGGGAAGAGGGCATCATTGAAGTATCGATAGGTGCGTCCCTTCATGGAATAGTCCTCATAGTCGGGCAACTGACTGCTGTTCTTGTAGAACGTAACAGGCAGTTTGCCGCTGGGATTCACGTCACCAAACAGCACATCAGCAACAGCAGTTCCACCTTCCTGTCCAGGATACCAAACCTGAACAATAGCATCGCAGGTTTCCGTTTCAGGTTGCAATGCAATACACGAGCCGGAACAATTGACAAAGATTACAGTCTTTTCGGCTTCTTTCAGTGCCTTAAGGAAGTTACGCTGAACGGCAGGAAGTTCAATGTGTGTACGGTCGCCGCCCTTGAAACCATCAATATCAACAGGCATCTCCTCACCTTCAAGGGCAGGAGATATACCACCAACGAAAACTACTTTGTCGATACCTTTTAGCTGATTGATAATCTGCTGATAATCAATAGGTAATTCCTTAGCTACATTAATCTTTAGATTAGCATTGTAAGTTTGGATATGTGAGAAGCGTACCTCTATGTTGTAATTCTTGCCAGCCTCTGCCTGAATTGCGACTCTGTTGGGTGTGGTACGCCAAGTGTGGTGACGGAATTTCTGCTCACCGTCAATATATAGTTCAAAGTGGCCACAGCCTTCTACATTAACAACGTATTCACCAGCTTCTTTAGGTTTGAAGGTGGTCTCATACTTAGCCGAGAAATCCTCTAACTGAACTCCTGGAGCAAAGTTGTGCATTCCTGCCGTTGTAACAGCAAGCGGCGTAGTGTAGAATTCTGTGGTAACGGGCTGGCCATCCATTTTTCGGTTATTCCAAAAAGTTCCCTTTAAGCCTTTCTTGCCTTCGAACGAACACATCGAGGCCATCAGGCAGTCCATCACCTTGTCATAAGTTAAATCGCATGCAGGAGTGTAGAACAGTTTCTTTTGTTTGGCTTTAATGCCATCCAGTATGGTAATCGTGTGGTTGGGCATACCATTGTAGTTACCCCACATCATGGGAGCATTGTCGGCATTAGGACCGATAACTGCAAGGCGTTCACCCTTCTTTAAGGGTAACACATTATTTTTGTTTTGCAAAAGAACAATCGTCTGGCGTGCCATATCCAACGAAAGATTAGCAGATTCCTTGGTTGACATTGCGGAATATGGAATCTTTGACCATTCAACGAGAGACGGGTCGTCCATCTCCCCCAAGTCAAAACGCCCTTCCAACAATCGAACGATGTGCTTATCAACCTCAGCCTCGGTAATGAAACCGCGTTTTACTGCTTCAGGAATGCTTTTGTAGGCATAGCCATAGCCGCATTCCACATCCGTACCAGCCAGTACAGCCTTTGCTGAGCCATGAACAGCATCGGACGATGATTTATGGCTGGTATAGAAATCGCTTACAGCACCGCAGTCGCTAACAACCAGATATTGAAATCCCCACTCGTCGCGCAGGATTGTCTGCAAAAGACGCTGTGAACCGCAACAAGGGTCATCATCCAAGCGCTGATATGCACACATCACCTCACGAACCTTGGCATCCTGAACCAGCGTTTTAAAGGCTGGCAAATAAGTCTCCCACATATCACGTGGCGACACATCATTTAGATTGGCAGAATGACGGGTATATTCAGGACCGCTATGCACAGCATAATGCTTAGCACAAGCCCATAGCTTGCGATACTTGGAAGACTCAGGACCTTGGAGGCCATGAACAACTTGCGTACCCATGACACTGGTCAGATACGGGTCTTCGCCATATGTTTCCTGGCCGCGCCCCCATCTTGGGTCACGGAAGATGTTTACGTTAGGTGTCCAGACAGAAAGGCTATGGAATTTCTCGTCTTCTCCTTTCATATCATGCATACGGTGATTGTACTGGGCTCGGAACTCGGTAGAAGCAACGTCGAAACATTTGTAAACCATTTCCGGGTTAAACGAAGCAGCCAGGGCTACCGGCTCTGGGAACACCGTAACATTGCCCATATTGGCTGCACCATGTAGCGCCTCACTCCACCAGAAGAATTTTTTAATTCCCAGACGAGGAATGGCAGGACTCTCGTCAAGCATCAGCTGTGCTTTTTCTTCAAGCGTCAGTCGGGTACACAAATCAACAGCACGCTCATAAGCTGATAGATTGGGGTTTTGATAGGGATTCTGCTGAGCTTGTGCATTGGGGGTAATCAGATAAAATGCCAAAACAGAAAGAAGAAGTTGTCTCATGTTTTTATGATTAGTTAAATTTTCTTGTTGTTTAAGATGTCCTTCTTGGATTCTTCGGGAACCATCCCTTGCGGACACGTTCGCGTTGCTGAAAGAGTTCCAAAATGCTCCACAGAGAGGAACAGCCTGTTACGCCCATGATGGCGGCATAGAGGGTAGAGGAGACGAAGAGCGAAGCGACAAGCAAAACGATACCAACTATTGCGAAAAGCGGCCAGCAACGCACACCCCAGTAATATTCTGTTTTAATGACTATGGGGTGGAACACGCCTATTATAAGAAAGGTGGCTATTGCTATGATAATTCCTTGGAAGTACATTTGTGGGCTAGCGGTTAGCGGGGGTGATTCCTGGAGTGATGTGATAACGCATGTCTGCGTCTTCGAGCAGTTGCTTTTCCTGTTCAAATGTGGGGTTGAGGATAGGGTCACCATCAAGCAGGCGGACTATCTGCAGACCTTTCTTGTAGTATTCCTGTATGAGCTGAAGACGCTCTTCGGGTTTCTGATTGTCGGACGAACGTACCGTACAGCCTTTCTTGGCATAATGTGTTAGTCGTTCAGAGACGGCATTGGAGGGGTAGAGGATAAGGTCGGCCTGCTGCAGGAACCGCATGCCACGAACAGTAACCAGATCGGGATCGTCAGATCCTGTACCAACAAATTCTACGTGTCCGCCTAACTGTGCTTCACGTGAGATGGAAACAGCCACACTGCATACACCGTCTAACTCCTGTTCCTCCATAAGCAGGGGACCATGCGTTATGGCACAGGCCTCACTAACGCTGGTAACTGTCTCTTCTGTCTCTTTAACAACAAGCTGTGCCCAGGGGAAGGCCATAAGAAGTGATTTTACAAGCATCTCGTCGGCTTTCTGCGGAATGGTATCGATGGTGGCAATGCTTTTCTCGGAAAGATTGTGTTCATGCAGAAGTTCGCGGATCTTACGCGGTAGCTCGCTAGCTGGGCATTCATGGGCACAACTGATACCCAAATGCAATACGGGCGGGCGGTACAATACCGATTTGCTGAACTTCTGTATGGTAGGATTCCAGAAATGACTGACGGCAATCAGCAGACTTTCGGGATCCTGTTGCACCTCGGCATCAAATAGCTGAACGTGAGCCGGACGTGTGCGTTTCAGATATTCTACGCCTCTTCCGCCTCGGATATCAAGTTTCAGAACGGTAGTCTTTCTTCCTACGAAATGGAAGATGATATGATTCATCCTGCCGTCTCTGTGTTCTTCCTGCCAACCAAAATGTGGTGCCAGCGTGTCCAGACCCCAGAGTCCTTCGTTATCACTCTCGGTGGTGATGACAGGCTCACAACCCAGAATACGTGCAACACGGCGGGTAAGTTTGTTAGCCCCTCCTATATGTCCGCTCAATACACTGACTACATAGTTGCCAGAGTTGTCCACGCAGATAACGGCAGGAGCGGAATTCTTACTTTTAACAAAAGGAGCTATTGTACGTACACAGATACCCATGGAACCTATGAAAATCAGTGCCTCGTTTCGCGAGAAGATATTAGATGCAAATGCTTTTACTGGCAACAGGTGCGATTCAGGAATCTCCTTCAGCAGTCTTTGTGCAATTTCTCTGCCGGCATCTGTAACGTATATTATCTGTATCATATTATTGTTTTTTTTTATTTTTTATAGGAGTGTTAAACGTTCTGTACAGGAAGTCTAATGGGGGATTATTTATGAATCTTCATAATACGATCCTCGTTACCATGACTAAGCTTGACGATATAAATGCCCTTTGGCAAAGCCAATGGCAAATAGCAACTGCCTGCCAGCCGCAGATGCGTAATGGGCTGACCTGTAACGCTGTATATGTTCAGCGTACTTCCTTCCGGAGCTATGATGCGTAGTAAGCCTTGGTTTTGCAGTAGTCCCAGTTCTTCTTCGGGGATTATTTCCTTTATGCCGGTTTCCTTCTCCAATGTGATGTCTTCGAGGACGAATACGCTTGGAGTTGTTTTGTTGGCATAGATGTAAGAGCCGGATGTCTTATTGTCAAGACCTACATGATCGCTGTTCTGCCAACCTGCACGCAGATGAACTTTCCCGTTGTCGAGCTGTTCCAGTTGCATATAGCCGTTAGCATCGGTAGGAGCTGTTGTGGTACTTATGATGCGCCAGTTTGTTGAACTATCTACACACATGTAGCGGTTGCCTCCCCTTAGCTTATACAGGGCACTGAAGCCTGGGGCGGAAATGAAGGAGAACTGATATGTATTGTCACTTTCGGAGAATTCACCCAGACAGAAGTGTCCTTCGTTTCCGTTCGCCTGGTAATGAAGGCAAAGATTACTTTCCACCTCGCGGATGCGGTATCTGTGGGATGATACGATGGGGGTAAGCTCTGAGGGTCTGTCTTCTACCATGCTCTCTGCTCCAATATATAGTTCGGCGGCAGAGGCGTATTTGTTATTGCCTACGACAGATTTGGCTACAAAGCGAAGGTAGCGGGCTTCCACCTTGCCAGGGACGGCTACGGTCTGAACATCGCTTACATCACGAAGGCTTCCGCTTGCTGCAGGCTCGCCCCAGATCTTGGGATTATTACTGAAATAGACCTCAAAGTTGATAACCCTGCCGTTGGAACCGTCAGTACGTCCCTTGTAGCTAAATGTGTTGACGCGGTACGTATGCCCCATGTCTATGACAAGTTCGTGCGGGCAGTCGGGCGTAGAGGGATTATACTGAGTGTGCCAGATGGTAGTCTCATCGTCATCAATGGCATTTGTGGCAATTTCCTTTCCGCCTTGCTGGCTGTCGTATGAGACAATGCTCCAGTCGCGTTTATCCACAAAGAGCCCGAATTGCTGCGTGGTCTCTATGCCGTCAGCCAGCCCTTCGCAGGTAGCGTATGCCGTTAAGGTTCCGCCCATGCGCATGTCAATTGGCTCGTTGTTCTGCTCCGTGAGTGTACCTTCCTCCTCAGTGCCATCCATACCTGTTTTTTTATAATGTATGGTAGCACCCTGTGTAACAGTACTCAGATGTGCATAGCCGTGACGGTCGGTCTTCATGAGCACTGGTTCACAAACAGGAGCACTTACACATGCCAGTGTGGTAAGTGTCTCATCAGTAACCAGGCTATCTATGGGCTGTATGATGAAGCTGAAAGGAGTCTGAGCATTCTTCCGCTCGTATCTTTCCAGTACGTCAGGACCGCACGAGGCATTGCCGAGTGCCCTGTTCCATGCATCCAGACAGACAACGGTGTTGCGCACAGTTGCCATCTCGTGCGGATGCTTTACACGGTTGTACCTGCTTGTATAGATTTCCTCTGCCCGCCAATTGCCGACGGTTGTTGCCATCGGTTGGGCAGCCGAGAATACAAGTCCCACACCGGTTGTGCGCTGAATGGCGAGCCAGCGCACCTCCTCTTTGTTACCAGTTTCCTGCGGTCGGATAAAGTTGGTCCACTGTTCACTGACGGTGCTGTGGTAAATGCCTGGCAGGGAAGCGTCCTTGCGGTCGGCATAGCTGTCAAGTGGACCGCGTCCGAACCATGTCAGCTGAGTACAGGCAACGGGCATCTCGAAGCGGAAGCCCAGTTTGGGCAGTATCTGTCCATCAACATTAGGTGTAGTGATGGTGCTTACGGCAACCGTTCCGTCGGGATAGACACGGAAACGCTGCTGTACGGTGAAGGTGATGGCACTGGTGCTGGTCTTGTACTGGTTGGTAACCTGTACATCGGCCCACTGCTGGTTATCATCCTCCGTAATGGTAAAGGTTCCCTTTGTCAGGGTAAGTGAACGCACGCCCTGTGCTTCCCAGTTGCTTTCCTGTGCATGATCGTTCTCAGTGGGAGCACGGAAAGTGTTGAGTTTCAGAGGAGTGCTGATAAGTGTGTTGTTTTTGTAAACGTATTTTGAAAGTGTGCCTTGCGAGAAGGATACAGAGAAATCCTTTCCTGCTACGGAACAGGTTGTGCTACCCTTTGTAACGCTCAGTGTCTCAGTTCCCTGATAGCGGTAGGTGTTTCGTGTTGTTGCCTTACGAAGTTCGGCACCCGAGACTGCCACCTCGTATCCGGCTTCTGCCCAGGGAGTAGCCTCGCGCTGTGTGGTGCTGAACCGTATGTAGTATTCGTGTTCTGGTAGCATTTCTATATCATCTAACGGGATGGTTGCCATAATGCTGTCGTATGGAGCGATGTCAATATCCGGAAGCAAACCGCTTTTAATCTCTATTCCGTCCTGTTGTATGCTATAGCGGACATCCACATTGTTCAGGTTTTTCTGCTGCAATTTATTCTTTAGCCAAAAGGTTCCTGCCAGGCTGTCTTTCATCTCCACGTCGAGGGGTTGGTAAACAGCTTTCATGTTATAGCTCTTTGCTGTAGGCGTGCAGTCGGGCAGCACTACGCCGTTACAACAGAATGCTCCGTCGTTGGGTATGTCGCCAAAGTCGCCTCCGTATGCCCAGTAGTATTGGTTCGCTTTTCCTGAGACAGGCATACGTAGTCCTTGGTCTTTCCAGTCCCATACAAACTCGCCCGTCATGGCAGGGTAGGGTTCATATATCTCCTTGAACATATCTTTTTGGTTGCCCATTGCGTTGCCCATGGAGTGTGTGTTTTCGCACTGTATGTGGGGCTTTTGTTTAGAGCCGCTCTTATAGCCATTCAGCCTGCCGACACCAGTGCTGAGCATACTGCCATAGGAGCCGTACATGGTGCTGGTAACGTCGCTCCAGGTACTGTTGCCCTCGTAATGCGTGATGCGACTGGTATCCAGTTTCTTGATGGCTTCCATCACATACTGGAAGTTATTGCCGCCTCCACTTTCGTTTCCACCGCTCCATCCGAAGATACAGGCATGGTTACGGAGGGTACGTACATGGCGTTCGTTG
Organism: Bacteroidaceae bacterium; assembly: GCA_017645305.1. Taxonomy (GTDB): domain Bacteria; phylum Bacteroidota; class Bacteroidia; order Bacteroidales; family Bacteroidaceae; genus Physcousia. Next base: position 54,309 of record JAGCPD010000054.1, on the reverse strand, counting down.
CGTTCCACCATCGGGGCACGGAACAATTCTACGCTACTCAGTCCCATATTGCCGTGACATTCCACATCGGCCTCAGCTAGTACGTAGAGACCGTACTTGTCACAAAGTTCATAGAAGTAGGCGTTGTTGGGATAATGGCTGGTACGTACGGCATTCACGTTCAGACGCTTCATTGTAAACACATCCTGTAACATTTCCTCCTTGCTTACCGTTCTTCCTGTTTCCTGACTGAAGTCGTGGCGATCTACACCATGGAAAATAACTCTGTTGCCGTTGATGAGCAGGGCTCCATCGTTACGGATAGTGACGGTGCGGAAGCCTATCTTGCAACTGCGGAGGTCTATTACCTTTTCATCCCGCATCAATGTCAGGGTCAGGTCATAAAGCCTTGGATTCTCGGCGCTCCATGTCTCTATTCCGTCTATGCTTATGGTTTGTGTTCCTGTGGCAGATGTCAGTGTCCTGCTCGTTTGTTTAAGTTCGTTGTTGCCATCGCTGAAAGTGGTCACCAGCGTCAATCCGTTTACGTTTTCTGCAGCTATGTTGTATTGCAATTTTGTTGATGCAGCAGTATTGCCCGACCTGAGCGCACTGGTGCTGAAGAAGAAATCCTTGATATACTCGGTGGGTGTTGAATAGAGGTACACATCGCGTGTGATTCCCGTGAGCCGCCAATAGTCCTGGCACTCCAAAAACGAACCGCTCGAGAAGCGGAAGCATTCTACTGCCACCGTGTTTTCTCCCTCTTGTACTTTGTCAGTAATATCCCATTCACTGGGTAGGTACGAATCTTCGGCATATCCGGCAAACTTGCCGTTAATCCAAACATAATAGGCATGTCCTGCTCCACAGAAACGGATGAAGGTTTTACGCTCTTTCCATCCTTCGGGCAGTGTAAAGGTACGGCGATAACAACCAACTGGGTTTTTCATGTTTCCGCTGTACGTCCAATTGCCCCAGCGGTCTGCCATCACGCTATAAGTATCTGTGTAGGAAAAAGGGTATTGTGTATTGACATACAATGGTTTATCCCAACTCTTTCCGTTTCTTACAGCATATACTTGCCAGGGGTATGGAACGGTAATGTTATCCCATGCACCATCATTAAAATCCTTTGCATAGAAATCAGATGGAGCTCCTGTAGGCATTCCGCTCCAGTGAAATTTCCATGTGCCGTTCAGATTCAGGTAGTAGGGAGATTGTGCAAGGTCCAGTGTTTTGGCAGCTTCGGCAGACGCAAAGGGGATGCTCAGGTCATGGCTTTCCTCGCGATTCAACTGAAAGACGGATACGTCGTCCCATTCTGTCATTGTTTGTGCCTTCAGTATGGAATGTGTTCCATGTATGGCGGTAAGGGCTATCAGCACATATCGTATATTCTTCTTCATATATATTATATTATAATAGTTCTACTATTCTTTCAAGCCATAGGCGGTCTGTCTCGTCAAAAGTGTTCAAGGCTGCGCTGTCTATATCAAGCACTGCGATAACTATACCGTTCTTTATCAGTGGTACGACAATCTCGCTCTTGGAGGCAGAAGAACATGCTATATGTCCGGGAAACTGCTCCACGTCGGAAACAACCTGCGTACAAGCTTCCTGCCATGCCGTTCCGCAGACTCCACGTCCCTTGCGGATGCGTGTACAGGCAAGGGGACCCTGGAACGGTCCCAACACCAATATCTCTCCGGTACCGTTTCTCTCGGGCAAGACACGATAGAAGCCAGTCCACCAGAAATGGAATGTCTCGTGCAACATTGCCGCTACGTTAGCCATATTGGCAATTATGTCAGGTTCATCGGCAATCACCTCCCTGATCTGGGGAAGCAATGCCCCGTACATTTCATCCTTGGTTCCTGTTATTATATTCAGCTGTTCAGCCATGACTACATTACTTTTATCTTCAGTCTTTTACGGAAGAACTCCCTTATCTCATTCAGTTTCTCGGGGGACAGGGGCGGAATGCCTTCCAGAGGGTAGGGAATACCCATCTTTCTGTATTTGGCTTTGCCCATAATATGATATCCCAGCAGTTCCAGCCTTTCTACGCAGCTGTATCGTGCTATATAGTCTGCAATGGCCAGCAGCCGCTCTTCGCGGTCTGTTATTGTGGGAACAACCACATGACGTATCCACGTAGGTTTCTTTATTTCCTGCAGGTGTTCCATCCACTGATGATTGTTCTTTCTGGTGGCACCGGTATAGGATTCGTGCAGCGTGTCATCCAACGTCTTAATGTCCAGCATCACCAAATCTGTAAACTCCAGAACGTCCAGGGCTTTTTGGTTGTAGATGGCCCCAGAGGTGTCAAGGCATGTATGAATGCCCTCCTCTTTACAGAGTTTGAAGAATGCCCTGAGGAACTCCGGTTGCATCAGAGGTTCGCCGCCTGAGGCAGTAACACCGCCTGTGCGTATGTAGTTCTTGTACTGGAGCACTTCGGCCATTAGTTGTTCCGGTGTAAACTCACCAGCCCCTTTTCCCTTATTGTCAAAACCGTCAAGGGTAGGTTCCCATGTATCGGGATTATGACAGAACTGGCACCTTAGCGGGCATCCCTGAAAGAACACCACAAACCTAATGCCCGGCCCATCTACTGTACCGAAGGATTCCAGTTGATTTATCCTACCTTTCACAAGCAGTGGTTGATTGTACGGCTCAGTACATCCAGCTGTTGTTCACGCGTCAGTTTCACAAAGTTCACGGCGTAACCGCTTACACGGATGGTAAGCTGGGGATACTTCTCGGGGTGCTCCATGGCATCCATCAATAGCTCACGGTCGAATACGTTTACATTCAGATGCTGACCGCCGTCCGGGGTAAAGTAACCGTCCATTAGGTTTACCAGGTTCTCCGTCTGCGTCTCGCGATCCTTGCCTAATGCACTGGGGCTGATGGCGAAAGTATAGGAGATACCGTCCTTGCTGTGATGGAAGGGCAGTTTGGCTACAGAAGCCAATGCCGCAACGGCTCCCTTCATGTCACGCGAGTTCATGGGATTGGCACCCGGGGCAAATGGAACACCTTTCTTGCGTCCGTCTGGCGTAGCACCGGTATTGCGTCCGTAAACCACGTTCGAGGTAATGGTCAGCAGTGACTGCGTAGGTATGGCATCGCGGTAGGTACGGTGCTGACGCAGATACTCCATAAACTTCTCTGTCAGCATTACGGCTATTTGGTCTGTTTCTTCGTAGTTGTTTCCGAAAGGTACGTACTCACCCTCTTCAATCTTGAAGTCAATTGCCAGCCCAGTCTCATCGCGGATGATGCGAACCTTGCAGTTCTTCATGGCAGCGATAGAGTCGGTAACAATAGAGATGCCGGCAATACCGGTGGCACGGGTACGCTGAACGTCGCCGTCATGCAGAGCCATCTCGAATGCTTCGTAGTCATACTTGTCATGCATGTAGTGAATAATCTTCAGTGCGTTCACATACGTTCTAGCCAGCCAAGACATCATGGCATCGAAGCGGGGCCAGAACTCGTCGTAGGTGAGATAGTCGCTTGTGATGGGACTGAAACGCGGGCCTACCTGCTCGCCCGTCATCTCGTCGCGACCGCCGTTAATGGCGTACAGCATACATTTTGCCAGGTTGGCACGTGCACCGAAGAACTGCATCTGCTTGCCTATTTTCATGGGACTTACGCAGCAGGCAATGCCGTAGTCGTCGCCGAGTTCGGGACGCATCAGGTCATCGTTCTCGTACTGGATGGCGCTGGTGTCCATCGATACCTTGGCGCAGAACTTCTTCCAAGCCTCAGGCAGGCGGTGGCTCCACAGTACGGTCAAGTTAGGCTCTGGTGAGGGTCCCATGTTGTAAAGTGTATGCAGCAGGCGGAAGTCGGTCTTGGTAACCATGTTGCGACCGTCAACACCCATGCCGCCAACGCTGGTGGTAGCCCAGATGGGGTCGCCGCTGAAGAGATCGTTGTACTCGGGAGTGCGCAGGAAGCGGACGATGCGTAGCTTCATCACTAGCTGGTCGATCATCTCCTGCGCTTCGGCCTCTGTGATGAGTCCCCTCTTCAGGTCACGTTGGATAAAGATATCAAGGAAGGCGCTTACACGGCCGAAACTCATGGCTGCACCGTCCTGATCCTTTACGGCACCCAGGTAACCGAAGTAAGTCCACTGGATAGCCTCGCGGGCATTGGTGGCAGGCTTGGTAACGTCGAAGCCGTAGTAGGCACACATACGTTCAAACTCCTTCAACGCGTTAATCTGGTCGGTAATCTCTTCGCGGCAGCGTACAATCTCCTCCGTGAACTCGTTGATGTCAATGCGCTTGTGGAAACGCTTTTTCTCTTCAATCAGGTTCGTTGTACCATAGAGGGCAATACGACGGTAGTCGCCAATGATACGACCGCGTCCGTATGCATCGGGCAGACCGGTAATGATGTGGGCATGACGGGCTGCCTTTATATCGTCATTGTAAGCAGCAAAGACCCCCTCGTTATGGGTCTTACGGTATTTTGTGTAAATCTTCTTGGTCAGAGGGTCCAGTTCATAGCCGTATGCCTTCAGTGCGGCTTCTACCATGCGGATGCCGCCACGGGGGAAGATACCGCGTTTCAGCGGTGCATCGGTTTGCAGGCCCACAATCACCTCGTTATCCTTGTCGATATAGCCGGCTCCGTAGGCATCCAGGCTCTGTGGAATAACAGTCTCGGCATCATAAACGCCCTTTTCGCGTTCCACCTTGAACATTTCCGTCAGTTTGTCCCAAAGTTTCTTTGTCTTCTCGCTGGGGCCTTCCAGGAAAGATTCATCGCCATCGTACGGCTCATAGTTGTGCTGAATAAAGTCACGAACGTCAATTTCACGCTTCCATGAGGTTCCCTGAAAGTCGGTTTGCAAATTGTATAGCTTCATAGTTGGAAAAATATATTTCTTTTGATTGTTAAGTTGTTCCTTAAAAAGGGGATTTTTTTATTCGCTGGCAAAGTTACGAATAAGCGAGCACAATACAAAATAAAAGTAATTTTATTTTTACTGTCGAGCGAAAGTATGTTCGGCATAGCCAAAGTTACGAATAAGCGAGCACAATACAAAAAAAGTATTTTATTTTAATTGTAGAGTGAAAACCCAATTTGTTACAGAAGGAAGTCCCTGAGCGTTTGCTTATACCATTCCGAGACTGTCTTGTCTGCGTTTCTCATGCAGAAAGTCTCTTCTTTTGTCGTGGATTCGGCTATGCCCTTCTGATATATCAGGATGTGACGCTTGGCGCTTTTCTCAGGCACCGATTTAATGCGTATGTTCTCCTTTAGCCAAAAGCCGGCAAGGAAACAGGCGGCATTGAATTCGCTCAGTACTTCGGGCGGTATGCAAACCGTGAAAGTTCCTTTCCCATACAGTAGGCTCGCAACGCCATCGGCCAGGACAGGGAAGGGCAGGCTGCTGCTGTGGCGTGCCCTGGTACGGCCCAGAGTGGGGCATTCCAGACTGCGCTCGAAGTAGGGAGGGTTGCACACCGCGCTGTCAAAAAGGGGCTCCTCCGGTTTCCTTCTCAGGAGGAAGTTCTGGAAGGAATCGTGCACTAACGTAATGCGGTCGGCAAACTTGGACTCTTCAAAGTTGCGACGGGCATCCAGCACAGCGTTATCGTCTATCTCTACGGCTGTTACCGTTGCATCTGTGAAACGTTGTGCCATCATCAGAGCCAGCACACCGGTTCCCGTGCCAACGTCCAGAATTCGGTTCCCGCCGGCGGCAAGGGCACCCAGCAGGTCGCTGTCCGTGCCCACCTTCATGGCAGCGTGTTCCTGATATATGTGAAACTGTCTAAACTGAAAGAAATCTTTCTTTCCCATTCATTCTTCTTCTTAACCCCGACAAAAGTACAACTTTTTTTTGTACTTATTCGAATATTTCTTAATTTTGCTTGTGAAAAGTATCATTATTAATTTAAATCATAGCTTATGAAAAACAAATTACTTTCTTTACTAAAATCCGTAACCCTGTCTCTGGGCTTGCTGTTCGGCACTCAGATGCTAGCCGAGGATGTAATTCTTACAGCCCTTAGCGGTACACCGGGATATAGCGGAGAGGATTTCCCCATGTTGGTGGACGGCAGCCGTTCCACCAAATGGTGTATGGGCGACTTTAACGGTGCCTACATCGTCTTCAAGGGCGATCATGCCTTTGTTCCCACTTCCTACACCCTGATTACCGGCTTGGATACCAGGACCACACCGGATCGGAACTGGAAATCCTGGAAGGTCTATGCTGCCAACTTCGAGAGCGACGAAGATGCCACACGCGACGCAGAGGGCTGGACGCTTATTGATGTGCGTCAGCAGCTTACCGAGGCGGAGTTTCCCGCCGAGAATAACTGTCCTACCGGATTTACCTGTACGGAAAATCCTACCAAGGAATACCAGTACTTCAAGGTAGAACTGGAGGAGATTGTTGGCCTTGGTACAGGTAAAATGCAGATGAGTGAATTCACTTTCAGCGAGCCGGCACCTAATATTCCTCTTACAGCCATTAAAGGGCGTGACAGTTTATGGGGTGACGGTGCCTACGGACGGCTCGTTGACAACAACCAGCTTACAAAGTGGGGCGGCGACAACACGCCCATTTGGGTGATTCTGAAAGCGGAAGAGCCGATACATCCCGACTTCTACCGTGTGCTTACTGCCAATGATACCGACAAGAACCCCGACCGTAACTGGAAAGACTGGACCATGAAAGGTGCTAACTTTGACAGTGACGAGGAGGCAACCTATGAATCTAATGCATGGGTTACTTTGGATGACCGCAAAGATGCCCTTGACCGCTTCCCCAAAGGGCGCTACATGGAGGCCATCTTCGGTTTTAACCAGTCCTTTACAGAGAGCTATCAGTATTACCTTATCAATATTACTGCCACGGGCGGCAATAACAAGATGCAGATGGCTGAGTTCAGCTTTGGCTTCAACAAGTACGAATTGAACAGCGTCCGTAACTCCTATTACCAGCGCATTCACAGCTTCAACCCCGATGTTATGGCACAGAAGTCGCTGACAGAAGCCTATGCCGAATCCCTGAACGGTATCTTTACGGCTCAGGATGTGGAAGGCGTGATAGCCGCATATACAGACTGTACGATACTGCAGGAAAAGATAAATGCGTCCTATAATGCATATTTAGGGTATGTGAGCGCAGTTTCACGTTTGCGTAACGAGTACGACGAGGGACATCTGAATTCCGTCGGCAAGCAGAAGGCAAATGCCTACCTTTCTGAGAATGTGGCTCCGAATGCCGACTTCGTTCACGGCTCAAGCCTGTATATTCTGGAACAGTTGACACTTAGCGTTGAGGAACTGGACGAGGAGATTTCTTTCATCAACAACCTGCTTGCCGAATACTCTTCGGAACTAGGCGACCCAATAGAGGTTATATACGAAGGTCTGGACGGAACAGAAGGCTTCGCCAACGAGGATTATACTTCTCTGTTCGATGGTACGGAAAGCACCAAGTGGTGTACGTCAAAGTCACAGAACTATGTTATATTCGCCGCCTCGGAACCCATTAAGCCTACCTTCTATAAGCTTATCACGGCAAACGATACTGACAAGCACCCCGAACGTAACTGGACGTCATGGCGTATCTATGCCGCAAATTTCGAAAGTAATGAGGATGTTGCACGCGAGTCCGACCAATGGGTACTGATTGACGAGAAGCTGAACATTGGTACTGACCTGCTTCCGGGTGCTAAGTATGCGCCGGCATACTTCTACCTGAGCAATGCACCTACCAAGCAATACACCTACTTTAAAATAGAGATTGCGGAAATCGTAGGCGGCTCCACCATGCAGATGTCCGAGTTCACCTTCGGTAACCAGGCCAACTTCTTCCAGATGCGTGACGAGTTCGTGGAAGACTTCTCGTATGCTGTCGATTTCGAGGTTCCTGCCTATCGTCCGCTTATTGAGCAGTATCAGGTTGAGTTCGAGAAGCTGAAGAAGGCATCCAGTATCAACAGCATGAGTTCCGTCTTCAACACACTTACCGATTTGGTTTCGCAGATTAACAAGTCGCAAGAGGATTATATCAACTACGAGACTAAGGTATTGGACATTGCTGACGAGATTGCCGGTCTTGACGGTCCTGTTGTTGACTTCCTGAATACATATATCAACGAGGAGATTGGCTTGGGCTTCGGCTATCCCAACGGCACTTATCCCTATATCATGGCCAACTGCCAGTTAGACGGCACTCAGCTGGCTACCGAGGTAGCTTACCTTAACAATCTTCTTTTATCTGCCCAAAACGGTGCATATGTTGGCATAGAGGGAACGAAGGGTGCTGCTGACAAGGAAGGCTTTGCGGCTCTTGTCGATGGCGATACCACCACCAAGTGGTGCGTGACAAACTTTGCTCCTGAAGATACCGCCATTTGTGTCTTCAAGGTTTCCAAGAACCTGAGACCCTTCTATTATGCCCTTGTTACAGGAAATGATACGGGACGTGATCCTGAGCGTAACTGGTTGAACTGGAAGGTATTCGGAGCAAACTTCGAAAGTGACGCTGCTGCCAAGGCCGATGCTGAGGGCTGGACATTAGTGGATCAGCGTGACAGCATTACCACCGACCGTCTGCCTGCTGCCAATTATGCAAGCGCATACTTTGGCCTGAACGTAGAGGCTGCTCCTGCCTACCAGTATTATAAGGTAGAAGTTACGGATGCTGTCAGCGGTAACATTATTCAGATGAGCGAATTTACCTTCGGTGATAAGGAAGAGTTCGGTGTATTGCAGGAAGAATACGTTTCGCTGGTACAGGATTTCAGCACCGATATAGTTGCCCAGCAGGCGTTGCTCGATGATTATGCAGAACATATTTCCGATATCAATGATGCGCAGGATGCAGACCAGCTGATGGAGCATTATATTGTGATGAAGAAGAAGCAGGATACTATCTTGGCTTCTGAGAAGGCATACGAGGAATTTGATGCCTTTATCGCACAAATCGAGACGGCCCTTCTCGATAATCCCACGCTCGAGTGTGACGAGGTAGAGCAGCTCCGCTCCTATATTGATGAATCTTTCGAATATACAGAGCAGTTCCCCCACGGCTCTTACACATACATTTTGGAAGAGCATGTACTGCCCGACAGTGTATTGGCACAGGAAAAGGAAATGATAGAGAAGCTCTATCTGGCTGCCGTCCGTAACGGATACACAGCAGGTTCCGAGATAACCTCTATGCTGGCGAATGCCGACTTCTCAAATAACTGGGAAGGCTGGGAAGGCAAGGTGGGCTATGCTACCGGTAAGTCTCCAGAAGGCATCTATGCTGCGGAAGGAAATGCCGCTTTCGATATTCATCAGACCCTGACAGGCATCAAGAACGGAGTGTATGAGTTTGTGGTAAATGCCGGTTACCGTCCTTCTAACCAGGAGAAGAACAACAATTTGGCAGCATACATCTATGCAAACGACAACCAGAACTACATCATGAGTGTCTTTGAGGGCAAGATTAGCGTAGAAGATGCCATAGACGGTGTGAACTGTCATATCAGCGGTGATATACCCGACCGCGAGATAACAGACGATTACGGAGAAGTCATCGGCTATGCCCTGCATGGTGTACAAAGTATGGCGTATGCCATTGCTGCCAACCGTCACGAGAATCACATTGTGGCCCTTGTAAAGTACAACACCCTTACCGTTGGTATCAAAGACCCCGGTACAGGTGCAAATTGGGACTGGACAGGCTTCGGAAATGCCCGTCTCTTCTACCTCGGTACAGTAGAGCAGGCTGTAGAGGGTATAGACCGTACTCTCTCTGATATGGCTAACCGTGGTGAGACGCTGATGAACTTCGAGGCTGTGCTGGACGAGAACTCAACCTACGAGCCTAACTTCGGAGCCGATAAGCGTGCAGCTCTTGCCGCTGCTGCCGAAGCTGCAGAGACCGCCAATACAACAACTCAGAAACTGGCTGTCGTAGAGCAATATACAGAACTCTTCCGTCAGATTAGCGCTGACAGGCTGGCATATCGCAGGCTTCTTGCTGCCGTTGACAAGGTTGAGGCCAAGTGGATGAACCAGCCTCTGGACGATGCTACCTTCGGGAATTTGTCAACCGACCTTGATGAGAAGGGCTGGAATGCATATCAGGACGGTGCATATACAGCCGAGGAGGCAGAACAGACCGTAGCATATCTGTATGCCACATATCCCGACTATCTGGAACTGAATGTCGATAAAGCACTTAACAGTGTGGAAATTGAAGAACAGACAGAAGCCTTTACCTATTCCTTTAATATAACGGGAGCCAATCCGTTTGCAGGTTTCACCGGCTTCTATGAAGACCTTACCTCCGACCAGTATTTCCTGCACTTCCAGTACAAGGCTTCACGCGACATTACCGACGGCGAGATGTTCTTTGCCAATCCCAACCTGAACGGTAGCTACAACCTGCTGTACGGTACTTTGGCACAGACTGACGAGTGGCGGGATGCCTTCCTGGATCTTAGCAATGCCCGCAAGAACTACGGCTGGGGTAGTGCTAACCACTGGATTCGTTGGGACTTCACCAATGGTGACGACCTTGTGTTCCAGGTTCGTAACATCCGTATGATTACCGAGGCACAGGCTGCCGAGCTGGGCGACCCCGCAGGAATATCTTCAATTGATAATGGAAAATTGACAATTGATAATGCTGCTATCTATGACCTCGCAGGACGTCGGGTTGCTAATGGAAAATTAAAGTCCGGTATCTATATCATTAACGGCAAAAAGGTTGCGGTAAAGTAACTGACAGATAATTCATTCTTAGGGGCAGGCATTCGTGTCTGCCCTTTTTCTTTTGTCATTACGGGATGCGGAGGGTAATATAAGCTAACTCATTTGTCAGGTCACCATCAGCAAAAAGGCTTCCAAATGAGAAAAAGCAAAGGAGGATGAATGAGGGAATAGGAATTTGTTCATTATTCATCTTCTGTTTTTCAATATAATCGCTTACAACGTTAGTTTTTTCTTCTGTTTTTATAACAAATTAACGTTATGAATATGCAATTTCTCACATTATTTTATTTAAAAAGAGGCTCTTATGCTTGCATGTTTTGCCAAATAAACCTAATTTTGCAATTTAGAATATAATTCAATTTGAAAGCATTTATCATGAATAACAGAATAGGATGGACTTGTATGGTTCATCGCATAGGAAATGTCATACTGTTGTTTTTTGCGGTACTATGCGGCTATGCTCAGGATGCTCCAGTCTCAACGAAGCTTAGCGGCACACCCATCGGTTCGCCCAATATTGATTATGACACCAATCAGTCAAGTACAACGGTCAACACGCCCGCTTGCGCTTTCGATGGCAATTACGACACCTTCTATGCCTCAATGGACCGTTCGCGCACTTGGGTAGGACTGGACCTTGGTTCGCCCCATGTCATAACGAGAGTGGGGTGGAGCCCGCGTAAGGACTGGGGAAATCGTGTTCAGTTGGCGGTCTTCGAAGGTAGTAACAGTCCGGACTTCCTGGATGCAGTCCCCCTGTATCTCGTTCCCGATGCAGGAACCTACAAGGTGATGTCATACGCCGATGTGCCCGTCACACGCGGCTTCCGCTATGTGCGATATGTGGGCCCGAACGACCAGCGTTGCAATGTCGCAGAACTGGCGTTCTACGGCTACCAAGGCGAGGGCAAGGATTCCATTTGGTATCAGGTGACGAACTTGCCCACCGTAAGCATCCATACATACGCCGGCTACGATCCACAAGACAAGGAAAACGATATGCCTTCCAACATCACCATTACCTACGATAGCGGCACACGCATCCAAGAATATCCTATTACGACTCGTGGCAGGGGCAATGCTTCGTGGAACTTCCCAAAGAAACCTTGGAGAATCAAGTTCGCCGACGGCAAGAGCCACCATATGCTCAAGGGGTCGGCACAGGAAAGCCCTGCAAAGGCCAAAAAGTGGACTCTTATCAACAACTATGGCGACAAGACGCTTATGCGCAATTGTCTTGCCTTCGAGGTGAGTAAACGTGTCAACGCACTTTATACGCCGTGGTGCCAGCCTGTTGATGTCATTATGAACGGCGAGTATAAAGGATGTTATCAACTCTGTGACCAAATCTCTGTTGATAAGAATCGTGTTCCCATTACGGAAATGGAGACCTGGGATAACGAAGAACCTGAAGTGACAGGTGGCTACCTCCTTGAGGTCGATGCATATTACTATAATGAAGCTAGCTGGTTCTGGAGCGATTACGGCAACCCCGTCACCATCAAGAGCCCAGACGATGATGTCATCACGACCGAGCAATACAACTACATCAAAGATTACTTCAACTTGATGGAGTCTGCTGTCTTTAATTCAGACTTCAAGGATGAGGAAAATGGTTATCGCAAGTATCTGGATATGGAATCCTTCCTCAAACATTTCATTATAGGCGAATTTTCTGGCAACACGGATGTCTATTGGAGTACCTATATGTACAAAGATCGAGATGATGTACAGTTCCATGTGGCTCCAAGCTGGGACTTTGATCTTGCTTTTGACAATGACTACCGAACCTACCCCGTCAGCAATCGAGACGATTGGGTGTTCCGTACAGGCGGAAGTTGTGCAGGTAATATGAAGGCGTTTGTCTCTCAACTGCTGCTTGACAACGCCACCATCAAGCAACTCAAGCAGTTGTGGAAGGAAAATCGCCAAGAAGGACTACTTGACGAGGCTTCTCTCCTGACATACATTGACAGTATGGCACAGGAACTGGATGCTTCGCAACAGCTCAACTTTATTCGTTGGCCTATTCTCAATGAAAGGGTCCACATGAATGCGTTTGCTCTCGGTTCTTATGAGGAAGAAGTGAATGTCCTAAGAAACTACATCCCAACGCGACTGGCTTGGATTGACAACTATCTAAACGAAATACCGGACATCGCCTACAACGATTCCACCTACTACATTTCCACGCCCGAACAGCTCATAGAGTTCAGCAATGCTGTCAAGGGGGGGGCAAATAATAGTTGCGGTTATCTCGAAGCAGATATTGACATGGAGGGTTACAACGATCAGTTCCAGCCTATTGGCAACACGTTAAAGCCCTTCGGTGGTTTCTTTGATGGGCAAAACCATAAGCTAAGCAACCTGCATGTGCAAGGGAACGACTATACGGGATTGTTCGGATGTGTCACTGGCGGTGCAACAATTTGTCGATTGACACTTGACGAGACATGCAGCATTGAAGGCGGTGCTTTTGTAGGCATTATAGGCGGCTCGAACGGCAATGGTAAAGTGACCATAGAACAAGTGGGCAACGAGGGTTCTGTTTATGGGACTGCCCAGAATGTTGCTGGCATTATCGGTTGCAACATGAATAGTTCGGCCACTTTTGTCATCCGCAACTGTTACAACACAGGCCTGATTAGTGGCAGAAATGAGTCGGGAGCAATAAGCGGATGGGTAGGCAACGGAGCCACAATTAGCAACTGCTACAACATTGGGAAAGTCAATGGATCTGAGAACAGTAACAAATATCTCTACCGTGGAAATGCATCAACGGTCGCTGGCTTATATTCCACCGTTGGAGATCAAGGCATCCGGATTACGACAAACGAAGTGGAAAGTGGCGAACTCTGTTATATGCTGAACTTGAGCAACGAAGAGAATCCAGTATGGCGGCAAACATTGCAAGAAGATTCACATCCTGTATTCTTCACCAACCATGGTGTGGTTATTAAGTTGGGTGAGAGCTATGCCAATCTGCTTTCGGGTGACGTGAACGGTGACGGCGAAGTGGATCTCAGCGATGCTATCATGGTGATATACTACTCATTGAACGTACCATCACCCAACTTCATCGAAGCTGCAGCCGACGTGAACTATGACGGAGAGATTGATTTGTCGGATGCCATTACCATCATCTACAAAAGCCTTGGCGTACTCCCGAACAACGCAAGACATCCCAGCAGGGCTGCAGCCCCCACCAACAACGACTGGTTGTTACTGGACAACGACGGCAACGACTTCTGCATGGGCCTGACTAACGTGGGCAGCTATCTGGGCTTCCAGTGTGACATCAAGCTACCAGAAGGGACGACTCTCTCTTCAATTAGTCTCAGCAACAGCCGCATTGTCGGCCATACGCTGATGTCCGGACGGCTTGAGGACGGAAGCTACCGCGTGGTTGCCTTCTCGCCAAATGGAGATGCCTTCTCAGGAAATATGGGCGACCTGCTGACTTTCACTACCGAAGGGACGGCACAGGGTGAAGTGAGCATAGAAAACATTTTCTTCGTGAACACAGAGTTGCAGAAGTATATGTTCGATAACCTCTCGGCCATTGCTACAGGCATTGAAACAATTGGGAAAGGACAATTGGAAGTTGACAATGTTATTTACAACCTTGCTGGCCAAATAGTAAATAGTAAATCGTCAAATAGCAAATTACAGAGAGGTATCTACATCTCTAAGGACAAGAAGATGATAAGAAAGTAATATATATACACCCTTTTCTTTTGTCATTACGGGATGCTGAGGTAATATCCGTCAAAACGAAAGTTTTTTATGATTTTTTTTGTGCGAACAGAAATATGTGTTATATTTGCACCAAAAACAGGGAAAGATAAGAGATTATGTTAGACCAGGAATTTAAGTATTACCTCGACCATCAAGAGGAATTGCTGCCAACATACAACGGAAAGTATGTTATGATTGTAGGCAACAATGTCGTAGGAGCATGTGATACCATAGGTGAAGCATATTATCAAGGAAAACGCAAGTATGGACTTGGTAACTTTCTGGTGCAACTTTGCACACCAGGTGACAGCGCATACACAGTAACCTATCATACACGTTACCAATGAAACCAAATTCTCTTTTCAAATACCAAGTTCCCTTGATATTGACTTTGAGAAAATGCAATAAAAGATTTTTGCTTCCCATAGGGGGACACAATTGTATTAAGAAGTAGTTGAAAGAGAAAACAAAAGAAAAAGCAAAGGGATTAAGCAAATCTTTCCCCAGATAGTTTCCTTTATTTGACGAAAAACACTATCTTTGCCCAGAAAACAAATGTTCATCCTATGAATACGATATCACATTAAGCAGCAGTGTCCCCAAGCCGAATTTCTCCTATTGATGCCCTATGGACACTTATACAAAGTCAGACAAAGACGGTACGAAAAGCACTTGTGAAGAGAATCCTTGATGAGGAAAAGACCGCAAAAGTTCACCAGGAAGCTATGGTAAAGGAAAGTCTTACAAATGCTTTTAATGAACTGCATTCAGGGAAGGCCAAGCATAACGCCCGCACATTGTTCACTCAATAGCAGTATATGCGCATGAGGGTTGCATTCGACTATCTGCCGGAATGTGTCTGATTCCTATCTCCGTAGTTTAGTGCAAAAGATAGAGAACAGGGAATAATCCAGAACACACAACTAAACACTCTTTCAACGAAGTCTTTCACCATTTTGGCATCAACTTGACTTTAGGAGTTCAAGTACATAAGAACTTTTCTCTTGGATGTCATTTTGTTTACTGCACACCAGAACCATTCAAGTATCTTGGTGTAAGACTATCTTATCTCTTTTAAAGTGATTTATGTCTAATCGGTTGCAATGGTCGAGAGGAAAAATACGTGGATTTTTGTGTCGAAGGTATTGCTATTCAGGCTGCCTTTTTTTTGCTTAACAATGTCATGGATTTTCCCTTTAACACTCAATCCTCAATGGTCAATGTTCAACGAATAGCGGAATGTGCCCCAGAAGCCTTCTAACGGGGGGTATTTGCAAGCCTGGCTTTTGCAACGTGCAAGATTGTTTTTTACAGGCTGCAAAACTGGCTTTTGCAAAGCGCAAGAATAATGCTTGCATCAAGCATCAATATTGTTTGCTCTTACAACCAGCAGAAAATGTCAGGAAATGTAAGGATTTTTGATTAACAAACAAGCCTGTAATTTACCATCTTTAATACGACCTTTATTCTACGCAACAGTAGCTCCTCATTTGTGGAACTACTGTTGCGCAAAATTTCCTCTACTGTTCCGCAAATGAGGAAAGGCCTTTGCGTTTTAAGGCATAGTTAAAGGGATTTAGAAACAGAGAATTATTCAAGGCACAGAAAATGTCAGTATTTTTACCTAAACGGTTTAATGTTATTTTTAGTAATGGGGAATAAAGTGGATATTTAAAACAGAGGTTAGTTTGCTACGCTCTTGGGAGTTAAAATTGCCAAATTTGTTATGATTCTATTTGGTGGTTAATTATATAAAGCGTACCTTTGCATAAGATAATAAAACACCATTACGCTCTTTTGGATAATTATAATTTAGAGAAATGAGAAAGTTATTAACCGTTTTCTTACTGACTTTATCCCTGCATGCAAGTGCGCAGGAAAGTGACTTATTTACACCAGTACATACCAATGCATTACGTCTGCCGGCAGTTCCGCTTATCACGGTAGATCCTTACTTCTGCCTTTGGAGCAAGTACGACCATCTGTACGACGGCAGTGTCACACACTGGAGCGGTGTGAAGAAGCCCCTGAACGGAGCTGTCTTTGTGGATGACAAAGCCTATCGCTTTATGGGTGAAAGTATGGAGGGCATCTGTCCGCTGGCTGCCGAGAAGGCCTGGACGGGCAAGTACGTTACCAGCAAGCCTTCCGGTTCATGGTCGGCTATCGATTATGATGACAGCAGCTGGCAGAGCGGCGAGTCTCCCTGGGGCGGCGGCGATGACGGCTACAACAAAACGGTTAAGACAACATGGGAGGGCGGTAATGTGGATATCTGGGTACGCCGTAGCTTCACTCTCGATGAAATTAACGATGAGGCTATATATTATATAATGTATAAGCACGATGACCTTTTCCAGCTCTATGTCAACGGCACGCAGGTTGTCAGCACTGGCGAGACATGGGACGTGTCTGGTACGGCGGTACGCATTGACAAGAGTCTGCTCAGGCTGGGCAACAACGTCATCTCATGCCACTGCCACAACACCTACGGCGGCGCATACGTTGATATGGGTCTCTATCTGAGTGTTCTGGAAGAAGCACAACAGCAGTCGTGTACCGTCACCGCTACCAGCACCTACTACACCTTCAAGTGCGGCGGCATAGACCTGGACGTGGTCTTTACTACGCCACAGGTGATGGACGACCTGGTTCTTTTCTCCACGCCCATCTCCTATATCTCTTATCAGGCAAAGTCCAACGACGGCAAGGAGCATGATGTGCGCCTTTTCCTGCAGACAAGTGCCGAGATGGCCGTCCGTACCACCGGGCAATCTACGACAACACGACGCAAGATTTCAAACGGCAATATGTACTTCTATGCGGGTAACCAAGCGCAAAGCGTATTGTCCCATACCAACGACCTTATTGACTGGGGATATGTCTATGCCTTCAGCGACCAGAAGGAGGGGCACAACCTAAGGCTCGGTGAGCACGATGCCTTGCTACGCGAATTTGCCGCAACAGGTACCGTTACCAGTTCTACCATTTCTAAAACGAGTCCCGGCGGCACCTATTACAGCATTGTCTATAACGACAGTCTGGGCATCGTAAACAACGCGGGCAAATGCTCCTTCGCCATGTTTGGCTACGACGATACTTTCTCTATCCAGTACCACAGTGCCAACCGTAAGGGCTACTGGGCAAGCAACGGCAAGACTACCATTACCAAACGCTTTGAGGACCTATACGAGAACTACTACGACATCATGCTGCGATGCCGGGATGTGGATAGGAAAATCTATAACGACGGTTATGCCGTAGGCGGTATTAAGTACGCAGAGATATTGGCGGCTGTCTATCGGCAGACCAATGCAGCCCACAAGCTCTTTACCGATGCAAAGGGCAACCTGATGTTCATGAGCCGCGAGAACAATTCCGGCGGATTCATCAATACGCTTGACGTGACCTATCCTTCGCAGCCTCTCTACTGGGTATATTCTCCTGCATTGGCAAAGGCAATGATTACACCCGTCTTTGAATACTGTGCCATGGGCAAATGGAACTACGATTTCCCTAACCACGACCTGGGGCACTATCCTATAGCCAACGGCAACCACTACGGCAATCCTGCTGACGGCAGCGGTAGCACAATGCCTGTGGAGCAGAGCGGTAACATGCTTACGCTTGCTGCCATTATCGCTACGGAGGACGGTGACCTTGACTACCTGCGCAAGTACCTGCCCTACATGACCAAATGGGCAAACTATCTGGTGGAAAACGGTAAAGACCCTGCCAACCAGCTCTGTACCGATGACTTTATGGGACACAGCGCACGCAACACGAACCTGGCAGTAAAGGCTATCATGGGCGTGATGAGCTACAGCGAGATATGCCGTATGTTGGGTGACAACGAGAAGGCTGACGAATACAAAGCCAAAGCCGAGGACATGGTATCTTTTTGGAAGCAGAACGCATACACTACCAGCGGCGGCAAGCACTATCTGCTCAACTTCGGTGCCAACACATCCACCTGGAGTACCAAGTATAATCTGGTATGGGATAAGATATGGGGATGGGACCTTATGAAGGATGTACGTACAAACGAAATGACCTATTACATGAACAGGATGCAGACATTCGGCCTGCCACTTGACAGCCGGGGCAATTACTGCAAGAGCGACTGGCAGATGTGGGCAATGGGTTTCGCAGACAATGCATCACAGCGTACGAAACTGATTAACACGCTCTGGAAATACATTAATGAGACCGCATCGCGTGTACCTGTCAGCGATAATCACGATGTCCTGAGCGGCAGACAGGCCATGTTCCAGGCTCGTAGTGTAGTAGGCGGCTACTGGATGAGGGTCTTTGTAGATAAGTATCTGGCCGGCGAGTTGAGCACAGGAATAAACGGCCTCACCCCTGACTCCTCTCCCGTGAGAGAGAGGAATCTTGTGAGCGAGGGAAAAATATACAATCTCGCCGGTCAGCGGTTAAACAATGGACAATTGAAAATTGATAATGGACAATTAAAGCCTGGAATCTACATAATGAACGGCAAAAAGATTGCAGTCCAGTAAGACGTTATTCCTTACGCTTGTATAGGTTTGCTCCACTTTGTAACTTACCATTGTCCCTTCGTATTTTTACTGTCATTTCTTTTGTCTTCTCCACATCGGGTGCGGTGGAAGTCTTGTATTTGATGAAAATCTTGACAATAGTGGTATAGTCGCCCTCACTATATGTGTCGTAGCTAATGATGCTGAATGTGCCGGTTTCTGTATATACCTCAGAGTTGGTATCCCAGATATTGTAGTACGAACCATCGCTACCAAATCGGTAGGCAACATAGTAGCTACTGCCCTCTTTCCCATACTCCCATGTGCCGAGGAACTCCATACCGGGTCTGATGGGGATGAAGCCGCTTTCCATTTGTTCTACGACAATGGTGTCGCGCACAAGCACAACGCTGTCCTTGTCCATGCCTGTGACATAAACATTGCCGACACGATACTGCTCACCCTCGGGCAGGGCGTTCCAGTAGAGGGTAAGTGTGCCTTCGTGGTCCACGCGGAAGAAGGTGAGCCACTCAGAGTCGGACTTTATTTCGACGTTCTTCATGTTGGGAATGAACGTGAGTTCCTCGTAGCCTGGTTTTTCGTTAATGTTGAGCTTTCTCTTGCTGATTTCGATGTTTGCCTTGGCAACTGTTACCTGCGCCACCCTGTCCACCAATATGGGATGTCTCAAGTACTCAATCTGTGGACGGACGGTATAGAAGGTTGCCTTGTCGGGGAGCGGGTCGAGTGTCTCGAAGACGTGGCTGTACTTCTTGAACACTTTATCATCCCAATAGGGAATTTCCCACCACCAATCATCCACGAGGCTGTCTTTCTCGTTGAAGACGGCAAATCCGCAGTCATCCGGTAGCAGCAGTTTGCGCGTGACGGGCGACTCGAAGGTGAAGCGGTAGGGTTCTTTCGTATCCTTCTTGTAAGTCAACCCGAAGATGTTGGGAACGATGCCACACGACATGGGTTCCACAAGCGAAAAACTGACCTTCGGCGTCCATATCCATTTGCCGAAAGTGGCAGAGAACGAGATGGTGCCTGGCGTGGTGATGGTGATATTATTGTCGTGGTTGAGTGACGTGTACAGACTCGGTGTTTCGATGAGCGACTTAAATTGATCTTCCGTAAAGACGGGTACATCAAATTCTGATTTCAGTCCGGCATCAGCACGCAGTGCACATTCTGCCTTGACACCCAATAGATTAAGCTTAGCCTCTGCCTGTCCGTAGATGCCTGTGCTGAGCCCAAACTTGCCGCCGCTGTAGTTCCAGGAGGTGGTGTCACGGAGGTTATTAAGAGTCCAATGGTAGAAGGACTCCCAGTCTTTCGACAGGACTTTCTTGTCAAACTGGAGTATGGTGTTTAGCTTGTGCTTGTTGGACCAGGTGAAGCCGCCTGAGACTGTCGCCTGTCCCTCCACGAAGAGGCCGAAGGAGAAGTCCACCATAAAGCCGCCAATCTTTCCGCTGAGTTTCTTGCCGCCCTCCTTGACTGCCAGCTTCAGGCCGTTCTTCACAATGTCCTTGGCGAAGGTGAAGGGGATGTCGGCATGTGCCGTCAGGGCGCCTGTGACAGACAGACCCATGTCTAAATCGTTGTCGAACTTGGCAATCTGGTAGTAGCGTGTCTGGTTGCAGAGTGCGTTGATGTAGAGGAAGCAGCGCAAATCGACCTTCGATGTCAGTTGGGCGCTTAAGTCAACCGAGCCGTCAACCGTGAATTGTATGGGTGCGTTCGGGTCGTCGGTCAGCTTGTGCTGGCCAGAGAGCAGTGACGCCGATAAGCTCAAGGCGGGGAACTCGATGGGTTTTGCCGACTCGTAGCTCCAGTCGGCATCGGGGCTTTTGCGTCTGACTTGGTTCCCTTCTTCCGTGCCTGCCGAACTGCCTTTCACAACCAGCACGTCGTAGAACCTTGACGGGTCGGCTACAGGCTCAATCAAATACCAATAAAATCGCTCCATTTCTAACGAGCGCATTGTCACCATACCGGCGAAGCCTTCGGGGAAGTATTCGTTTGAACCATCAAATATGACTGCCTGGTCATCTTCCATAGGAATCACCAGTTCCTTAGGAGTATCCCAGCGCAGCCTAAAGGCAATTTCATAATGCACCTTACCGTCGTCATCCACCCAACTCCCATCTTGGACATTATAGGCGTAATCGAACATTTTCGGGTTTATGTGGAACACATCGTCCCTCAGCTTGTTCTCTGGCGTGACGAAGGAGATGGAGTCGATGGCAGTGAGGGGGATGCGGAAGACGGAGTCCATCGCATGGATTTCCTGTGTCACATAGTCGTTGTGCTCCACGCCGAGTGTATCTATCTTGCTGTACGCAAAGCGGTCGATATCTGAGAAGAAGAAGGCATTGAACAGTCCGTCGTTACGGAAGATGAAGAGTGCATCCTGTTCAGCCTGGGCGTGAAGTTCATTGAACATAGAACATGGAGCATTGAAGATTAAGAGCAACAATGCAGCTCGCCAGCATCGGTTTATATAATGTATTTTCTGTTTCATCTTTTCTAATCTTTCACTTTTTAAACTTTTAACCATCACTTTGTAATCTTGTAGGTGATATCGTCGGCTTTAATGAGATAAACTCCCTGTGGAAGCGTAGAGAGATTGAGGCGGTAGGTGCCCCTGTTCTGTGCCGTAAGATGCTTCAGCAGTTTTCCGTCGGTTGTATAAACGCTGACTGCTGCACCCTCCCGGAGTTGGCTGATTACGAGTACACCATTTTTGAAACTGATATCGGTAGGATCCTTTACAGCCCCAATGATGCGGTCCTCGTCGTCATAAGTTTCATACGTAAAGCGCAGAATGTCGGAAAGTGCGTAGGTGGTCTGTGATGACTCGGACACTACTTTCAGATTAGTACCTCTAAACAGCACTTCTGGTTTCTGATTTAGGAAAAATGTCGTCTTTGTCCCATTCTTCAGCTGCACGATAAGCGCGTTTACCGATTCGGCAGTCGATGATAACGTGCTGCCTGTGAGTAGTAAGAGCAGCAGCATGACTTTGCGTAATGTTCTGTTCATGTTATTTTGTTTTTTATTTATTACTGCCACAAAAGTATTTAAAAAAATATTATTATAGGGGCTGCTTTACAAAAAAAAGACTGACAAAATGTAAAATGTTAGTCTTTTTTGCTGTTTTGTCAGTCATTCTGCCAAGGTCAAGGTACGAGTAAGTGAGCAAAAAGGAAAAGGAAAATGCGTTTTTCTTGCACGATTTACTTTTTTCACATACCTTTGTGCAACTTTATACGTATATAATATGAAAAGTGTAAGAATATTGCTGACAATCATGCTGTTTGCGGGGTCAATAGTCTCTTTTGCACAGCATAGAGTGAATATCTATAACGCTGATAGCATTCAAAAGTACCTAAAAGAACGTATTGCTGAGACAAAAGTAAGGCAAAGGGCTGCACGCGATGCACAGAAAGCAGTGGATAAAGAGATGCGTACCCTGCAACGCGATCTGGAGAAGTCACGCGACCAGGCTGTTAAAGACCGCCAGCGCGTGAGGGCTGCCCAAAGGAGCGGAAAGTTCTATCAGCCCAAACCCTATGTTCCCGCAGAACTTAAGAAACAGGATGTTGAGCCGCTGCCCGAAATGAGCAAGGAGGAGCGTGCTATATACGAGGCAGAACAGAAGCAGAAAGCACAGACTGCAAAGAATCAGGCTAAACAGCAAGCCGAGAAAGCCAGGATTATGAGCAAGACAGGCAATGCCCGTGAAAGGGCAGAGTTACGCGCATCGGCACGGCAACAGAAACAGCGTCGTAAGGAAAAAGCGGCAGAGGATAAGCAGAAAGCCAAGCTGCTGAAAGAACAGGATAAGTTGAAAAAGACAGTAGTTGTGGAAACCGAGCCAGAAGAAGTAGTTGACGAAGTGGTAGCACCTGTAATACCAGTAACACCCGAGGTGGAAAAACCTGAAACGCCCGGAACAGCTGAGACGGTGACACCCAAGCCACAAAAACCGGAAAATCCTGAGCAAATAGAAACGCCTAAAGCAGAGAAACCTGAGAAACCCGAGAAGCCCAAACAGGCAAAGGTTAAGGAAGAAAAGCCAAAGCAGGAAAAAGAGGTAAAGCCAAAAGCTGAGAAACCTAAAAAAGTTGAGAAACCTAAAGTAGAAAAGCCTGTACTGACACCCGAACAGATTGCAGAGGAGAAGGCAAAACAGAAAGAACTGAAGCAGCAGGAACGCGACTCGAAGAAGAAGTTCAGCGTACGCGAACAACGTGCCAAGGCTGTTGCCGAGCAGAAAGCTAAAGAAAAAGCTGAGAAGGAAGAGAAAGAATAGCGACAATTCTTCGTTATTACGTAAAAAAACGATAACGATTAAATCGTAAAATGAATTATATAAAGTTTATATTGTTTGTACTCCTTGCCGCATGGCAGTTGGAAGGCATCGCTCAGGTTGCCTTTCTGGAGAATATTCACTGGAAAGATGAGTGGCTACTCTCCGGCGACGAGAAGCTGATAGGTACTGTCAATGCCACAGCACCCCTGGATATAAAGGTGAAATGCGAAAAGGAACTGGTAAGCGAGAACACATGGGAGATTACCTGGACATTTACGGCTAAGCGCGATGTTCCCAATGTGCATCTTTCCGTCTGTTTCGAACACGTTTCCAGACCTGAGTGGTGGATGATTCCCGCTGTATCTTATAACGGCAATCAATACGGACGGGGACAGGAACCTAAAGGAGAGAAACGCGACAGACAGTGGTACACTTTCTCGTATAAACGTACTCCCATTCCCGGTGCCATCTATAGCGAAGGAGAAGATTTTGCCATTGCAACCTTTGGCAATGTTCCCGAGAAAGCAGAGGATGACTACTCATGCTGCATACAGCCAGAGCCTAACATCATTACGCACCAATTGATATGGCCCGAGGAGGAAATGCCTGTCTCGTATTGTGCACAAGACCAGAATGCCCCGGGATGGCAACGCCCTTATAACATGAAGCAGGGTGAGAAACGCACAATGAGTATGTACCTGATTGTGGCCCGCAAGGAGACTAACCATAATGCTTACCGCCACATGCTGGATATGGCTTGGCTAATGGCGGAACCAGAGAAACTGCCAGCCCCTGACAGCAAAAAGCTTTGGGAACAGAGCGTGGAATTCTGTCACCGCTCTCTTTGGATAGAGAATGACGATTACATGGGTTACCTTATGGGGCTGACTCTGAACGAAAAGGGTGAATGGCAGCAAGCCTTACGTAATCGATACGAGGCAGGATGGATGGGACAGAACATTAGTCTGGCTGTGAGCATCCTGCATGATTTTGTAAAGACAGGGAACCACGTGTCACTTGACCAAGGTATTGCCACACTTGACACTTGGGCAGATAACTGTCAGTTGCAAAACGGTCTTTTCCTGACACAGTACGATGCTGTCATTAACAAGACCCGCTGCATTCTGGATGCCCGTAATCTGGGAACGGCAGCTGCTCAATTCTTCGAGGCTGACCGTATAGTAAAGCAACTTCGCCTGGTACGTCCGTCCTATTTGGGTGCGGCATGGGGTATCTGTAACTTTATGCTGACCGACCAGCAGCCCAACGGCTGTTACGGAAGAGGCTGGACAATAGACGGACGATGCGTGGAGCGTGAAGGCGGCATAGGTGCTTTTATCATACCGGCCATGCTGAAAGCATACGAGTTCTACAATGACAAGAAATATCTGGAGAGTGCCCAACGCGCGTACATATATTATATAGGTGATTTCAAGAAGAACGGCTATAGCACCGACGGAACACTTGATACGCGTTGCATCGACAGAGAATCGGCATATCCATTGCTGACTTCAGCTATCGGACTTTATAAGGTAACAAAGGACGAGGCTTACCTGAATGATGCTGTTGATGTTTCTTATTACCTGAGCACATGGCTATGGCATTATAACATCAATTATGCTGAGGGCGATGCTTTCCGTCAATATGGATATAAGACACTGGGCGCTACCAGTGTTAGTACGCAGCGCCATTACTTTGATAACTTTGCATGCAGATGGGTGAATGACTGGCGTGAGTTGGCAAAGCTGACAGATGATTCACAATGGAGCGAGAAAGCCGAGGCTATCTGGCGTAACTGTTGTCAGTTGGTAGGCGACGGCACGTTGATAATAAACGGTCACGTTCGTCCTATAGGTTCGCAGAGCGATGCGTATTATGGTTCTACATGGCGTACCCGTGCATCCGGCGAAAGCGTTCCTCCTGTAGTCTCGAAGAACCGTATTAACGACTGGCTTATTGCATGGCCCTGTGCTTTCCGTCTGGAATTACTTCGCGAAACGGAAGAGTAGGCAAAGCCTCACTGCCAAATTGTAAAAAATCGTTAAAATACGACGGTTTAATGGTCTCACATTTGGAAGAACATTTATTATTTAGTATTTTTGCATTGATTGAAAAACATAAATCACCATGGCAAACAAGAAAAAAACAGGAAAAAGGAAGTTATTAACTCCCAAAGAGCATGAAATTATGCTTAAATTATGGACTTTGGAAGAATCTGGAGTAAAACAATCAAAAGTTCGTGACATCTTAGAACTCTTTAAGGCCGAAGGTTCTGATATGGCATATACCACTTTGGCAACTTTCATTAAGATATTGGTTGCAAAGAAATACGCCACATCCTCTAAGTCGGGAATTCTTATCTTCGTCAAGTCGAAGGTTTCACGCAAGGACTATGCAAACATTGCTATGAAGTATGCTTTGGAAGACTACTTTGGTGGAGATAAGGCATTGATGATAGAAACTGTTCAGGCATTGTAATATATCCTATCTTACCTTAAATCACAAAATTATTAAGCCGGCTTCGCTTGCATAAGGAAAAAGCAAAAGGGACTGTGTTAAACACCGTCCCTTTTGTTTTTCTGTAAGTGTTTGCTAAATTACTTAGCAGCAGCAAGACTAGCCTTACGGAATGCCTTCATAGCCTTCTCTATTTCCAAAGAAGCCTTACGGGCACGAGTACCTGCAGCCTTGTTACCATTCTCTGCCTGAGCAGCAGCGTCCTTTGCAAATGCGCCATAAGCGGCAGCAATCTGGTTGAGTAAATCTTTCATTATTATATTACTTTAAGTTTGTAAACACTGCAAAGATACAAAGTTTAATCATACAACACAACATTTGAATGAAAAAAAAAAAAAAATAAAGAAAAATCGTGGTTTCAGGCTATTGTAACGTGCATTATTAACTCTATTCGAGACAAAAAAAGCCTTACCTACATGCGGGGCAGAGGCCTTTCACCACATATTCTGCTTCATCCATTTCATATCCTTTCGGCAGAGAAACGTAAGGTATAGTATATTCTTCAAGACAATAGGTGTGTCCGCACTTCTTACAATAAAAGTGAATGTGGTTCAGATGCTGTGCATCTTCGCACCGGCAGACACAATATTTCTGAAATCCCGTTCCATCGTCAATCTCGTGCAGCAGATGATGCTCTGTAAAAAGACGCAAAGCGCGGAAAATGCTGGAACGGTCCATCTGGGGCATACGCTCCTCCATATCTTGCAGCGTAAAGGCTTTGTGAGACTTGCGGCATTCTTTCCATACAAGTATGCGGACAGATGTGGGCTTAACACCATGTTCCTGCAAATGGTCTGTAATATGTTCCATTTTGCCCTTAGAAGTTAGACTTTAAACAATTGTAATTTTTTCCAAAGTTATGGAAATTTCACGAGACAGCAAAGTTTTTTCATTATTTTCGTTCTTTTCTTTTGAAGGAATGATATTGCATTTGGAAATTAATTGCTATCTTTGTCGCGTCAATATTATAAGATGCTGATGAAATGCCTTCTGCTGATTATACTTGTTAGTTTGCTGAATATTGCCGTCGGCCATGCCTCGGAAATCACGAATCTAAGGGTTAACCGTATGCTGGAGCCTTATGGTATTGTACGCATGGGACAGTTCAGTTGGCAGATTACAAGCGAGAATAACAATGTTTATCAGCTTGCTTATCGAATTAAGGTTGCCAGCACCGTAGAAGGCTTACAGGGCGGCCCAACGCTAATGTGGGACAGTCAAAGGTGCGAGAGTGCCGACATGGTACAGATTTTCTATCAGGGTCGGCGTTTCCCTTACGATAGTACCATATATTGGCAGCTTGAGGTTTGGCTCAGCAACGATGAACATCTGCAAAGTCCCGTCCAAAAGATTAAGACAGGCAGTAAGGGCTCGTCGTGGAACAGCAATCCTATAACCAAGGCCGATGAGGAGCACGATTACCATTACTATCTCAGGTGGCTGCATACGCTAATGGTGAATCAGTCCGAAAGCGGGGAACTCTTTTTGCCTGTGCCCGATGACACTTTGGCAATTCCCGTAGATAGGGTAGCGGCGGTACTCTACAGCCTTTACAAGGATGAAGGCGACGTAAAAGTGCTCTATGACTATTATAATATGGTGAAGCAATGGCTGTCATTCAGCTATCGGAAAGATTCTGTCGTCAGTTCTCAATTGATTGCCATGATGAGCGAAATGGCCCAACGGCAGAATTTGCAGGCTGATGTAACTGAATATCGTCGTCTTAATAGAGATTCTACTCTTTACGAACCGTTTTGGCTCTACACAAACGAGCCCGCATGGTGTGGGGGGGCAATCAGTCAGACTGCCTCCAGTATTGCCTATGGCAGAGTAGAGATAACCATCCCGTCCCTTGCCAGTTGCAATAAGGACTATGTCTCCCACGATTGTCCCTACGGAACCATTAGCAGTGAGTGGAGTAGGGAAGAGGATGGTGCTATCTCATGGGAGATACAACTTCCCGTCGGAGTGCGGGCCCGAGTGATTTATCCGGAAGGATATGCCGACGAGGAGGGCCAACGCTATCAGGTGGTGGGAAGTGGCAGCTGGATGCTAAGACTTTTGCCTAATGTAAAGAATGGGAACTGAGAATGATGGACTTTGACTTTATAACTATGAATATTTAATTATGAATTAAACAACTATGATACAAAACGACTTACAAAGACTACGCTGGCAGTTCCTCGACGAGGCACTCAGGGATCCTGTTTTAGAGTTTTTTATGGGTGAACGTACTGCTACCAATGAGACGGGCAATACCCGTAGCCTCATTCATTATGTGAACAAACGACTCAAGAAAGTAAACCGTAACTGGAGCTGCAGCAAACGTATGTTGCAGAATGATGTTACTTTCTTTAAGAAAAAAGGAGCACGACTGATGCCCAGTTTCCGTCGTGGTCACAAGCGCATTCTACGATATATCAATCTGGAGTGGAAGAATCCTCTGCTGCGCACATCCTTGGGATTGGATGTGGCTCGTGAACCGGAAGTTACCTGTGCACTTCCCCCACTTGCAGAAGGACCTTTGACCTCGATTAATGTGCGAATTGCAACCAATCAGGAGCAGAATCTTCTTACCCGTCTGCAGAACCCTGAGATAAAACAGCGCAAGACCAATGTGGAGGAAGGCAGCGTCACTATTCAGGTGAAGGTACCCATGAGCAATGATATAGACCGAATTGTACTTTCATACGGTACTGACATAGAGGTAATGGGGCCGGTAGCGTTCCGCAACAGAATCCGCCGTACCATTAATGATATGCAGAAACTCTACAAAAAAGAAACTTCTGCCGAGCGTGCCACTCCTGTTCAAGGTGACCTCTTTGGGGATTTGATGTGAAACTATAAATATATCATCATGAAAAAGTTATTTCTTTTAGCAGCCGTGACTCTATTGGGCTTCACTGGCTTGAAGGCCGACACGCCTCGCGCCGAATATCCGCGTCCTCAGTTCGAGCGCGCACAGTGGTTGAACCTCAATGGTACGTGGACGTACACCTTTGACTTCGGTCGATCCGGTAATAATCGCGACTTCCGCAACAGCAAGGGATTTGCCGATAAGATTCTGGTTCCTTTCTGTCCTGAGAGTAAACTCAGTGGTGTAGAATATACCGATTTCATTAATTCCATGTGGTACCAGCGTACTATCAGTGTTCCTGCAGAGTGGGAAGGCAAACAGGTACTGCTGCACTTTGGTGCCGTAGATTACGAGGCCACTATTTATATTGACGGCAAGGAGGTGATGCAGCATTTCGGTACAGGCAGCAGCTTCGAGATGAATATTACCAAATATGTTCCTGCCGGCAAGAGTGCTAATCTGGTTGTTCGCGTGAACGATGACCTGCGTAGCGGCAAACAGCCGGGCGGAAAACAGTGCTGGAACTATTACTCGGGCGGTTGCGACTATACCCGTACTACTGGCATTTGGCAAACCGTATGGATGGAACCTGTCAGTGCTCAGGGGCTGAAGAACGTTTTTGCCATTCCCGATATTGACCAGCAGCAGCTTGTTATTCGTCCGGAGTTCTATGCAGAGGCGAACGGCAATACCCTTACCGTTCAAGTGCTGGATGGCAAAAAAGCAATTGCTACCAAGACGGTTAATGCTGTCAACGGTGCCAGTGTGGTTCTACCTGTCAAGAATCCCAAACTATGGAGTCCTGAGAGTCCTTATCTCTATGATGTCAAATATACCGTTAAGGATGCCACCGGTAAAGTAATAGACGAGGTTAGTTCCTATGCCGGAATGCGTAAAATCCATTGCGCCGATGGTTACTTCTACCTTAACAACCAGCCTTATTTCCAGCGCCTTGTGCTTGATCAGGGCTTCTATCCCGAGGGTATTTGGACAGCTCCTTCCGACGAGGCTCTTAAGCAGGATATCGAGATGAGCAAGGCTGTTGGCTTCAACGGAGCCCGCCTGCACCAGAAAGCTTTCGAGGAGCGCTACTACTACTGGGCTGACAAACTGGGATATATTTGCTGGGGCGAACAGGCTTCGTGGGGTACCAATGTCAACAATCAGGAGGCCACAGGTAACTTCTTGCGTGAGTGGACAGAACTCGTAGTTCGCGACCGCAACCATCCCTGCATTGTCACATGGACACCACTCAATGAGACATGGGGTGCTCAAGCCGGCACTTACGTACGCTTTGTTCAGGATCTGTACAACCTTACCAAGGCTATCGATCCTACCCGTCCTGTTAACGATGCCAGCGGTGACGGTCATGTTAAGACCGATATATGGAGTGTACACGACTATACACGCGAATATGAAAAACTGGTAGAGAACCATACCTTTAAGGATGGCGCACCCCACTACCGCAACATGGGCGGCAAGAGTTACTTGGCCGATTGGGAGGGGCAGCCATATATGATTGATGAGTTTGGTGGCCTGGGATGGATACCCAAGGATCAGCGCAGTAACTCTTGGGGCTATGGCGCTCAGATTGAAACGGAAGATGAGTTCTTCCAGATTCTTGAAAAAGAGGTTGATGCCATCAAAGCTTGTAAGAATGTGGTTGGATTCTGCTATACACAGATTACCGATATCGAACAGGAAAAGAACGGAGTCTATTATTACGACCGTCGTCCGAAGTTTGATGCTGCCAAGTGGAAAGCCATCTTCGAGAAGATTCCGAGCATTATTGAAAAGTAAGTAAAAGTTTAAGGTTCCATAGGTCTTATAGGACTTATGGAACCAATAAGAGCTATTATGCTTATAATTAAGAGACTATGAAACACAATAATAAGAAAAGCATCTTCCTCATGCTGAGAAGTATCGGGTCCGCTTTGGCAATCCTTCTGACTATACCTGCAATGGCACAGGAACAGGAACAGGCAAAGGACACTGTCACTTTTGCTGTATATGGAAACTCCATCAGCACGTACTACGACTTCCTTCCATCAGGTTATGCCGTTTATTACACTGCAGCAAGAGAACTGAGTGCCGGTATGCAACTGGGCGACACCTATTGGATGCAGTTGAGCCGTACATCGGGTATGACATTTCTTGTCAACTCTTCATGGAGCGGCTCGCGTGTCAGTTCCGACAATGGCGAGGCCGTTTCTCCTTTCCTCAGTACAGCACGTGTAACCTCCATCGGACGCTATGGTAAGCCCGACGTGATTTTGATTGCCGGTGGCACCAATGACTGGGGTTGGGCACGTTGCAAACTGGGCGATTATAGCGACGGACCTGTTTACAAAGATTCCGTTACCTTCCGAGGCGGATATGCCATGATGCTTTTCCGTCTGCAACAGAAGTATCCGGATGCCAAGATTGTCTGTCTGAGTATCTTTCCCCGTTCACAAGGCTACTCTGCCACCAACACCCAGGGATGGACTCAGGCACAGGGTAATGCCAGCATCAAGAAGATAGCCCAGGATTTTGGTTGTTATTACATTGATTGTACCAACATTGCCTGGAGTTCCGATTGGGGCAAATATACCATAGACCAGCTACATCCCACTCCTGCCGGGTGTACGCTCCTTGCCGACTGTATCCGCAAAGGACTTATAAAGGCTGGTGTCATTACTTCTGACCTTCATCAGACAGCCGAGGTAGAAGAGGCACAGCCGCTGCTCGACCTTTCCTTCGATGCCAGCGGTATCGTCAACAACGGTACATTCGAAACCAGGATAGGCGCACACGGCAAGGCAACAACGCTCTACGATGCCGAGCATGATACATGGTATGGATGTACCAAGTCAGCAGCCTCCGATTTCTTTTATGCAACTTACGACAACGGTTCCGAACTGGCAAATGTATTCAATAACAATGTAACGTGGGAGGCACTGGTCCGTCTGGAATCTCTTGCCGATGCACAAGGAGCCTGCGAACGGACTTGCTATTTCAGTAACGATCAGAACGGTGGATGGTCATTCCACAACTCTCGCTATGCCAATACATTTACCTATACGCACGCAACAACGCTTAAGAGCAGTGCCAAAGACTTCACGGGCGACTCCATTATGGTTCCCGGAAAGTTCTACCATGTGGTACTGACTATGGACCGTACCAGTCATATTATGCGCTATTTCATCAACGGAACATTGGTACATACCAGTACACGTTGCGGTACCGACATGACACTGCCCAAGTGCGGTACTTCACCCGGAAAGCGCGGCATGTGGGTTTGTCTGGGTGGTGACTGCGCTTCCGGCAGCATATCCGGCAGTTGCGAAAACAGTTCCGCTTCCACTTTCGTCTTTGCACGTATCTACAACGGAGCACTGACCGAAAAGGCAGCCAAGGCACTTTATTCACCCTTCGTTAAGCAGTTTACAGAACCCGTTCCAGCCCAATCCGACGATTTGGTTATGGACTGCGAGTTTACCGCAAACGGTGCAACGAACCATGCACTTAACTTCCAGTCCTGTCCGATAGAAATGACAGGGGAGGTTCCCCTCCAGTGGAACGAGACATTACAAACGTATGAGGCTGTTTTCCAAGGAGATAAAACAAAGTTCTTCAAGTATATGTTAGGAAATAGTCCGGCTGCCATGAACCTCATAAGCGATGCATATACCATCGAGGTTTTCTGCCAATCGTCAAGTGCAACACCAAGCACACAGATACGTCCTATCGGCTTTACCAACAACTTCGGAGCCGGCTTTCAGATGACGGCTAAGGGAGGAATAGGCTACTCCACAGCAACCATAGGCTATAACAGCGCAGGCACGGTCACCAAAACCCTTTGGAAGACCACCCCAGCAGGGACACTTACCGAGGATTATACCCATTACCTGATTGTTTACGATCGCAAGAAAAACTTCTCGCGCCTCTATATCAACGGAAACCTTGCACTAAGTCATGTAATTTGTAACAAAGAGGCTTCGCTCTTCGAGTGGGCTCCGTCCGAGTGGTTTGCCATCGGCGGTGATGGAACGGGGGTATATTCAGCGGCTACCACTACAGGAACATTCCCCTTCAACGGAAAGATTGCTGCGGTACGTATATACGGCAGGTCCGTTTCTGATGCCGATGCCCTTACTCTCTCTAATGCAATGCATCAGCGAGTCCTTTCTTATACCACAAACAACAAAGGCTATGCTGCTGTCTGCACACCCTTCGCAACAGTAGTGCCCGAGAACTATACCGCCTATATTGTACGTGAGATTGGCACCTCATCCGTTATGCTGTTCCCTGTTGCTGATGGCGGAGAGGTACTGCCTGCAGGAGCAGCAGTTATCCTTCTGGGACCTGAAGCCAAGGCAGCTTTTACCCTCACGCCCGCACCGGCTGAGCTTGCCGGGAACGCGGTATCAGTCGAAGGAAACCTTTTGGTTGGCACTTATCCATCCAAGGAGCTGACGATAGGGCAGGGCCTATATCTTCACAATGCCGGTACCAGCTTCTACCGTGTCAGTTCAGCCCGAACACTCGAACCCTTTACCTGCTGGCTACCCTGCGATAGCAAGCGTAGTACATTTACGATAGATACTGCTACGCCTATTCGTCCCATACAGAGTGTTACGCAGAAGCCTTTTGCCAAGAGCTACAGTCTCTCTGGTCAGCAAGTAGATAAAGGCTTTAGGGGGGTTGTCATTAGGAATGGACGGAAAGAGGTTAGAACATCGAACATTGAGTATTGAACATTAAATAATGAAATTAAGCAAAATTTTTCCGCTTTTTATTTGGTATAAAATAAATAAGGTATATATTTGCAGATAAAATCTGTATAATTAACATATTACTAATTTTAAATTCACTATGAAACAAAAACTACTAACCAAACTATGGCTGCGAGTATGGATGCTCGTTGCCGTAATGACAACCGCTCTAACTGGAACGGCTTGGGCAGAAGAGACTATCAATTTTGCCGATCTTGGACTTGAGAATGGTGTTCAGTACACTGACCCTTTTGATGGAGGTGACTTTACTGTAACATTCGCGGGCGGTGCAAACGATGGTAAATACTATACCACAGGCTCTGGCATCCGCTTGTATGGAAACGGTACAATGACAATAGCATCAGAAAAAACCATTGAATCCATCACAATTACTTATGATGGCTCTAACAAACCATCAGACGGAACTGTGGTTAATGTTGGTACATACGATGCTTCTACTGGCGTTTGGACAGGAGCTGAAAATGAAATTGTTTTTACACGTCCATCTGGAAGTGGACACTGGCGCATACAGTCCATTTCTGTCACTTATGCTTCTGGAGGCTCTTCTGCCGTAGCAACAACGACAACCATTGATGCAACAGGTATTACAAACACGGATGTTTACGAAGGCACGGAAGCTGGCTCTTTGGCTGCGACAGTTGTGGATAATGACGAAAACAAAGTGGAAGGTGCTACCGTAACATGGAGTGGCAATAACGATGCTGTTGCCACTATTGACGAAGATGGTAATGTGACGCTCGTTGCAGCAGGTACTGTCAAGTTCACAGCCGCATACGCTGGCGTGAAAGATGAATACAAAGCTTCCTCTGCCACATACGAGATGACTGTCACAGACTCAACACCCTTCACTGGTGGTGACATTGTGTTCGAGTCCGCCGTGCTGAACTCTGATACAGAGACTTCGCTGACAAAGAGCGTCGTCACGATTACTGGCTCAAAGCTCGCAAGTGCCTATTACCAAGCCTATAAGAACACAGACTTCACAATCTCCACCACATTCGGCAACATCACAAAGATTGTGTTCGAGTGTACTTCCACCTATCCCGCATCGGGCTTCGCAGAAGCCGATGGCTTTGTTACCGACGGAGATAACGGAACGTGGACGGGCGAGGCCAAGACAGTCACCCTTACGGCTTCCAACAAGCAGGTGCGCATGACAAAGATCACCGTGACTGTCGAGGCAGAAACACCCAAGGTGCTTGACTTCATCACCCTCAGCGGCGACTATCCTACAACTTTCCATGTTGGAGATGCTTTCTCTCATGAAGGAATCGTCGTGACAGCCACTTACGAAGATGAAACTACAAGAAATGTAACTGCCAGCGCAGAGTTCACGGGCTATGACATGGCAAATGCTGGTGAGCAGACTGTAACTGTTAGCTATACAGAGAATGAGGTTACAAAGACTGCCACTTACGACATCAACGTTAATGCTCCTGCAACACTTCTGTCAATCTCTCTCTCCGGCACCTATCCTACCGAATTCGGTCAGGGCGACGCTTTTAGCTCAGAAGGCATCATCGTGACAGCCAACTTCGACGACAGCACGACAGCCGACGTCACAGCAGAAGCCACTTTCACTGGCTACGACATGGATGTCTTGGGCGAGCAGACCGTAACCGTCAGCTATGAAGGTCAAGAGGCAACCTATACCATTACCATTGTAGAGAAGAAGGGTACAGTAATCAATCCTTACACCGTGGCTGAGGCTCGTGCAGCCATTGACGAAGGTACAGGCGTTACAGGTGTCTATGCTAAGGGTATCGTTTCCAAGATTGTGACAGCCTACAACTCACAGTTTGGCAACATCACATACAACATCTCTGTTGACGGTACGACCGAGGGCGAACAGCTGCAGGCATATCGTGGCTTCAGCTTCGATGGAGCTTGGTTCACCTCTGAGTATGATGTGATGGTAGGTGACGAAGTTGTTATATATGGCAATCTGAAGAAGTATAAAACCACCTATGAGTTCGATGCCAACAACTATCTCATTAGCCTGGTACGCAAGCCTATCAAGGTAACGATTGGCGAGGCTGGCTATGCAACAGCCTACATGCCTTACCCCATTACGTTTGCCGGTGGAGGTACACCTGATGCTGAAGACCTTCCCACACCCGTTGGCGCTTGGACATTCAACGATTCCGAGAACCCATTGGCAGGAACAGGCACAGCTACCCTCACTCCCGCCAACCACAGCACAGCCAAGCCCACTTGGCTTGAAACTAAGGAAAGCCTTGAAGAAGCTAACATTGAGGTAATCGACGGTGGCCTGAATCTCCCCAAGGGTTCGAGCCTGCTCATGAATACCAACAATGGCGCTACAAGCTTCGACAGATATACCGTAATGTTCGACATTTGCTCAGACGACATGAGCGGCTACACTCCTCTCTGGCAGAACAGCATGGACGACAGCAAGGACGGCAGCCTCTTCATCAAGAACGGTCAGATGGGTCTTGGAGGCTCTCTCGGCTATAACGGAAACTTTAGTGCCGGTAATTGGTATCGTGTTGTATTGGTAATTGACACTCCCAACAAGGCTGCCCTTTATGTTGACGGTGAACTGTTAAGCTCCTGCGAGCACACAGATTCTTACAATAAGCACTGGCTGCTGCAAGGTCCCGGCGCTGTCTTCTTCGCTGACGAAGATGGTGAAGAGAAGGCCATCAAGGTTACCGGCCTCCGCTTCTGGGACGTTCCCTTCACCCCTGAACAGGTTGCAGCACTCGGCACCGTTGCTGAAGATATTGCTTCTGAAGAAGATCCCGAAATAGTTACTATACCCGAGACAACAGGTGCTTGGACCTTCGAGGGCGGCACACCGAATGGCACGGGCGTTGCCACTATGACCGCTACCGCTGGCGTCGTTGCCAACGAGGACGGTTCCATTACGGTTGACGAGAATAACAGCCTCGAGCTGACTACCAACCTCCCAGAGGAATCCCTCAGCAGCTACACGCTTATGATGGATGTTAAGTTCCCCGATGTAGCACGCTATACAGCTCTTATCCAGACCGACCTCGATAACGTCAATGATGCAGGCCTGTTCGTCCACAACGGACAAATCGGTATCAATTCGGCTGGTATGTACTACCACGGCGCACTCGAAAACGACACATGGTATCGCATCATATTCGTCGTAAAGGATCTGTATGCAGAAGAATATGTTGATGGTAAACTGGTTGGCAAGAGTTCTGCACCGCTTGACAAATGGGGCATTGGAACAGGTCTCTTCCTCTTCGAGGACGAGAACGACGACAATGACGAAGGCGTAGCCACCGTTAAGGGAATCCAATTCTGGAACGAGGCTCTCACTCCCTTACAGATTGCAATGCTCGGAACTGTTGGCTCAGACGGCACCGTTAAGGCTTACACCGGACAGATTACCGACAACTATCTGTCACTGACAGAGGTTGAGGGAACCATTCCCGCAAAGACCCCGGTTATCCTGAAGGGTGCTCCCGGCACTTACTTCTTCGAAATTGGCGGTAACGCTGCCGAGGTTGGAGAGAACGACCTGAAGGGTACGTTCGAGGAAATCGACGCTGTCGGCAAGTACGTTCTGGCTAAGCCCGAGGGCGAGCAGGTTGGCTTCTATCAGGCTGAAAGCGGTACCATCGCTGCTGGCAAGGCTTATCTTGAAGTTCCCGATGCATCAGGCATCAAGGTCTTCTACTTTGGTGGTGAAAGTGCAACTGGCATAAATGCAATTGATAATGAACAATTGACAATTGATAATGCAGCTATCTACAACCTGAGCGGTCAGCGTGTAAGCAAGGCTCAGAAGGGTATCTATATTATCAATGGCAAGAAAGTTCTTGTAAAGTAAGAAAAGCTCACTTATATGAAGGCAGTTCCCCCTCAAGGGAGCTGCCTCATATTTTTTATACCAACCCATATTAAATAATTTAAGTTTCGGGAGTTGTAAAACGAAGTAAAAAGAGGAAGTTAAATAGGGAGTTAAGCCATCTTTTACTCCCATAAGCGTAGCGAATTAACTTCCATTTTTAAATTCCTATTCTACTTCCGAAAGTTCAGTAAAATAACATCATGATAAAGTTGAAATCTTTTGCGCTGTTTCTCTTTGTTGCATTGTTGAGCGGTACAAGTATCTGCGCACAGAATATCATCGAGGGCTACAAGCGTGTTTTCTATTCAGACGACCTGAAGGACGGCAAGACGTATTTCCTTATCAGTGACCGTACCAAGTATGCGGGCAACAATACAGGCAAGCCCAAGGGTATGTCCTATAAACTGGACCATTACACCATCAGCTGGGATAAACCGTCTGAGGGAATCTACTTTGTCTATTGGGGCGATTTCGATGCAGACGAAGAGGGCTTCCAGTGGATTGCCGAGAAAGTCGGTGACGACCAATGGGCTTTCAAGAACAAGGTCAGGGGAGAGTACCTTGGTGTAAAGAACAGCTACGACGATGACGTACTCTTCTCCGGGACTCCTGTAGGCTACATACTCTCTGATTTGGATGACGGCCTGGGCCGCTTCTTTATGACCAGCAGCGATGACTCGCATTCGCCCCACGTACAGGGTTACCTACGCAGCGACCGTCCCAACAACAGCCTTGCCAAGCAGTATGTGGGCGATGATGACTATCCGAAAGACGGTGCCACCAACGGCTACCCCGGACGCTGGCAGATATACGAAGTAGATAGCTATACAGGCAATCCCTATGTTACAGATATAAGCGAGATTAAGGAAGGGGAGCAGTACTATATCGTCAGCGACCGCACCAAGTTTGCCGGCAACAGCACAGGGCTGCCAAAGGCTATGGCCTGCCTGCAGGACAATTTCAAGATTAACTGGGGCAACCAGTATGTCTATTGGGCCGACCTCGACAAGGAGTCCGACGGCTTCATTTGGACGGCACAGAAGGATGGTGACCAGTGGGCTTTCCTCAATAAGGAGAACGGCAAATACTTGGGCAACATGAACATGCCCGCCGAGGCAGACATACTTTTCTCCGACTCTCCCGTCGGCTACACGCTCACCGACCTTACCGACGGCGCCGGCCGCTTCTTTATGACCAATAGCGAATCTGAGCACTCGCTGCACGTACAGGGCTACTTGCGCAGTGACCGTCCCAACAATAGCCTTGCCAAGCAGAATGTGGGCGATGACGACTATCCCGGCGATGCAGCCACTGCCGGTTATCCCGGCCGTTGGAAGTTCCTCAAGGTTAATCCCGGAGAAGAAGAGCCGTCGGAGTTCTTCAATGTAGCAAATGGCTATTATAGTATCCTTAACGCCAACAGCTCGGAGAAAAAGTGCTGGAGTGACCTGAAGGCCGATGCAGCCGCATACGAATACGGTGCCAGCCTCATCCTGAACACACTGCACAATGGCGATCCGCGTAACATCTACCGCATAGAGGCCGTTGACAGGGAAAAAGGTCAGTACAGAATCCGCAACTACGTGACGGGCAAGTATGTCAGCGGTACAACAAACGAGGGCTATGTCTTCATGACAGACGAGGAACAGGAACCGCTGACATTTATAACAATAGAGGGCAATCCCAGGGCGTTCTGTATCTATAATGCTGACGGCGTGATGCTTGATGGCCGCCAATTAGGCAGTTACTCCCATATCTGCGGCTCTTACCTGTGTGACATAGTGCCTTGGAAAGTGCAGAAGGTAGATGCCGCCTCGCTGGAAAGCCCTGCAGCCCAACTGAAGCTTGCCCTTGCCCGTAAGATGGACGGGGTAGGGCATCCCGACTTCGGCGACTCCAGTAATCTCAGCGAAGAGCAGCGCCAGACATTCCGGAATGTTTGGGACAAGGCTAATGAAGACCTTGCCAATGGCACCCCCGACATTCTCTACGAGAGCGATATCAAGAATCTGGAGGCAGCAGCAAAAGGCGAATATACAGAGCCTGTCTATGACAAGTATCAGAAAGTGCCTCTGCGTGTACTCAGCTACAACGTAAGGCATTGCGCCGGTAACCACGACGGACTTAATCTGGCACGCACGGCAAGCGTCATAGCAGCCCAGAACGCAGACGTAGTGGCGCTGCAAGAAGTTGACAGCGTCTTCTCCTCACGTTCCGACTACAAGTATCAGATAAAGGAGCTGGCCGAGGCAACAGGCCTGTACGGTATTTTCTGCAGCGCACTCACCGGCTACGGCATCGGCATCCTGTGCAAGGAGATTCCGCTATCTGTCAGAGCTGTTTCACTCACAGCCGACGGAGAGCCCCGCCGTATGCTGATGGCAGAATTCGACAACTATGTCTTTGCCAGCCTGCATGTTGGTCTCTCTGCTAACGCAAGGCGCGGAACAGGTCCCGTCATCAAGGCAGCAGCAGAAGAGTGGGTTGAAACAGGCAAGCCCCTTATCATTGCCGGTGACTTTAACGACGACGGAACCGATGACGAGATGCAGGGTGCTCGCGGTGTACTTACCAAGTACCTCCAAGAGAACGGCTTTACCTATCACTCCGACCTCACCACGCCTACGTGGAGCGATGGCATCTATATCATCGACAATATCATCAGCTACGACCCCATAGGAGGCGTGGAGAAGGTCAGCTATGAAGTGGTTAACGATAAGGTCACTTCAGACCACATGCCTATTATTGGCGATTTCATCATCGGTTTTGACAATCCGAATGCCATTAACAGCCTCTCCCCAGACTCCTCTCCCGTGAGCAAGGAAACCGTATATGACCTCAGCGGCCGTAAAATCCTCAATGCCCAATGTTCAATGGTCAATGGACTGAAGAAAGGCATCTATATTGTCAATGGCAGTAAGATTTTGAAGTAGAATTTACCCATTAACATCAAAAAAGGCAACTGCTGATTCCAGTAGTTGCTTTTTTTTTAAATTTTCTTCCCAAATTATTTGCTATTATATAAATAATGTGTATATTTGCGTATTATAAACTATATAAGAACCAACTTATACTATAAAAAACTTTTTTACTAACCCTAATTAAAAACATCATGAGAAAAATTCTATCTCTGTTGTTGCTTCCATTAGCAACAATGATGGCATGGACTGGTGCTTACGCACAGACCGATGCGGAGTATGAAGCAGCGCTTGCTGCAATCTCAGATGGTGGAGTGTACTACGTCAAGAGTGACGTAGGTGGCACCTACTACTATCTGAAGGGAGACGGTACACTGACTGAAACCCAGACAGATGCTGCAAAGTTCATCTTCGAGAAAACTGCTGGAGCAAAGTATGGTTTCGGCTTTAAGCTGAACAACAATGGAAAATTCTTCAGCAATCCTCCTGGGACCAGTGATTCCAACTTGGAATGCGGCTACATCAGCACCAGCACTCGCGGTGACGCTTCCTGGGAAGCTCAGGTATTTTTCCTGAAAGACGGCAAGTATGCCGTTCGTGCTGGTAATGTCGAAGATACAGGCAGCTGGAGTCATGTCGCCAGTTCATATTGGACAGTTGTTGTTGGCGATGTTGGCCCCGTTGCACAGTATCAATGGGATGCCAACTACTGTTGGGAACTGGAAGAAGACGCATTCGCTGAACAGCAATTAGCAGCATCAAACACCGTTAAGACTTGGCCTTGGTTCGTACAGAGTGCTAAAGGTCTCGTAAAGGATGCAGGCAAATTCTACAGCAATGCAAAAGAATCATCGGAAGGCACTTATGAAGCACTTTTAGACAATGTTTATACTTCATTCTTCCATTCATCATGGAGTGCCAGTGTAGGGGAAACTCACTATCTGCAGGCAGAGTTGTCTAAAGCAACACAGAACATCCAGTTCTATTTCAAGAAGCGTTCACAGAACAACAACAACCGTCCCACGACAATTGTTGTTTCTGCCAGCAACGATGGTGAGAGCTTCACTGAAATCACCACCCTTGATTCCGACTTGCCCACTGAAGAAGCTGTAACTGATTATTTGTCTAATGTACTTGACCTTGGTGCTGCTTACAAGTATGTACGCTTCACCGTGACAGCAACTAACAATGGTGCCAAGAATGGCGGAGACGAAATGTTCTTTACCTTCTCTGAGTTCTATGTTTTCCCCGCTGTAAATAATGATGTTGCCACTGCTTTCAACACTTACACAGCTATGTCTTGGATGGACTTGACAGCTTCAGACGTTACAACGATTACTACAGCCGACCAGACTTTGAAGTCTGCCTTCTCTACTGTCAATGTTACTTATGAACTTTATGAGGCTGACGGCACAACACTGGTTACTTCGCAAACAGTTGTTCAGGAGCCAAATACCGAAGTAAATGTTCCCACAACCTTAACATCAAATTCGTTCTATGAGTATGCAACAACAGGAACTGTTGGTAGCTCAGACTGCACGATTAAGATAGTCCGCACACTCAAGGCTGGCTATGTTGGTTCTTTGGCTGACCTGTCAAACAGCAAGGCTTATACCATTATTTGCGACCGTGGTAAGTTCCTCACCAAGGATGACCATCTGGCTTCTACAGCACACAGCAGCCTTAGCAGTGCAGAGCCTACCGCATTCGCTGTTCTCAACTATGAGGACAACTACTATCTCTACAGTGTAGCAGACAAAAAGTTCGTGAAGAATGACGGTGCTTTGGCAGGTGACCTCATTGCTGATGGCTTCCATGGTACACTCGATGCTATCCAGATGACACCCCAGGCTGTTCCATACTTCTTCTGGTACTTCACAGTAGCAGAGGGAACAAACTATGGTTTGAACACCAACGGCAACGATCCTTATGGATATGTTATCAACAACTGGATGAATGCTGACCCGGGCAATATGTACTACATGGTTGAGGCTGCAGACTTCGATGCTACAGAAGCTTTGGCAGCTCTGGAGGATTACTTCCATCCCTCATACACTGTAACATACGTAGTGAAGGACGGCTTTGGCAATACTATCTTTACTTCCGATCCTCAGCCAACAACAGTAGGTACAAAGATTACCACTCTGCCCGATGAGTACAAGCGTACCTTCTACACATACAGTGATGTAGATGTTACCGTCACAGGCCTCGCAACGGAAGTTGTGTTCTTTGCAAGATGGACTGGTCCGTTCGAGCTTTCCTCTGACTTTGCAAGCGCACACTGGTACAACATGTCTATGCGCGGCACATGGTATGTAACATCTGATGTCAAGGACGGCGACGGTGCATACAAGACTCAGAATGCCAACACAATGGGCCTCGGAGAAGATTCCTATCAGTGGGCATTCTCAGGCAACGGCTACGACGGCATTAAGATTATCAACAAGGCAGAAGGCGAAGGCAAGAGCTTCGGCTGGACCGATGCAGAGAAGAAAAATGCCGGTATTCCTACCATAATGGATGACGCAGAAGGTCATCATGGATGGAAGATTGTTCTCAGCACCAATACAACTGTTCCCTCTGGCTCATTCTGCCTAAATGTTCCTGGCACCAACCTCTACATCAATCAGTATGGTGGTGCAGGTGGTTCCGTGAAGTTCTGGGACAGTGGTAACAATGTTGGCGACGCAGGTTCTGCTTTCACCGTATCCGAGGTTCCCAGCGACTTCTCTGAATACGTCGTTGCTGAAGTTGCTCCTGCTTTGGAGGCTACAGGTTACTTCGCATTCACCGATGCAGCAAAGACTGCTATTGGCTACGATCCCGCATTCAAGGAGAACTGCCCATTCGCAGACTTCAAGAGCATGAAGCAGAAGATGGCTGCTGCAATGGAAGACATCTCTAACTTCGTTCTTCCCGAGACAGGTTTCTACACCTTGAAGAATAAGAACTATAACACCTTCATGGGTATCGATCCCAGCGACGCTAACATGTATGGTAACTATAAGACCGCAGTTGCTGCCAAGCAGATTGTGAAGCTGACCAAGAAGGGCAATGGTACCTATACTATTGGCTTGATGGGCAAGTTTGCTCCTGCTACCGTAGCAAAGAGTGTACAGGTTACAGCTACAACCGATGAAGGCACCTACACCGTATCTGTTCCTGCCGTTGGCTATGCAGCATTCCAGGCTGAGCCCGCCGCAGAAGCTTCAGAAGGTTTCTCTGCACTGCACTGTGCAAGTGGCGGTTCTGTAGTAGGTTGGGAGGCTTCTGCAGCCGCTTCTCAGTGGGCAGTAGAAGATGCTACCAGCATTGAGTTTGCCGTTGGTGATGCAGGCTATGCAACTGCTTACCTGCCCTTCCCCATCGAGATTGGCAAGACTATCGCTGTTCCCGAGGCTAAGGGTACTTGGACATTTGATGATGGCACAACTGATGGCACTGGCGTTGCTACCCTGCACGCAAGCGATAATGTAGCATTTGCTGATGGTGCCATTACCGTTCCTGTAAACGAGTGCCTGAAGATGCAGACTGGTGCCAATGGTGCCCTCACCACATACTCCTTCATGATGGATGTCAAGATCAATAATGAGGTAGGCAGATATACTGCACTCTATTCTAACAAGCCCGATGCACTTACTGGTGACGGAAGCCTCTTCTTCTACAACAATAAGACCAACGGCAGAGGAATAGGAATTAATACCGGAGGCTTAGGCTACGGAGCTCAGGGTAGCATTGAACTGGATACCTGGTATCGCGTAATCTTCTCTTGTGAGAACAATATCCCCACTGTTTATGTTGACGGTGTTAAGGTTGCAGCTGCTACTTCTGCCAACGCAGAAACCTGGACTATGCAAACAGAGGCAAACTTCTTCGCTGACAACGACGGTGAGGAGAATGAAGTTACCTGCGACGAAATCCGCTTCTGGGATGTAGCTCTGACTGAGGCTGAAGCTGCTATGCTCGGTGCTCGTGGCACAGTGGTTCCCGAACCCAAGAATGCTATAGCTTACACTGCTACGATTACCGATGGTGCTGAAGGAACAACTCCTGGTGATTACAAGTTCTTGACTTTGAATGAGGTAGAAGGCGCTATTCCTGCCCTTACCGCTATCATTGTGAAGGGTGAGCCCGCTGTCTATAACTTCAGTGTTCTTGCTCCAGAAGCAGAAGAAGAGCAAATTCCTGATGGCGCTCTCGGAGTTTACGATGACGAAGTCAATGGCAGTCAAGCCCTCAGCAAGGAATTTGCTATTATTGAGGACAACGACCTGAAGGGTACACTCGAACCCATCCCTG
The DNA here is from genome assembly GCA_017645305.1 of Bacteroidaceae bacterium. GTDB lineage: Bacteria > Bacteroidota > Bacteroidia > Bacteroidales > Bacteroidaceae > Physcousia. The sequence goes on along the minus strand of JAGCPD010000054.1, from coordinate 9,786 downwards.
CTACCGGCTTGTACGTTCTGGCTAAGCCTGAAGGTGAGGAAGTAGGCTTCTACGAGGCAGAAAGTGGCACCATCGCTGCTGGCAAGGCTTATCTGAAAGTTAGCTCTGATGTTAAGGGCTTCATCTTCAAGTTCGCTGGTGACGATGCAACTGGTATAAATGCTATTGACAATGGTGAATTGGCTGGTAATGCAGCTATCTACAACCTGGCTGGTCAGCGTGTAAGCAAGGCTCAGAAGGGTATCTACATTGTTAACGGCAAAAAGATTGCAGTAAAGTAATATTATAAGCTTACTATTATGAAATACATTAAACCAATCTTAAAGGTCGAGGAGGCTCAGGTTGCCAACATGTTGGCAGAGAGCCTGGCAATTAACACTGATACTAAAGTTGACGGTTCCGCTGCACTTACAAAGGAAGATGCATGGGATATATGGGAAGATGAAGATTAACTTATAATTCCCAATCTATAAAAAAGGCAGCTCTCATCCGGGAGCTGCTTTTTTCTTTATAGAAGTTAAATAGGAAGTAATAATAGGGAGTAATTAAAAAAACTTTAATCATAGAAGTTAAAGAAACTAAAGACAATACCAAATAGTGAGTATTATATTTTGTTGGTATAAGTATTTTTGATTATATTTGCATAAAAAGAAGTGTTTAACTTAATAAAATTAATGTATTATGGCAAAATGGATATGCCCAGTATGCGGTTATGTTCACGAAGGTGATACCGCTCCCGAGAAATGCCCCCAGTGTAAGGTTCCTGGAAGTAAGTTTAAGAAAGTAGAAGACGATGCTCCGCTGCAGTTTGTTACCGAGCATGAGTTAGGCGTTGCCGATGCCATCCCCGCAGGTGCAGAAGGCGATTTCGTCCGTCAGGGTCTGAAGGACCACTTCATGGGCGAATGTACCGAGGTTGGTATGTATCTGGCTATGAGCCGTCAGGCCGATCGCGAGGGTTATCCCGAGATTGCCGAGGCATTCAAGCGTTATGCATACGAAGAGGCCGACCATGCTTCACGCTTCGCAGAAATGCTGGGCGAGGTTGTATGGGACACCAAGACCAATGTAGAGAAGCGCATGATGGCCGAAGAAGGTGCCTGCAAGGGCAAGATGGAAATCGCTAAGGTTGCCAAGCAGCTGAACCTGGATGCCATCCACGATTCTGTTCACGAAATGGCAAAGGATGAGGCCCGTCACGGCGCCGGCTTCCAAGGACTTTTCAACCGTTACTTTAAGAAGTAATACGATAGTCTTAAGGACGTTCGATTAGAAAAATAGAGGAAGCAGAAACTTCCTCTATTTTTCTTTCACACTAACAGGTGTTATGTTTAGTAACCCTTTATCAATTAACAATTAATAATTAATAATTTCGCTAACCGCTAACCAAGAAAAAAAGTTTTCGTTTTCGTTAAACCTCGCTAACCCTTTTCGTTACTAAAGTCTAACGCCTAAAGTCTAAAGTCTAAAACAGTTCTCGCTAACCGCTAACCACTAACCGTTTTCATTACTAAAGTCTAATGCCTAACGCCTAAAGCCTAAAGTCAACGCCTAAAGTCTAAAACAGTTCTCGCTAACCGCTAACCGTTCCAAATTGCTACTGCCAGCAGCACGGCAAAAAGAAACATATTCAGGCTTGTAAGGCCCAGGATATGATTCAGGGCTCTGCCGCAACGTATTTTTCTCATCTGCAACCAGGCATAGGTATGAAGCGGCAGATATACTACAACGGAAGCAAGCAGAAAGTATATCAGACTGCCATCAATCAGAAGGCACAAAAGAATACACAGCAAGGAAGAGACTATGCCAATGCCCAGATAATGGTAAAGGCCGAACCTCTCACCCAGAAGAACCACAAGCGTCCGCTTGCCTGAAATACGGTCCTGCTCCCTGTCACGATAGTTATTGATTACCAGCAAGGCATCTATGCTGATGCCCGCTATCATGCTTAATACCACAACCGGAACGGTAATCTGGAGTGCCTGAATATAGTAGGTTCCGCATACGGGAATCAGGCCAAAGAAAACCAGCACCAGCAGGTCGCCCATCCCGATATAAGACAAACCATAGGTGTAAAGGAAGGCAAAGACAATACACGCAATGCCTGTCACCACCAGTTCTATGCCCCGATAAGGCAGCTCCTGCCAACAGAGTCCCAATGCTGTCAGACCGGCAAAAGAAGCCAGTCCCACCACCACGGCAATGCCGTATTGCATGGCTTTAGGGGTAATCCATCCTTGCGCACAGGCCCTTTCCGGTCCCAGGCGGTCCTCGCGGTCGGTTCCCTTGCGGAAGTCGTACAAGTCATTAATCATATTAGCCGCAATCTGCATAAAGCCCGCAAAAAGAGCGCAGCAGATTACCAACGGCAGCTTCATAACCCCGTCATGGTATGCCAGTGCAGTACCCAGAATTACGGGTATCATGGCACCTGTCAGCGTCTTGGGCCTGGCAGCCAGCACCCATGCCTTCACCGAATTTTGTCTAATTATCATTTCTGATTCCCTTTCACTTCCTATGCTCCACAAATTTATAATCGGCAAAGCGACTCTTAGGAAAGTTGAAGACCTTGTCATCTATGTCGCCACTATGGAAGTTCGATATCTGCACCGTCGTACTCAGGAAAGCCAGCTTAATGGTAAGGCTGACCGGATGCAGGTTATTCTTGTGTACAAGGGCCGTGACAGAGCGTATGCCAAAGAACTTAGCCTTCCTGACCTTGGCCGTCAGCTCGTAGTACTCACCCTTATCCTTATAGCTGTATGTAAAGTTGTTCAGGTCATACTTGAACATCGCCAGGAACTTGTCCTTCTTCTCATCGTCAAAGTCGTGTACATCAACCTTCTTCTCCTTCTTATCTACCATATAGGCAACCTTGCCGTCCTCCCATGCACAGAAGCGTTTCTCCTCGTAGAAGATTTTCTTGTTCTTATATACAACGTCCCCCTGCGTTTTATACAATCCTATGATATTCACGGAATAAGAAAGCGAAGAGCCCTGAGGACCGAACACCATATTATAGACCTTGTCGAACAGCTCCTGCGCCTCGGTCTGTGCATCCTGCTTTTCCTCAGCCATGCAATGCACAGGCAGCATAAGCATCAAAAATATTATATATTTTTTCATTCTTTCATTTTTTCATTTTTTCATTTTTGCGATTTCTTTCGCCACAACATATCCCATGCTCCATGCCGCCTGCAGGTTAAAGCCACCCGTTACGGCATCTACGTCAAGCACCTCCCCGGCAAAGTAAAGCCCCGGATATTGCTTGCTTTGCAGCGTATTAATGTCGATAGCTTTGAGCGATACACCGCCGCACGTCACAAACTCCTCCTTAAAGGGGCACCGCCCCGTTATCTGGTACTCATCAGCCGTCAGCACCGCAAGCATCTTATTGACGTGCCTGGTGTTAAGCGCCCCCCAACGCTGTGTAAGGGGAATGCCCATGCGAGAGAGAAGCACGTTCCAGTGCTTGCCCACAAAACGCGACGGAAAGACGCTGGTAACGAGTTTCTGTGCGTGCTGCTGCATCATAGTCATAAGCAACTCCCTGACCTCCTGCTCCGTCATCCTGCCCATCCAGTTGATGCACAACGGACTCTTGTAGCCATGTTCTGCCAGATAGCGGGCAGCATACGACGAGAGCCGCAGGATGGCCGGTCCGCTCATTCCCCAGTGCGTAAGCAGCAATGCGCCCTGACTGCGGAACCTGGTCCCCGGTATAAAGGCCTGTACATCCTCCACCACCGTACCCATTAGCAGCTGGTGCCAGTCGCCCTCCACATTAAAAGTGAAGAGTGACGGAACGGGACTCTCTATGGGAATGTCAAGCCCCTCTAACAGGCTGAAGCCAGACAGTGTAGCGTGCCCGCCTGTCGTCACCACTACCCTATCCCATTTGTTTAAGTCGATGTGCGTAACTTTCTCTTTCAGATGCAGTTGTATATTAAATTCTTTTATATTTCTTAGCAATGTGTTTACTATCTGCATAGCGTCCTGCGACTGCGGAAAGATGCACTCGTCTTCCTGTTCCACCAGTCGTACGCCCTCCTTCCGGAACCATTCACAGGTATCCTTTGCGCTGAATACCGACAAGGCTCTGCGCATCAGCTTCTCGCCACGCGGATATACCTCTTGCAGGTTCCTGACCGCCCTGAAGGTATTGGTCAGGTTACAGCGTCCACCGCCCGTTACGGCGACCTTGGCCAGTGCCTTTCCCTTACTCTCGAAGATGTGAACATCGGCATCTGTCAGCATCCGCTTCAGGTTAATGGCGCAGAAACATCCTGCCGCCCCAGCCCCGATAATAGCTATGGACAATCTGTTTCCCATCACCTGCAGCCCGGTTTCCTCTTCCTGTCATAGTATTCTGCCGTAGCAGTAAAGAACACGTCGCCGCTGGAGTTGAGGGCAGTCTCCACGCTGTCCTGTATCACGCCGATGATGAAGCCGACGGCCACAGCCTGCATAGCCACGTCGTTACCGATGTTGAAGAACGAGCAGGCCATAGGCACAAGCAGCAGCGAACCGCCTGCAACACCCGATGCACCGCAGGCCCCCAAAGCAGCGATGAGGCCCAGGAAGAGAGCCGATGTGAACGTGACATTCACGCCCAAGGTATGCGTCACAGCCAATGTCATCACCGTAATGGTAACGGCTGCACCGTTCATGTTGATGGTAGCACCCAGGGGGATGCTCACCGAATAGAAGTTCTCATCCAGCCCCAACTTCTTGCAAAGGTTCATGTTGATAGGGATGTTGGCAGCCGACGAACGCGTAAAGAACGCCTGCAGGCCACTCTCCTTCAGACAAGTGAACAGCAAGGGATAGGGATTGCGCCTGAGCAGCACAAAGGAGATGAGCGGATTGAAGATGAGCGTGCTGGCTGCCATGCAGCCCACGAGCAGGAGCACCAGATGGCCGTAGGTGGTAAAAACCTCCAGGCCGCTCTCCGATACCGACTTGAACACCAGGCCCAATATACCGAACGGCGCAAACTGGATGACCCACTTTACGATGAGTGTGACCACCTCGGCAAAGTCGTGTACCACGTCGATGGTCCGTTCGCTGGCCTTGTACTTCAAGGCAAAGCCCGTCAGAATAGCCCAGAACAGGATGCCGATATAGTTGGCCTGTGACACTGAGGCCATCGGGTTGAGTACCATGTTCGTAAGCAGATTGGTGAACACATCAGACAGAGCACCCGGGGCAGCCTCATCTACCACATCATCCAACCGCAATGCCACGGGGAACAGGAAGCTTCCCGCTACGGCACATACGGCAGCCAGGAACGTGCTGAGCAGATATTGCGAGATGACCATGCGGAACCTCGGTCCCAGATCACTGCTGGCCCTGGCAATGCTGGCAGCCACAAGTACCGCTACCAGAACGGGAGCTATTGCCTTCAGTGCGCTGACGAAGACAAGTCCCAGTATGCCGATGCCCGTCCATTGGGGTACGGTCAGCCCCAGAATGGTACCGATGATTAGACCAATGAGGATGCGGAGCACAAGGCTCATCCCACTCCACCTGATGAGAAGACTTCTTACATTCATATCACTGAACCCTCGCGTTGTTTACGCCTTTTGTGTACAAAGATACGCAATTTTTACAGAACCGCAGCAACTAACCTTATATTTTTATATGTTTTTGGCGAATATAAAAAAAAGAAGACCCACTGTCCACGAGGACAGCAGGCCTTCATCTGCTTACATCTTACATCTGCAGCGGACCGTGTCCCATGCATGATGTAGTACCCAATGCCGTAAGGAAAGCCGTGAGCGCAGCTACTATTATCTTCACTACCAGCTCCAACAGCCCCGCTCCTTTTCCCCTCTTGTTAGGGAGAGGCGATTGGGACGTTTCGTCTAAAGGATTTTCAATTTTCATAAATGCTTTGATTTTGATAGTTACAAAAAAGAAGTTGAATTAGGAGTTAAGACCCGTGAACAAGTTCCAAGCGCGGTTGATGGTTTCGTCATCCAGATCTGCTCCGCTCTCTATCTTCGCCATGGCACGGACAAGCCTGGGCCAGTGAGCCTCAGTAAGGCGCTGGTTGCCGCCGTAGCCGGTAAGCAGGCACACATGACGGATGTAGCTCTGCGTATCATTCTCCGTGGGTGGTGCCCAGCGGGTGATGATATCCTTCACACACGTCAACTTGTATTTAGTGGCGTAGGTATGCAGCAGGCAGAAAGCAGCACGTATGCCCCACTCCATGCTCTCAAACTTGCAGAAAGACCCCCCTGCCCCCTTTAGGGGGAGTATTTGTCCTTTCCAGTGAGTACCTGCAACCCTCCGAATGTTCAGCGGATTGCAGTTTCTTATACCTCTTGACACCTTCATTTTTCACTCCTTTACTTTGTGTTCATTGTTAATTGTTAATTATTCATTGTCAATTATCCATTTTCCATTAATTAAGAAAAGGGGCACCGCCCCTCTTCTTAATCTTCAATCGGCTCCTCATTGTCATTTCCACCGCCGCCGTTGCCTTTGGTAAAGAGCTTGGAAGCAACTTCGCTGCTCAGGCCGTCCTTGATGGCAATGGCCTTCACGGTTGCAGTGTTGCTGAGCGTGATAGCCTGCTCATAGAGCGTGCTCTCTGCTGTAGGCGTACTGCCGTCCGTGGTGTATCGGATTTCAGCCTCTACAGGACCGGTAATGGTCACCTCTGTGCTCTCCTCAAAAGGAGTCACGCCGCTGATAACAGGACTTGCCAGGCTACCCTCACCATTCTGTTGTCCGTTCTGACTATCAGGATCCTCTACCACTATGGTCTCGTTGCTTGCATCGTCCTGAACGCGCTTTACAACCTTGCCATCCTTGTCAATACAGGTAATCTGCACGCCAGTAGCTTTCAGTGCAGCGAGAATCTCAGGGTCGGGAGTGAATACCACTTTGCGGTTGGTAATCAGTTTCTTGGCAACGTCCTCGACATCCTCAACGGCCTTGGCTTGCACACTGAAACGGATAGTGCCCAGTCCTGGGATGGTTACACTATGCCCCTCGGTTACCCAACTACGGACTACTTCGCCAATGGCATCCCATGCACCTTTGAGGGAACCTTTTCCGATACCGCTGTGCGAATTGGCCTCATCCAATACCTTGTTGGCACTAAGCTTGGAGTACTGGTTCACGTGCATCACGTACATATACCTTCCTTCGCTTTCCTTGTCGAACTTCAGCTTTTGCTGTTTTGCATTAATCTGAATCATTTTTCTCATTTACCCCCTATTAACCAACACAAAATGTCTGATTTTTTCCATTTGCGTTAGCGACCGAACGGGGTTTGGGTCTGGGTTAGATTTAGTTTAGTCTAATTCCTCAAAGGCCTTTCTTCATTTGCGGAACTACTTTTGAAAAATTGCGGAACTACTGTTCTGCAAAATTTCCGCTACTGTTGCGCAAAATGGTGTGCGCATTCACCATTTACCAATAGCACTGCAAAGGTAAAATATTTTCGCATCGGAACTGGCAGCCTTAGGCGTGCTCTGCCGTTTATGGCAGAATATGTCAATTTAAGGCGAACTGATATTTGAAAAAAAACTTGAGTAAAATCTTGCTAATATCAAGAAAATGAACTATCTTTGTGTCGGAAAACAAGACAATGAATAATTAACAATTAATAATCTCGCTAACCGCTAACCCTTTTCGTTTCTAAAGTCTAACGCCTAAAGTCTAAAGTCTAAAACGGTTTTCGTTAAACCTCGCTAACCGCTAACCGCTAACCAACATAATAATTATGAAATCACGAATGAAGTTCGAAATTGCCCTTGCCGCCGGAATGAGTGACCGCACCTTCTCGCGCTGGCTTAGAGGACATGCAGCATATATGCAGAGCATAGGCGTAAAGCCCACCCAACGCCTGCTACCCCCAAAAGCCGTCAAATACATCTGTTACGAATTAGGCATCGATGAAGAGGATTTGTAAGGAGAGAGCCATTTGGCTATTGTTGGCTGTTACCCTCTGTGCATGTACGGGTAACAGGCAGGACAGAGAGACTATCCGCCAGGCAGAAATGCTTATGCAGGAGCAGCCTGACAGTGCCCTGCACCTGCTGCATGACGTTAACCGCCATTCCCTGCGTGGCGAAACACTTGCACGCTATGCCCTTATCCACTCCATAGCACAGGATAAGAGCGGACTGGATGTCACCAGCGACTCCCTGCTCCGCATTGCCTACGACTACTACAGCCGGCATCCCGAGGATTCCCTCTATGCCCGCAGTCAGTATTATATGGGCAAATATCTTATGCTCACTGCACAAGAGGACAGTGCTTATAGCTGTCTGTTAAGGGCAAGAACAGTTTCCGAGGACAATAAAGACTATTATACAGCATATCTGGCAACAGACAGAATGCGCAGGATAACAGAAGTTTCCGACACTGCATTGTGTTTGGCCCTATCTAAAGAAGCGTATCAACTATACATAAAACTTGGAGTCAATAATCCTGTTAATGAGGTGTATCTGCTACGTGGCATTGGTGACAGCTTTCACAGATGCAACGATAGGGACTCCACAATACATTATTATATTATAGCACTAAATAAAGCCCAACTGATGGATGATTCCGTTGCCATCTCGTCTGTTTTACAAAATATATCCTGCTATTATAGCCATTATAGCCAAAATGAATTGGCTTTGGAATATGCACTACAAGCATTAAGCTATCGTGGATATTTGGACAAGAAACTAACAACCCTATTGGCACAATGTTATACAGAGAATGCAGAATACAATAAGGCATGGCAGTACATAAACGCATTACCGCCAGGAGAATCCAAAGAAAGCAAATTAGTAAAGTTAAGCTTACAACATAGGCTCAATGCCAAAATTGGTAATGCAGATGCAGCTCAGGAGTATTTTGATTCTGCCTGCAATGTTGCTGCTGACATGTACCTTTCTACTCAAAAAGATAAACTCGAGCTTTACCGCAAGAATATGCATGAAGAGATGGAACGGCAGCGGGCAGAATTTCGTGGAAAGATTTTCACCATCTGCTTCGCTTTTTCCGTTGCACTCATCATTCTCATAGTCTGGCTTTTCGTTAAGTACCACCGTGCCAACGAAAAAGAGAAAGCATACAAAGACTACCTGATGGAACAAACCCGCAACTATGTTAAAAGTATTGTGGGCTTCCAACGCAAGTTGACGGAAAAGAAAAGCGACAAGAAACATTTGGAATTAGACAGTCAGGATTGGGCAGAGATTCAAGCCTTCCTTGAGGCTTGCGACAATTCATTCGTCACCCGTTTTAAGGAGAAATATCCAACCATATCAGAGAAAGACTACCAGCTTTGTCTGTTATTACGCTGCGGTTTCACCAATCCAGAGCTTGAACTGGTATATTCAAGCCGCACACAAGTTATAAAGAACAAGCAAAATCTTTTAAGAAAGAAGTTAGGTATTGCAGAAAATAACCTCTCATTAAGGCAATATATCAAGGGATTTTAACACCTTCTTTCATTAATTCTTCCTTGTAAAACACAAAATGTTACCCCTTCCCGCGATGTGAGGGATGCTATAATACGCTGTAAAACAATGCTTTACAGTGCATTTTCTTTTGGAGTTAGATTGTTACCCAGTATCCTTGGCAGAACCTGAAATTACCCATACTTTTGCGGCGATATTAACATTAAATCAAAAAAGATAATGTCATGAGAAAATTGGTTATCGTGCTATTTGCAGTAGTAATGCAGGTAAGGCTTTTTGCCCAAGAGTATTACCCAGAAGGGACAAAATGGACGGAGATAAGGTTGGACACCCTGAAATATGACAGTTGGTA
>JAGCPD010000053.1 GCA_017645305.1 Bacteroidaceae bacterium | reverse complement strand
TTGAATCTTTGCAAATGAAATAATGACAAACAAGAATAATAACGAATTAGAAAAAAAGAATGAATCGTTCCTAATTTATCAGGACGAAAACGGAATAGCTCAGGTCAATGTGCGATTCGAGGGTGAAGACGTGTGGCTCAACGTCTCAGCAGTTCAATATAGATAACGTTCTCCAATCGCCAGCCAAGTCTTAAGGTATATGCATTCTCGTGTTCAAAGATAGTACTTATTATTTGAATTCCGATAAAATGCAGATAAATTTCATGTAAAATACGATATAATGATACAAACTATCTTAGAGAAATTAACCAATTTAAGGATGGATATGAAAAAGGTTACGAAGAGGCTCTTGAAAATTTAGACCCAGACTAATAAAGAAATTTCTGACTTGAATCAAGGCCTGTTATCTTTCAAAATGAGATGTTTGAAGAATTGCATTCATCGTATGTTTCTTATTTGCAAAAATTTGAAACCGTCAGAGAAAAGCATAATAAATCAATTTATTTTCATTTCCGAACCGAAAAAACAGCGAGTTTATCATGCTGCCAACATCTCTTCACCCAATCTGTGAATATGGGAAATGATTTCCTCTTCACGTTCTTTCGATGGTTTTTTGAAGCCATTAATATAATTTCGGAGCAAAGTAGGATTTATACCCATTGAACGGGCAAACTCTGCAACGTTGATTTCTTTGTGTGTCAGGAAGAAACGCTGCAAAGCACTCGGTTCGGCATCATCATACTCGAAGCTCTCAAAACTTATGTCCTCGTCAAGGTCGCGCCAATGGATGCCACCCTTTCCGAAGGAGTATTTACTGCGTTCCTCGTCAGAGGCAACACGTAACTTTGGATACCACAGCAATGATTGCTTGTACTCCTTTTCCTTTTCGTCCTTGCCGTAAATATAGTGGGCATCGAACCAAATCTTAGTAATTTTCATCGTTTATTCCTCCCTTTTAGTCTTTGTCAAAATACTCTTTCCAACGCTTAAGGAGATGCAAAAATAGTGGAAATCGAGTAAAATGCCAAATTAATTTTGCTTTTCCATCACTTATTCGTAAATTTGCACTCGTTATGACAGAACTGGAGAAATGCATGGCTGGCGAGTGGTACGATTGTCACGCGCCGGAGGCGAAGGAACAGTCATTGGTGCTGGGTCTGTCGTGATCAAAGACATACCGGCAAACGTAGTTGCCGTCGGCAATCCCTGTCGGGTGATTAGAGAGATTAATATGTAAACCAACCAGATAGCCCTATTTATGTAATAAAAGAAAATCATGAAGTACCCCTGTGAAAACTGCAAGCTCCGTGCTGCGTATGAAAAGAATTCCAAGTCTCTAATCGGGCGCTTTTGGCGTTGGCAGATAAACTTCTGCCCCAGCTGGCGAGGTTATTTCAAGTCCCTCCCTGCCGAGAAGCAGGAAGAACTGCGCAAGAAGTACGACTTTTGGAAATACTAAGAATATAACCAATTATGAATCAAACTGAAACGGAGACATTAAAAGATTTCTTCCTGCACGATGAGTTTGCTCGGCAGAACGGCATAGAGATAGTGGAGATAGTTGGCCTAGTGGGACTAGAGAGACTATCGAAAACCAAATAGGATAATGGAAATTAAAGGAATCTACACAGCCGACGAACATCGTTATGACCTGTCGGCACAAATGTATCAACGTTGCGGACGCAGCGGTGTGCTGTTACCGAAAGTCAGTCTCGGATTCTGGCATAACTTTGGTGGTGTTGATCCGTATGAGCGTAGCCGTGCTATCACACATTTTGCTTTCGATCACGGCATCACCCATTTCGACTTAGCCAACAACTACGGGCCTCCTTACGGATCGGCTGAAGAAACAATGGGACGACTCATTGACGATGATTTCCGACCTTATCGCGATGAACTCTTCATTGCCTCAAAAGCCGGATACGACATGTGGCCTGGACCATACGGCAACTGGGGTTCTCGCAAGTATCTCATGGCCTCGCTCGACCAGTCGTTGAAGCGGATGCATCTGGATTATGTCGATTTGTTCTATAGCCATCGTTATGACCCTGAAACGCCATTGGAAGAGACGCTTCAGACGCTTGTGGACATTGTCAAGACGGGCAAGGTGCTTTATGTGGGCATCTCACGTTGGCCGTTGGAGGCATTGAAGACGGCTGATGAGTATCTGCGTAGCCGCGATGTGCCGTTGTTGATTTATCAAGGACGTCTGAACATGCTCGATCGTGAGCCCATAGACAATGGTGTGTTGGATTATTGTCATGAGCATGGTATAGGCTTCATTGCTTTTTCACCGCTGGCTCAGGGATTGCTTACCGACCGCTACCTGAACGGTATTCCAAGTGATTCGCGTATGGCTCGTGAGCGTTTTCTGAAGAAAGAGGCACTTACCCCACAGTTGTTAGACTATCTGCGGCAACTGAAGAAAGAGGCCGACAGTCGTAACGAAACCATCGCTCAACAGGCGTTGCGATGGGTGCTCCAGCAAAATGGCGTGACCAGTGTGCTGGTGGGTGCCAGCAGTACCACCCAGTTAGCAACTAATTTGTCTGTTATATGAAAAAATATATGTTTTTACAGGTAGCATTATTGGCTTCAAGCTTTTGTCAGGCGCAGATCATTGATTCTACGCTTAACAAGGTTAGCACAGAGCCAATTTCTTTGTCAGTAGCCATTCCCGACGGCAACTACCGCGTTACAGTTACCCTCGGCAATAAGAAGAAGGCCGGTCAGACAGTTGTGCGCGCAGAGAGTCGCCGCCATTTCTTCGACATGGTAGAAACCAAGAAAGGTTGCTTTACGACAGTTTCCTTCTTGGTCAACAAGCATAGTCCGAGGATTGATGATAAGACTACGGTTAAACTCAAACAGCGCGAATACGGCTATAAGAACTGGGACGATTCGCTCACTTTGTCATTCTGCGGACCGATGCCGGCCGTGCAGCGCATCAGCATAGAACCAGCCAACGATGTCACCACCGTATTCCTTTGTGGCAACTCTACCGTTGTAGATCAGGAAAGCGAGCCTTGGGCATCGTGGGGACAAATGATTACCAGATGGTTCGGTGATAAGGTCGCTGTTGCCAATTTTGCCGAGAGTGGGCTGTCGTGTACATCTTTCCTTGCGCAGTTGCGTTTAGACAAGATCCTTTCTCAACTCAAGCAGGGTGACTATGTGATAGTGGAATTTGGCCACAACGACGAGAAAGAGAAAAGGGCTGGCGATGGTGCCTGGTACTCCTATTCACGCAACCTCAAAATCTTTGCCGACCGAGTGAAGGAGGCCGGTGGGCATGTCATTTTCTGTACGCCGACAGCCCGACGCTCTTTCGATAAGAACGGCCAACTTGTCAATACCCATGGCGACTATCCCGAAGCCATGAAGACCGTTGCCCAACGCGAGCATGTTCCCATCATCGACCTGACGCAGATGTCTTCCACCTTCTTTGAAGCATTGGGCGACGAGGGGTCAAAGCGCGCCCTTGTTCACTATCCCGCCAACACGTTTCCTGGGCAGGATAACCCCCTTGCTGATAACACTCATTTCAATACGTTCGGTGCTTGGGAGATTGCCAAGATGGTAATCATGGGCTTGAAGCAGATGAACTCCCCCCTGACCAACCACCTTCGTGCAGATTGGCAGGATTTTGACCCAGCACATCCCGACAATCCCGAATCCTTTATGTGGCATACGTCGGCAGGAAGCAACCTGACAAAACCCGACGGGAACTAAACAAGCCCACGAAAACAAACGTATCTTCGCAGCAGATTTACAAAACAAACACGATTATGAAACGGGAGTATTCAAAATGGTATAGCGTGGCGCTGATAGCCGCCATATACACACTCGCAGGTGTGGCAGGCTGGTTAATGTTCAATGCGTTAACCTCTAACCCCATAACCACAGACCCTCTCATTGCACTTTTGTGTGCCGACGTGCTGGCAACGGTGGTCGTATGGGCATTCGGCCTACTCTATGAGAACGTATCCGTCTATGACCCGTATTGGAGCGTCTTTCCTCCAGTAGCATTTCTGTTGTGGGCATTCTATACCGGCGTATGGTCCCTGCCGGTTGGTCTGCTGCTCATCGCTTCGTGCTATTGGGGCTGGCGGCTCACACGCAACTGGATGATCACCTTCAAAGGTATCGGTCACGAAGACTGGCGTTACACCAAGTACCGCAGCCAACACCCCTTGATTTTTCACGTCATCAACCTCTTTGGCTTGAACATGATGCCCACGCTCATTGTCTTTGCCGCCATGCTACCCGGGCTGAAGCTGTTTGAAAGGCCATTTGATGTGAATACCCTATTTGCGCATGACGGACATTTGTTTACCACGATTCTTCTTAGCATGGCTTTTCTGACCTGTCTTGTTGCACCTACCATCCAACTCATCGCAGACAAGCAAAGCCATGATTTCCGTGCTGCCCATCCCGGTAAAGTATGCAACGTAGGTCTGTGGAAACATGGTCGTCATCCGAACTATTTTGGTGAGATTCTGTTCTGGTGGGGTATATGGATGATGTATGGTGCATTTAACGGTTTCGACTGGTATATCTGCGGACCAATCGCCATGACCGCCCTCTTTTTCGGAATCTCTATCCCCCTCATGGAGCAGCGCCAACTCGCCAACAAACCAGGCTACGCCGAATACCGCAAACAAACGCGAATATTAATATGACACGCATAATATGTATGCCTGTTCTCCTGAGTAAGGACTTGGATCGGATGCCATGACTGGCGACGGCTATTACGAGAGTTGCATCCTTGGACTAGAAGGGATTCAGGTTGAGATTACAAAATGATTTGACACACCATTTTTCAGATTCCGTAATTCTGGTATTTCTTTCCAAGATTCGGGTAGTGCCTGTTCCGCAGAACCGCCGTACCTTTGCAAAAAATTTGCGAGAACAGGCTGCGCCTCGGCAATTTGAGCGAGCTCAATTGCACTCGGCTTGCACTGTCCTTGCCGACAGTTTTCAAAACGTTATGAACATGAAAAAGATTATGATGTTAATGGCAGCAATGCTGCTGACCGCCTGTTCAAAGGACAGCGAAGTGATGGCAGAACCTGTGGAAAATGCGGGCAAAACTCTGGTGGTGTACTACAGCTACACGAACAATTGTCACGAAATTGTGACCTCTCTGACGAGTCAGATTCAGGCTGACGTGATGCGTATTGAGCCTGCGGACAAGACACAGAAATACGAGGCAAACGGCTATGCCATCGGTACGGCGCTGCTGAACGCTATCAAGGCTAATCCCAACGATGCAGCGAGCTATCCAGCCATCGACCCTGTGAGCATCACCGACCTCTCGCAGTATCAGAACATCATCATCGTCACGCCTCTGTGGTGGAGCCAGATGGCAGCCATCATGCAGACGTACCTGTTTAATTATGGTGCGCAGATGGCGGGTAAGCACGTTGCGCTGATTGTGTCGAGCCATTCGAGCGGCATCAGCGGTGTGGTGTCAGATGCTAAACGACTTGTACCCGATGCTGTATGGATGGGCGATGCGCTGTGGATTAACGCCAGCAATCACGGGAACCGCGCCTCGCTGATAGAGAACTGGTTGCCAACGCTGAACTTCGCAGAAAAACAAGCTACTATGGAAAAAATGTTTATCACTATCGGCAGCGTAACACAATCGGCTACGCTTGTTAACAATGCCGCCACTCAGACACTTGTGGAAAGACTTAAAAACGGGGCTGTAACCGTTACGTTGAACAGTAGCGGCGGCTTTGAAATTTGGGGGTCATTGGGGTTCTCGCTGCCCACAAACAACGAGCAAATCAACGCGCAGCCGGGTGATGTAATTCTTTATAGCGGTTCTAACATCTGTATCTTCTATGGCTCGAACTCGTGGAGCTACACCCGTTTGGGCAAAATCGACGGCCTGTCGGAGAGCGAACTTCGCACATTCCTCAAGGCTGGCGAGAGCAACATCACCGTCACGCTATCGCTCTCGTCTGGGACAACCGCTATCAATAGCGTCCGTAGCGCAGCTACAGAAAATGGAGCATACTATTCTCTGAATGGTCAGCGAGTATATAATCCATCGAAAGGAATCTATATTAAAAATGGTAAAAAAGTTATCTTATGAAAAGAGTTGTAGTGATTTCCACGAGCCTGCGTCGCGGTTCAAACAGCGACATGCTCGCTGATCAGTTTGTGGAAGGTGCCAAGGCTGCTGGAAACGAAGTTGAGAAGATTTCGCTTGTTGGCAAGAACATCCAATTCTGCAAGGGCTGCATGGGGTGCCAAAAGGCTGCGATTGAGCGAGAGCAGAGTGAAGCTTGCTTCGACTCTGCCGAGTGTGAGCAGGCTCGACCGAAGGTCAAGCTGGGTCGATGTGTCATCAACGATGATGTGAACGACATTATGGCGAAGGTGCTACAAGCCGACGTTGTCTGCTGGGCTACTCCCATCTACTATTACGAGATGAGCGGACAGATGAAGACCCTCATAGATC
Source organism: Bacteroidaceae bacterium (assembly GCA_017645305.1). GTDB lineage: Bacteria > Bacteroidota > Bacteroidia > Bacteroidales > Bacteroidaceae > Physcousia. The sequence continues at coordinate 2,119 of JAGCPD010000053.1, read as the reverse complement.
GCATGAACGCTATGTATGAGCTGGATTATCAGTTCCGTGATGTCTATCTGTTGACTACCGCAGCCGAGGACGAAGAGCAGACTCCGAAGCGTGCAGAAACAGGTCTGACAGGTTGGATTGACTGTTATCCGAAGTCGCGTCTTGCAGGTACTCTCTTCTGTGGCGGTGTGAACGATACCCGTGAGATTGAGGGAAATGCAAAGCTTCAGGAAGCATACGAATTAGGTAAAAATCTATAATGCCTTATGAAGAAAGTATCATTAGCCGCAGTGCTGATGGGCTTGATGCTCACAGCCTGCACAACGAAAGAGAATAAACAAACTTCAAACGAAGAAATGAATACATCATTGACATTGACTCAGGAGTGGGACAAAGTGTTCCCGCAGAGCGACAAGGTGACTCACGAGAAAGTGACCTTCAAGAACCGCTTCGGCATAGAATTGGCTGCCGACATGTACACACCGAAGAATGCAGAGGGGAAGTTGGCAGCCATCGCCGTCTCTGGTCCCTTTGGTGCCGTGAAGGAGCAGTCGAGCGGGCTGTATGCCCAGACGCTTGGCTGAGCGCGGCTTCGTTACTATCGCCTTCGACCCGTCCTATACTGGTGAGAGTAGTGGCGAACCACGTTATGTATCATCGCCCGACATCAATACGGAGGACTTCTGCGCAGCCGTTGACTTCCTATCCCTGCAGGACAACGTTGACCCTGAGCGCATCGGCATCCTCGGTGTGTGCGGCTGGGGTGGCATAGCCCTCAACGCAGCGGCGCTCGATCCGCGTATCAAGGCAACTGTGGCAACGACGATGTACGACATGAGCCGCGTGTCGCAGAACGGCTACAACGACGAGGGCGACAGCAAGGAGGCTCGCAATGCCATGCGCAAAGCTCTGGCCGAACAACGGCTCATCGACCTCCGCAACGGTTCTTATGAGCGTGCAGGTGGCGTGGTGGAAGACACGACCAACATGCCGTGGTTCGTTCAGCAGTACCATGCCTACTACAAGACCCCACGCGGCTACCATGCCCGCTCGCTCAACTCAAACGAGGGCTGGAACAAGACATCCGTCCTGCCGTGGCTCAATGCCGGTTTCCTCAAGTTCACCGACGAGATAGACAATGCCGTGCTGATACTGCATGGAGAGAAGGCCCACAGCCGCTATTTCGGCATTACGGCGTATGAGGACATGACCGGCGCGAAGGTCAATCTGCAAGGTCAGGACGCGAACCTGCAACCGCTAAACGAGCCTCTCGCCGAACCGTTCATCGTCACTCGCGGCAACAAGCAACTCTACATCGTCCCTGGTGCCACCCATTGTGACCTCTACGACGGCGGCGAGAAAAACTATATTCCTTTCGACCAGTTAGCAGCATTTTTCCAAGAGAATTTGAAATAGACAACGGATTGAACGGATTTCCTTTTCGACCACGAATTACACGAATTGAAGAAGCCCCTGCCGATTATCTCGACAGAGGCTTCATTTTATCTCCTCCTCCTCGGGCGACTGGGGTCTTTAGAAGAGCCACTGAATGTGGCTCTGGCCCCACAAAAGGGAGCGAATTCCCATTCGCGACGGAGGGCAAGGGGTTGGGAGGGGGCTTTATTCGAGCCCTTGAATCGTGTCCTCGTTGCTTATCACCGTCGTGCCGCCGTCGCCATTGTTCCCAGAACTCCCAGAGGTAGATTTCTTCTTCCCGGCCGCCAGCTGCGCCTCCAGGAGCTTAATGTCCTGGTTCAAGACCTTCTCCAGCTGCGTCAGCTCCTCCGACGGGCTGATGAGCAGCAGGGCGTTGAGGTAGGCGATGAGCTTCGCGTACGCTTCATCGACCTCCAGACGCGCCGCACGCAGTTCGCCCACGAGGTACTCTGCCTGCTCCGTCGAGCGGTCGGACATCAGCTCGCGCAGCTGCGTGTTCAGCCCGCGCAAAGCGGCGACGAGCGGTGTCAGTCCCATCGTCTCCAGCGCCGCCGTGTGCGCTTCGTCGTCGAACACCTGGAACATGTTCAGCAGCTTTGCCGACTCCGCGATGCGGGCCTCCGTCGTGCGGAACTGGTAGTCCTTATAGACCTGCACGATGAGCTTCGCGGGGTCCGACCACGTCGCATTGGGCAGTTTCGCC
>JAGCPD010000017.1 GCA_017645305.1 Bacteroidaceae bacterium | reverse complement strand
TTCCCATTCCGAACAGAGAAGTTAAGCCCGCCCGCGCCGATGGTACTGCACACCCGTGGGAGAGTAGGTAGCTGCCGTTTTTACAGGAGAAGCCTCTGCGTCAGACGATGCGGAGGCTTTCTTTGTCTTATGGGTTTTATGAGAATTTTGAGACTTGTAAGATTGGTGGCCAGCCGCTGTTTTGTTAAAAAAACGCAATAAATCTCTGCTTTTGGGTGATAAGTGTGGTTTTTGTTGTAACTTTACACCCTATGAGTTATATTTGGGAATATAATGCGCCATCAGAAGCTGACCAAAGTACGGCATTAAGTCTTGCTGACAGTTTAGGAATAAACCCAGTAATGGGTACACTGTTGGTGAATAGGGGGATTCGTACGGAGGAGGAGGCTCGCAAGTTCTTTCGTCCTCAGTTGACGAATCTTCTTGACCCTTTCCTGTTTGTGGATATGCAGAAGGCCGTGGATCGTTTGAACGAGGCACTCGGAAAGAAGGAGCGTATTCTGGTTTATGGCGACTATGATGTAGATGGCTGTACGGCAGTGGCTTTAGTTTACAGGTTCCTGCAGCACTACTACTCGAATATCGATTATTACATTCCCAGCAGAAATGAAGAGGGCTATGGTGTATCCCGCCAAGGTGTCAACTATGCCCATGAGACGGGTGTAAGTCTGGTAATTGTACTTGACTGCGGTATTAAGGCGATTGACGAGATAGCTTATGCTAAGGAGTTGGGTATCGACTTCATTATCTGCGATCATCATGTTCCCGACCCAGTTCTTCCTCCTGCTGTTGCTATTCTGAATGCCAAGCGTGAGGACGATACTTATCCTTATAAGGATTTATGTGGCTGTGGCGTGGGGTTTAAGCTAATGCAGGGATTTGCTATCAGCAACGGCATAGAGTTTTGCAACCTGATTCCATTGCTTGATCTTTGTGCAATAAGCATTGCATCAGATATCGTGCCTATTATGGGCGAGAACAGGATTTTGGCTTATCATGGTTTGCGACAGCTGAATCAGAACCCCAGTACAGGTGTTAAGGCCTTGATTGAGATATGTGGTCTGACAGGCAAGGAACTGTCATTGAACGATATTATCTTTAAGATAGGTCCGCGTATCAATGCCTCGGGACGTATGCAGAACGGCAAGGAAGCAGTATCGTTGCTGATAGAGAAAGACCGCAAGGTGGCAAAAGAGAAGGCCGCTACTATTAATGAATACAATGAGCAGCGTAAGGATTTGGATAAATCCATGACGGAAGAGGCTAACCAGATTGTGGCCTCGCTGGATCATCAGCATGAGCACAAGGCTATTGTTCTATATAATGAGGAGTGGCATAGAGGTGTAATCGGTATTGTGGCATCCCGTCTTACGGAAATTTATTTCCGTCCTGCTGTTGTGTTGACACGTACCGATGACATAGTTACCGGTTCAGCCCGTTCCGTTGCTGGTTTCGATGTTTACAGTGCCATAGACAGTTGTCGTGATTTGCTGGAGAACTTTGGCGGTCATACGTATGCTGCAGGTTTAAGCCTGAAAGTGGAGAACGTGCCAGAATTCAAACGCAGGTTTGAGGAGTATGTTGACAAGTATATTCTGCCAGAGCAGACAAATGCTGTGCTCACTTATGAGGCTAAGATTGATTTTAAGGATGTGAACTTCCGCTTCTATGTTGATCTTAGGCGTTTCGGTCCTTACGGTCCAGAGAATCCCAAGCCTATGTTTTGCACGGAGCAGGTTTATGACTATGGTACAAGCCGGGTGGTTGGTCGTGAACAGGAGCATATCAAGTTGGAGTTGGTGGATAGTAAGAGCAGCAGGGTAATGAATGGTATTGCTTTTGGTCAGAGTTCTCAGGCTCGTTATATAAAGACAAAACAGGCTTTTGACATTGTTTACTCACTTGAGGAAAACACCCACAAGCACGGTGAGGTGCAACTACAGATAGAGGACATTAAACCTGCCCAGTAAGAAAGAAGAAGATGGATACATATCTCTCCATCCTGAAAAAATACTGGGGGTTTGATGATTTCCGCGGTATTCAGCGTGATATTATAGAAAGTATTGGCAGCGGGCGGGATACTCTTGGTCTTATGCCTACAGGCGGAGGAAAGAGCATTACCTTCCAAGTGCCTGCCCTTGCCAGACCGGGAATGTGTCTGGTGATAACCCCTCTTATTGCCTTGATGAAAGATCAAGTGGAAGCACTGAATAGCCGGGGGATAAAGGCTGCTTGCGTACACTCGGGACTGTCACACGAGCAAACGCTGGTAATATTGGATAATTGTGTTTTCAATGCCTATAAGTTTCTGTATATATCCCCCGAACGCCTCTCGTCTGAACTCTTCTTGAAGAAACTGGGTCACATGAATGTAAGTTTCATAACGGTTGACGAGGCACACTGCATCTGTCAGTGGGGCTATGACTTCCGCCCTTCATACCTGCAGATAGCACAGGTACGCAAGATAAAACCCAATTGTCCCATTCTGGCCCTTACGGCAACCGCTACACCGAAGGTAACCAAGGAGATACAGAAGAACCTCGACTTTAAGGAGGAGAATGTATTCCGTATGAGTTTCTATCGTCAGAATTTAGCCTACAAGGTGTTGCATGCAGATGCTACCATATTGGGTCTGCTTCAACTGCTGAACGCATACGAGGGTTCTTGTATTGTTTATACCCGTAATAGACAGAAGTGTGAAGATTTGGCAAAACAACTGGTTGAATATGGCTTTACAGCTACTTATTATCATGCGGGACTGAAGCATGGTGAGAAGGATGCACGACAGAATGCCTGGCTGAAGGGAAGCCATCGTATTATGGTGGCAACCAATGCCTTCGGTATGGGCATAGATAAACCAGATGTCCGACTGGTGGTGCATGTAGATCTTCCCGACTCTATAGAGGAATATTTTCAAGAAGCGGGCCGTGCAGGAAGAGACGGAAAGCCTGCCAGTTCTGTCATTGTGATGGATGGTAAGGAATTGGAACTGTTGGGCCGTCGTGTAAAGCAGCATTTCCCCGATTTGGACTATGTAAGAAAGGTGTACGAGGATGTATGCTGTTTCTTACAATTAGCTGTCGGTGATGGTTTGAACGTAACGCGTGAGTTTCAGATGGAGCGTTTCTGCGTAACTTTCCATCATCATCCGCTTATACTGACAAGTGCTCTTGATATACTTGACAAGGCTGGTTACATAATATATCGTGATGCGGAGGAGGGTACAAGCCGTTTACGTATTGATGCCACAAGGAACCAATTGTTTGGTGTACTTAATAGTCAGGATGAACAGATTATGCTTGCTATGCTAAGGCGTTACGGGGGTATTTTTGTGGATTTTGTATTCATTGATGAGGATATGATAAGCCGGGATACCGGCCTAAGTATGGATGTCATTTATCAGGACTTGAAAGAACTGGCGCGTAAGGGGTTGATAAGCTACATTCCCCGCAAGCATATTCCCTTGATTACTTTCTTACAGCGCAGGGTAATGAAGGAGGAACTGGAGTTCCCTTACGGCATTTATGCTATGCGCAAGGATGCTTACGAGTACCGTCTGAATGCTCTGCGGGAATATTGTTTGAATACAGAAGAGTGCCGCAGTCGTCTGTTACTTCAATATTTTGGTGAAACGAAGGTACACCGGTGCGGCATTTGTGATGTCTGTCAGTTTGATGATACAACAAGTATTACAGAACAGGAATATATGCAGATAAGGGAACGTATAGTGAGCCAGCTACAACATGGCCCCATCAAAGTTTCAGAATTGGACATAAAAGGAATCCGCCCGTACAGTCTTACTTGGGCATTGGATTACATGCGTGCCAAGGAAGAACTGGTGGCGGACGGACCTTTTATCAGATTGGCTTCTGGAAATTAGAAACCGAGTTTTTTGCGGATATCGGCAGGAACAGCGTTTTTGTTAATAACGATGTTCATGGTCTTGTAGGCAATATATGGCTGGCTAACGTACCAAAAACCCTTGAAGGGACCACTTTCGCCCCAAGAGTTCTTCATCATAAAGTACTCCTTGCCGTACTGATCCTTGGCCAAACCGTAAATCTGCATACCATGGTCATCTGTTGTTTCCCAGTTGTCGTAAGCCTCTTGGCGCATTTCTGGAGTAATTTTCTTCTCTGCGTTGGCGCTTACAATCTCAACCTTCTCTGAGCCCTTCTCGCCAGTCCAACGAGCCTGGTCGCTACCAACTCCAGCTTTGAACTTAGTGTCAGGTACCATAGCTACGCTCTTGTTCTTGCCGTTGCGGCGGCTGAAGCCTTCCTCGCTGACATCAGCGCCCCAAGCAAAAGTCCAACCGTTCTGTACAGCTTCGTACATCACACGCATAAACTCGTCCAAAGGCAAGTTGTAGCTGCTTGCCCAACGCCAGTTGTCCTCGATTTCGAGGGCGAAGGTGCTATAATAGGGATGATGTGTATAGCTGGTCAGGCTGACATAGTCGTTTGGATCGAGTGTAAGATAATCTTTAACGAAGGACTGGGGAGTGTATCGCTTGCCCTTGTACTCGAATTCTGTGGGGCACTTACCGAAATAGCCATCAAGCATGCCCTGCAAAGCTTGCTTCCAACCCTTGTGCAGAATTTTCTTCGCGTCTTTTGGAGCGATGCTCTTCAGATATGCTTCCATAGGGGGGAAGAGGGATTTGAAATTGAAAAGTGAATCGCCATACTCTGTGATGGGATAAGGCATGATACCTTCAGGGATAAGGCCATAGTGTTCCATGCAGTAGAGGGCATCCTCGAAACTACCGCCTTGGCTGAAGCTTGCGTCTCCGTGAGTACGGACATGCTTGTCAGCACGATCCACATAGGTCTTACTTATAAGGAAAGACTCGCACAAGTCGATGTCACCCTTCAACTCGGGATGTTTCTTGATGGCTTCGCTTTCCAGAAATGCCAGAGAGGAATATGCCCAGCAAGTACCACTGCTATTCTGGTTCTTGATGCTTGTTACAGGATGTTCAATAATCGTGGTGAAGATAAGGCTGTCTTTGTCAACCTCTTTCTTCTTGTCTTTGTCTTTAGCTCCAGCAGGCATAACAGTCAAAGCTGCCAAAGCAATAAGGAAAATCTTTTTCATAAAAATAATTTTGTTTGTTATTTGTTGATAAATTCTTCTACGTCGTTTATATGGTAAGGGACAAGTTCCTTGCCCAGATACCGGCACCCGTCGGCGGTGATTAGGATATCGTCCTCAATGCGTATGCCGCCAAAATCCTTATAGGTTTCCAGTAAGTCGAAGTTTAGGAACTCTGCACAATGTCTGCTGGTTTTCCAATCGTCGATAAGGGCTGGGATGAAATAGATGCCGGGTTCGTCTGTCATAACAAAACCTTCTTGCAGACGACGGCCGCAGCGTAAGCAGTTTGTCCCGAATTGCTCCAGATTGGGCCGAACTTCATCGTCGAAGCCGACGTAGGTTTGTCCCAGACTTTCCATGTCATGAACATCCATACCCATCATGTGGCCTAGTCCGTGAGGCATGAACATTGCATGAGCTCCAGCACGAACGGCCTCTTCTGTATCACCTTTCATCAACCCCAGCTCTTTCAGTTTGTCAGTCATCAGGCGGCAAATGCCAAAGTGAACATCCCACCATTTAACGCCTGGGGCAGCAAGCGAGAGGGCATAGTCGTGACATTGCTCGACGATGCTGTAAATCTCCTTCTGGCGCTGAGAAAAGCGTCCGCTGATGGGAGTGGTACGTGTGTTATCGCTGCAATAGTTCTCGTTGGTCTCAGCTCCTGCATCGCAGAGCATCAGACGTCCTGCCTCCAAGGGTCGTGGACTGGGATATCCGTGCATAATTTCGCCATGCATGGTCACGATACTTGGAAAAGAAACCATGCAGCCTCTGCTACTGGCAATGCCACTGATGCGTCCGCTAATCTCTTGTTCTGTAATACCCGGACGGCACATCTTCATAGCCGTGGTGTGCATTTCATATCCGATGGCACACGCACGTTCAATCTCGGCAATCTCCTCGGCTGTCTTGACGGCACGCTGGTTTACAACTGCCATAATCAACTTCACAGAGGCTTGTGCCCGCTGCTGACTGGGGTGAATGTCCAGAATGTCCATCAGTTGAATCATCAAATCGTGACGGTATGGGGGCAGGAAGTGAATGGTGCGGCCTTCGCCCTTTGCTTTCTTCAGGAAGTCGGCCATCTGAGCCATTGTTAGTGTGTTGGCTACACCACTCTGGGCAGCCAAATCTGCCACGCTGTCAACGCTTCCGAACCATACGATATCCTCGATATCTATGTCGTTACCCACCAGATACTCATGATTGTTGTCAATATCTATGATACCAGCCAGCCCGTCACGATGTTGCCCGAAGTAGTACAGGAAAGAACTGTCCTGACGGAAACGGTATGGATTTGAGGGAAAGTTGGCAGGCGAATCGTTATTGCCCAGCAACAGGATAATGCCTGAACCAACTTGATTTTTCAGTACGGAACGGCGTTGTACGTATGTTTCTTTATCAAATAGCATATGTAAATTATGAATTATGAATTATAAAGGTTTACCATCCAGTCTGATCCCATCCGGCAGCTTTGTACCACTGGAAGCGCTTTAGATCGGCATTTTTTATGTTTCCATCATAATCGTCTTTGGGGATATACATAGAGATGCCGCCAAAGTGTTCTGAATCATAGATGGTAGGGTTATCGCAATACGTGGCTGTCCAGTTGCCGGTTTTTGATGTTCGAAGCGGAACTGCTTTTTCGAATTCTTCAGCCCAACTGCTATAGTCTTCCGCAGGAAGGATATTATACATAGCAGAGTTCACATCGTAGCAATACGTATAGGAACTGAAATAAGAAGAATACTTTTGGATTCTTGAGGCTGTATTGCCGGAGATTGTCTGTCGATTGGCAAAAGTGTTTTTGATAAATCTGTTAGTTGTAGCGGCAAAACTATCCATTTCGCTGCATTTCGCTGCAGAGAGAACTACCCCCTCGAAATACTGTTCATTTTGAGTAACTGGGTTTTTATATGAACGTGGGTAATAGCTGTCATATCCGTTTACGATGCCATATACATCTCCCTTACACAAGGCTTCTGTAATGAGGTGATAGGGAGCACCGGGATTAGGAATTTCGGCAGGAGAACTTATCACCCAGTCAGCAACTTTTCGCAGTTCAAAAGCCACCTCGGCACTTTGCATGAAACATACATCAAAAAAGATGTAACTGAAGTGTGGCAACTGTTCCAAGACACCTCGCAGGGTGGGTATGTTCAGCCATTTGCCAGAATGACTGTTGTCCGGTCCCAAGGCTCTGCGTTGCCATGTCCATCCACTACCGTGTGCTCCAAAGGTTAGACCGTAGCTTTTGGCGGGGAAGTTGGTAATTATATCCTTGAGGTTGGTAAGAAGGGTGAGCGAGTCGGTGCAATCTTCTTCCTGAGCGTATTCCTTCCATATTTTCAGTCCGTTGTCAGCATCTAACTGATAGATAACCGGGAATGCGTTTTCCTTGTCGGCGTAGATAACAATTTTACTGTTTGTCGGAATATTGTCCATACCAAGAACCAGTTCCTTGACATCTTCCTCTGCCCATGAACTTAAACTGTTATCACCCATCCAATACACGATGGCAATACTCTCATAAGAATTCTGCTCGTCATCAAGATCTATGCTATCACTGCATGCAGAAAGGGCAAAAATAGCCCCTACAAATAAAACTATGTATAAAAAACGTTTTTTCATGGGGACAAAGATAGTTATTTTAATTCATAATTCATAATTCATAATTGTACAATAAGATGTCATTTCTATCCGTTATTATACCGTATGCAGTGGATAAACAGGATTCGTCAGGTTAAAATTTTGCTAGTGGTGGTCGCAATTGTGTTGAGTGTGGCATCACTGGTGGTTTCAAATTTCCTGGTACGTGACCTCAAGCAGGAAGAGCAGCGTAAAATGGAGATTTGGGCAGAAGCTATGCGAAGCTTAAACAATGCTGACGAGAATACCGACCTTACTCTTGTTTGGACGGTTTTGAACAGCAATAACACCATTCCTGTTGTTGTACTTGACCGTGACGGCAAAGTGCAAGACTATCGGAACATACCCATTTCTGATCGTGAACGTCTGAATGAAATGGAAGTGGTAAAGACCAAGTCCATACGGATGCGGCAATCGGGTAGGGTGATACGCATCAACCTTTCGCCTTCTGATTACATGGAAATATGTTACGACGACAGCCTGATACTGTGGCGTTTGGCTTGGTGGCCCTATGTTCAGTTAGGTGTAGTTTTGATTTTTGTCGTGGTTGCTATCTTTGCACTTCTCAGCAGTAAGAAAGCCGAGCAAAACAAGGTATGGGTAGGACTTAGCAAGGAGACTGCCCATCAGTTGGGTACACCCATTAGCAGTTTGATGGCTTGGCACGAAGTTTTACGTGAGACGTACCCCGATGATGAACTCCTGCCTGAGATGGGAAAGGATGTACAGCGTTTGCAGCGTATAGCCGAGCGTTTTAGCAAGATAGGTTCGCAGCCGGAACCCAAGCCAGAGAGCTTGAATGATGTGGTTGAGCAGGTAGTTCAGTACATAAACCGCCGTACCAGCAACCGTGTAAGCATGGCTTGCCACCTGCCTCAGGTTCCCTTGATTGTAAATATCTGTGCCCCACTTTTTGAATGGGTAATAGAGAACTTGTGCAAAAATGCCATAGATGCTATGGATGGAAGCGGCAGCATCACTCTGGTGGCAAGGGAAGAGAGCAATTGTTTTTCCGTTGAGATAACAGATACGGGCAAAGGTATTCCCAAGAATCATTTTCGTACAGTTTTCACTCCTGGTTTTACTACCAAGAAGCGTGGATGGGGACTGGGGCTTTCGTTGGCTAAGCGAATTGTAGAGGAATACCACAATGGCCGCATTTTTGTTAAAAATTCTGAGCTCGGAAAAGGCACAACGTTCCGTATTGAGCTCAAAAAGCACTAAAACGCCATTTTTTAGAGGAATTTCTTGCAACGTTATTTGTTTTTTTTGTAATTTTGCAGCCCGATGGAGAAACTGGATAGCTATAAAGTGGATCTGAAAGGTATGTCGGAAGGTACTGTGTCGTACAGCTGGCATGTAGAGGACAACTTCTTCTCCGCTGTTCAGGGTCCTGAAATTCAGCAAGGTCAGCTGGATGTCGCACTACGGGTGAAACGAATGGCTGGTGCTTATGAACTGGTTTTTCAGTTAGAAGGTACAGTTAAAGTGTTATGCGACCGTTGCTTGGATTGGATGGATTGTCCCATCAGTGCTGAGCACGTTTTACGTGCAAAGCTGGGAGACGAGTATGCCGATGATGGTGATTTGATTATTGTTCCTGAGGATGACGGCTTATTGAATGTGGCATGGAACATTTATGAGTTTGCCGCGTTGGAGATTCCACTGCGGCACGTTCACGCAGAAGGAACATGTAGTCAGCAAATGACAGATGCTATAGCCTCCCTTAGTTCGGCAGGAGAAGAGGAAAAACCGGTAGATCCTCGCTGGTCTGCATTGGAAAAGTTAAGAAGAAAGAGTGAAGAGTGAGGAAATTGCTGCCGCTCAAAGAAATGTAAATTGTAAATCATTAAATAGTAAATTAAATTATGGCACATCCTAAAAGAAGACAGTCCAAGACAAGAACCCTTAAGAGAAGAACTCATGATAAGGCTGTAGCTCCTGCATTGGCAGTATGTCCTAACTGCGGAGAGTTTCACATCTATCACACGGTATGCCCTGCATGCGGATACTATCGCGGCAAGGTTGCTATCGAGAAGGAAGCTTAATCTTCTGAGGTAAGGAAATAAGCCGCTACGGCCCTTTTGATTTGGGCTTGTGCGGCTTTATTTTTTATGTAAATTACGAAATCAGATAAATGGAAGAAATAAATGCCGTTATTACTGGCGTCGGAGGGTATGTTCCTAACTATATTCTTGATAACGATGAGATGTCAACCATTGTTGATACCTCGGACGAGTGGATTATGGAACGTATCGGAGTTAAGACACGTCATATTCTGAAACCGGAACAGGGTAGCGGTACCTCGTATATGATGACCCGGGCCGTGCAGCAACTTTTGCGTAAGACAGGTGTGGCTCTTGATAGTATAGAATTGGTAATATGTGCTACTACAACGCCAGATTATCATTTCCCTTCGACAGCTTCGTTAGTTATTGGCAACTGTGGCTTGAAGAACGCTTTTGGATTTGATATGGAGGCGGCTTGTGCAGGATTCCTGTATGCAATGGAGGCAGGAGCCTCTTATATTCGCAGCGGACGTTACAAACGCATTGTTATTTGCGGTGGAGACCACATGAGCAGTATGACTAATTATGAGGATCGTAATACCTGTCCTATTTTTGGCGATGGTGCAGCTTGTGTGATGATGGAAGCAACAACGGAAAAAGTTGGCTTGATAGATGGTTTTTATCGTGTTGACGGCAAGGGATACCAAAATTTACACATGACTGCTGGCGGTTCTGCAAAGATGCCCAGTCATGAGACGGTAGATGCTCGTGAGCATTTTGTTTATCAGGAGGGTAGGGCCGTTTACAAACATGCTGTCCTAGATATGAGTCAGGCTGTTAAGACACTGACAGAACGCAACGGACTTAACAAGGATAATATAGACTGGGTGATTCCTCATCAGGCAAACATCAACATTGAAGTTTCTGTGGCCAAGCGTATTGGAATAGAAAAGGATCACATTATGATTAACATCGACCATATGGCAAATACCTCTGGCGGAACACTTCCTCTTTGTCTTTGGGAGTACGAACCACGCCTGAAGAAAGGCGACAAATTGGTATTTACTGCCTTTGGCGCAGGCTTTACCTGGGGTGCCAGTTATATGATATGGGGCTACGACGGTGCGGCTGAGGCTGCCAAGGAGCCTGCAGAGTTCTATAAAGAAGGAGAAATTACCAGAGAAGAGTGGTATGCTAAGCGTAATTCCTAATTCATAATTCAAGTGCATAAGGCAGGATTTGTAAATATTGTAGGGAACCCTAATGTGGGTAAGAGCACGCTCATGAACCTATTGGTGGGCGAGCGCATCAGTATTGCTACCTTCAAGGCTCAGACTACACGTCATCGCATTATGGGTATTCTCAATACCCCGGAAATGCAGATTTGTTTCTCCGATACTCCTGGTGTCTTAAAACCCAACTATAAGTTGCAAGAGCAGATGCTGCACTTCAGCGAGAGTGCCTTGCAAGATGCCGATGTCCTGCTGTATGTAACGGATATGGTGGAGACACCCGACAAGAATGCCGAGTTTCTGGCGAAGGTCCAGCGCATGACAGTTCCTGTGCTGATGCTCATCAATAAGATAGATCTTTCAGACCAGAAGATTCTTACCCAAAAGGTGGAGGAGTGGCATGCTGTTTTGCCCCAGGCGGAAATTATTCCTATCAGTGCTTTGCACAAGTTCAACGTAGATGTAGTGCTTAAACGCATACAGGAACTGTTACCTGAGAGTCCTGCTTATTTTGACAAAGATCAGTGGACAGACAAACCTGCCCGTTTTTTTGTAACGGAGATAATTCGTGAGAAGATTCTATTATATTACGACAAGGAGATACCCTATAGTGTGGAAGTCGTAGTTGAGCAGTTCAAGGAGACAGATAAGAATATCCATATCAATGCCGTAATCTATGTAGAGCGTGACAGTCAGAAAGGCATTATCATAGGTCATCAGGGAGTTGCCTTAAAGCGCGTTAGCACAGAGGCACGTCGGAGCCTGGAGAAATTTTTTGGCAAGAGCATCTATTTGGAAGTCTTCGTCAAGGTTGACAAAGATTGGCGTCAGAGTGAACGTGCCATGAAGTCATACGGCTATCAGTTAGAATAATAGACATGAGTAACATTGTAGCTATAGTAGGACGCCCCAACGTGGGCAAGAGTACCCTTTTTAACCGACTTACTCAAACCCGTCACGCAATTGTAAGTGACGAGGCAGGTACCACACGTGACCGTCAATACGGAAAGTGTGAATGGGGTCAGAGAGAATTTTCTGTCATTGATACGGGCGGATGGGTAGTAAACAGCGATGATATCTTTGAGGAGGAAATTCGCAAGCAGGTGACACTTGCTACCGATGAAGCCGATGTTATCCTCTTCCTGGTTGATGTTCAGAATGGCGTGACAGACCTTGATGAGGCTGTTGCCGGCATTCTGCGCCGTACCAAGAAACCTGTTGTGCTGGTGTGCAATAAGACAGATAATAACGAGACGTACCTGGCCGCTGAATTCTACTCACTTGGCTTGGGCGACCCTCAGTGTATTTCTGCTGCTACAGGTAGCGGAACGGGTGATTTGTTAGACCTTGTCGTCAGCCTCTTCCCGAAGGAGGGCAATGAGTTGCCAGACGAGAATATTCCCCGCTTTGCTGTGGTGGGTCGTCCCAATGCAGGTAAGAGTTCACTGATAAATGCCTTTATCGGTGAGGACCGCAATATCGTTACTGATATTGCTGGAACTACTCGTGACAGTATATATACCCGTTATGACAAGTTTGGATTCGACTTCTATCTGGTTGATACTGCGGGAATACGAAGAAAGAGTAAAGTTACCGAGGATCTGGAGTTTTATAGCGTTATGCGTTCCATTCGTGCCATCGAGAACAGTGATGTATGCATTCTGATGATAGATGCTACTCGCGGCATAGAAGGACAGGATTTGAATATTTTCCAGATTATACAGAAAAACCAGAAGAATCTGGTGGTCGTGGTGAACAAGTGGGATTTGGTGCCAGATAAGGATACAAAAGTGATGAAGACGATGGAGAATGCCATACGTGACCGCATGGCTCCCTTTGTAGATTTCCCCATAATCTTCACTTCAGCACTTACCAAGCAGCGTATCTTTAAAGTGCTGGAGACAGCAAAGGATGTTTATGAGAACCGTTGTCGCCGTGTTTCCACTGCCAAGTTGAACGAGGAGATGCTGCCACTGATAGAGGCATATCCGCCTCCATCTATGAAAGGTAAGTATATCAAGATAAAATATTGTATGCAGGTACCTGAGACGCATGTTCCTACTTTTGTGTTCTATGCCAACCTGCCTCAGTATGTGAAGGATCCTTATCGCCGTTTCCTGGAAAACAAAATCCGTGAGAGATGGAACTTTAACGGTACCCCAATTAACGTGTTTATAAGACAGAAATAAAAAGTATCTCCCCCTGCTACTTCCAAGGAGGGGGAAAAAACCTTTTCAAACTTCCCCTTTTTGGTGGGAGAACATTGTAAAAGTGAATTGAGAAAAGAAACAGCAGCCTTGAATAAGATGACAGAGAAGATATTCCAAAGCATAAAAGCTTTCATTCTCCCCTTTTTGGGAGGGGCAAGGGGAGGCTTTTTCCTTTTCATTTTCCTCCTTATGGCTTGCGAAAAACCTGTTCAGGAGACTTTTTCGCATGAGTCGGTACAGCAGGCTGCTCAACACTACTATATGCTATTGATACAGGGCGAGGCCAGACAGTTTGTGGAGGGAATGAGTAATGCGGAAACCTTCACGGAAGACTATAAGGAGCAGATGCAAAACGTAATTGCACAAGCAGCCAAAGGAATTGCCAAAAAGGGTGGTGTAGTCCGGGTGGAAGCACTTTCAGACACCCTGTATGTCGCCGATTCCACTGCATACGTTTTTTTGGATTTAGTATTTGCTGATAGCATACATGAACAGATAGGTCTGCCTATGGTATTCCAAAAAGGCGTATGGAGAATGAAGTGAGACGTCAAAGAATGAAAGAATGAAAGAATGAAAATGTGAAAAAAATAATATAAAGTTATGAAAAAGAGATTTTTGCTTATTGTTGTTGCTGTGTTGGCAACAGTGATGAATGTTTCTGCTCAGCAGATGCCCAATGTTCCCCTGGACCCTGCTGTAAAGATTGGTGTTTTACCTAACGGTCTTTCTTATTACATCCGTCATAATGAATGGCCAGAGAAGCGTGCCGATTTCTATATTGCCCAAAAGGTGGGTTCTATTCAGGAGGAAGAGAATCAGCGTGGTTTGGCACATTTCTTGGAGCACATGTGCTTTAATGGTACCACTCACTTCCCCGGAGATGGCCTGAAGCAGTATCTCGAGCGTATTGGTGTTAAGTTTGGCGAGAACCTGAATGCTTATACCTCTTTTGACGAAACGGTATATAACATCAATAATGTAAATGTAGAGATTGCAGGAGCCGTAGATTCTTGTTTGCTGATTCTGCATGACTGGAGCCACGACCTTCTGCTTGAGGATAAGGAAATAGACAAGGAACGTGGTGTTATTAACGAAGAGTGGCGTGTACGTCGCTCTGCCATGATGCGTATGCAAGAGGCAGCCTTCAAGGATTTGTATGTAGGTAGCCGTTATGCCGATCGTATGCCCATCGGAACTATGGATATTGTAATGAACTTCCCGTACGAGGATTTGCGTGCATATTACCGCCGTTGGTATCGTCCCGACCTGCAGGGCCTTGTGATTGTGGGTGATGTAAATCCCGCAGAAATTGAACAGAAGATAAAGGATATGTTCGCCGATATTGCTCCTGCTCCTGCCGATGCTGCAAAGCGTGAGGTAATTCCTGTTCCAGACAATGATGAGCCGCTGGTTTCTATACAGAAGGATAAGGAGCAGACAGTTGCTTATGCCCTGCTTATGTTCAAGCATAATGCAACACCCCGTGAGCTCAAGAGTACAATGGCATATATCTTCCAGGATTTCCTGCAGGATGCAGTATCCAGTATGTTTGCCGAGCGTTTACAAGAGATGTCACAGAAGCCCGACTGCCCCTTTATCCAGGCAGGCGTTGATTTTGGCGAATATCTGGTGGCTAAGTCAAAGGAGAGTGTTAACGCCTCTATCGTTATGAAGGAGGGTCAGTACCTACAGGGTGTAGCTGCTGTATATCGTGAGGTGCTGCGTGCCAAGCGAGGCGGCTTTACCGAGGCAGAGTATGAGCGCTTCAAGCAGGAATATCTGTCGCGCCTGGATGCCCAGTACGAGGCACGTGACAAGGTACAGAATACTCGCTATGTTAATGAATACGTACGTTATTTCTTGGACAATGAGCCTGCTCCCGGTATAGAATGGGCACATCAGAACATGAAGACTATTGTTCCAATGCTGCCCCTCGAGGCTATCAATCAGGCATTCCCCACACTCATTACTGAAAAGAACAGGGCTATTGCCCTCTTCATGCCTGAGAAGGAAGGTATGCAGTACCCCACAAAGGAGGAAATCCTGAAGACTTTGGCCGATGTGGATGCCGAGGAAATAGCAGTCTTTAAGGAGGAAGTTAATACGGATCCCTTGGTACCCGAGCTGAAGTCTAAGGCAAAGGTGAAGAGCATCGCAGACGACGTGTATGGTGCTAAGCTGATAACGCTGAGCAACGGCATCAAGATTCATGTTCTTCAGACAGATTATTCACCCAATCAGATTTCTATGAGCGCTACCAGTTGGGGTGGCAGCAGCCTCTATCCCAATGATGAATACTACTGCTCGGGCAATGCCGGTATGGTAAGTCTGGGCGGTTGGGGCACCTTTACGGCAACCCAGTTGAGCAAGAAGCTTTCCGGTATCCAGGCCTCGGTATCTCCCAATGTGAGCGACCGTTCCGAAGGCTTGAGTGGAAGTTGTGTAAAGAAGGACTTCGAGACCCTTCTGCAGCTTACCTACCTTTGCTTTACTGCTCCTCACCGCGATGATGAGGCTTTCCAAAGTATGATGGCCCGTTTGCAGGATGCGCTGAAGAATCAGGACCTGAATCCCAGAACTGCTCTGCAAGACAGTATGGCAAGTGTACTTTATAATAACAATATACGTGCTAAGCGTTTACGTACAGAAGACATTGCTAAGATTTCATACGACCGCGTTTTGGAAATTTACAAGGAGCGTTTTGCCAATGCTGCCGACTTTGAGTTTTACTTTGTCGGTGACTTGAACCTGGATTCCGTAGCACTTCTTTCTGCAAAGTATTTAGGCGCACTTCCCATAAGCAAGAAGATGGAAAAGTACAATGTTATTGACCGTAAGCTTACCAAGGGAGAGCGTACCTGCATCTTCGATAAGGAACAGGACACTCCTAATGCAACGGTAAACTTTGTATATCATGCTCCCCTTCAGGAGAACATGCGTAACGACATTCTGGTAGATATGCTGGAGCAGTCAATGTCAATGCTTTATACCGAGACCGTGCGTGAGGACGAAGGCGGTGCATACGGTGTGCCTGTAAGTGCGTCTCTTACCGATTATCCCGAGGAGATAGCCGTTGTACAGATTCAGTTGCCTACAGCACCAGAGAAGATGGAGCGAATGTCAAAAGTCGTTTATGACGGTGTGGAAAAGCTTTGCAATGAAGGTCCTTCAGAGGATTACCTTCAGAAGATAAAGGAATATATGGTTCGTTCTCATGCCGAGAATCTGAAGAAGAACTC
Source organism: Bacteroidaceae bacterium (assembly GCA_017645305.1). Classification (GTDB taxonomy): domain Bacteria; phylum Bacteroidota; class Bacteroidia; order Bacteroidales; family Bacteroidaceae; genus Physcousia. The sequence goes on along the minus strand of JAGCPD010000017.1, from coordinate 24,113 downwards.
CTACTGGATGAATCAGCTTGTTTCCAAGACCCGTTTAGAAAAAGACTATGTCACCGGTTACGATGAGATGGTACAGAGCATTACTGTCAGCGACATAAAGGAACTGGCACAGAAGATCTTCAAGAGCGGCAACCGTCTGGTAGTTGGTATGAAGAGCCCCGAAAAGTAATTCAATAAAAAAAACCTAATGAAAACGATAAGAATCTGGGTGGTATTCGCCACTTGCCTTGCCATATCCCAGATTTTTGCACAGAACAAGACCAGCTTGTCTGGCACCATTATAGAAAGAGAAACCAATGAACCTGTTGTGGCAGCGACTGTACGATTGATGTCGCTGCCCGACAGCGTTCTGGTGGATGGTATCAGCACAGATACTATGGGCGTTTTCCGCTTGGTGGATGTTAAGGAACCCAAGCACGGGAAACGTCTGTCATTGAAAATCAGTTGCATAGGGTATGTTACCCGCTTTATGGACCTTACCGATGTACGTAAGGGTGACAACAGCCTGGGCTTTATTACCTTGCAGCCAGATGTGCGGGTGATGAACGAGGCGGTTGTAACGGCTGCTGCACATAAGGTAAGGGTGGACGGAGATTCGCTGGTATATGATCCTGCAGCCTATCGTCTTCAGGAGGGTTCCACGTTAGAGGCCCTGGTGAAGCTGCTTCCTGGCGCTAAGATAGATGATGACGGAAAAATTACCATCAACGGAAAGGAAGTCAACAAAATCCTTGTAGATGGCAAGGAGTTCTTCTTGAACGACAAGGATATCGCCATGAAGAACATTCCTGTTGAAATGATAGAGAAGGTAAAGTCATACGAGCGCAAAAGTGACTTGACGCGTATTACTGGGATAGATGACGGAGAAGAAGAGACCGTGCTGGATTTGTCTGTAAAGAAAGGCATGAAGCAGGGCTGGTTCGGAAATGCCAATACAGGATACGGGACGGAAAGGCGCTATAATAACCGCGTGATGGCAAACCGCTTTCGCGATGACAATAATTTTACCCTTCTGGGAAGCATACGTAATACCCCTGAACGATGGGGATGGGGAGGCAACAGTGGTTTGCACAATACCAAGGAGATTGGCTCCAATTTTACTGTCAAGAAGGAGAAACTGGAAGTTGGCGGTAGTGTCAATTACCGTTATCGCGGCTCGGATGTTGAGAATGCTTCAGAGTATGAGAACTTTGTAGCCACACGCGGAAAGCTTTCCCAGTCGCTTAGCACCAGTTTAAGTGCCAATCATAACCTTGACGGTAATCTTCGTCTGGAATGGAAGCCCGATACCATGACTAACATCATGTTCCGTCCCAACTTCGGTTACTCCAAGGGTTTTGGTTTTGGGGAATATACATCCTGTAACTATGATGCCGATGAACTGACAGGTCTCCGTGATACGGTTAATACCAACAACAACCGTAACAACAGCACGAACCATAATGTTTGGGTAAACGGATTCCTGCAGTACAACAGGAAATTCAACAATAAAGGCCGTAACATCACGTTCCGTATGGATGGTGGTTTCTCGCAGGGCAGGAACGAACAGCTTTCAGCGGCAGACATTACCTACAGGAAAGATGCCACGTCTATGCAGAACGACCGTAACAACCGCTATTACAACACGCCTTCTCAGAATTACAACTTAAGCGGAAGGGTAACCTATAGCGAGCCTATTGCCGACAGAACCTACCTGCAGTTCAGCTACCAGTATAACTACAGCTATAGCCGTAATGACCGCAAGGCATACGTCTATGACTCAGATGCATACCAGATGCTCTCTATGTATATCAACGAGAACAGATACGACATAGAGAATGCCTTGTTGCTGATGCAGCAGGCGGGGTGGGAGATGCGTGATACGGTGGCACTGAGCCAGTTCTCGGAATACAGGAATTACAATCATAGGATAGGGTTGCAGTTCCGTAGGGTCAGGGACAAATACAACCTGAGTTTTGGCGTAGATGCCTTGCCCCAGCGCACCAAGTTGAATTATAAGTATATGGGGCGCGAATATCCCGAGGTGGAGCGCAACGTCTTTAACATGGCACCGCGTGTTTATTTCAAGTATAACTTCTCTAAGCAGACCAATCTTGAATTCCGGTACAACGGGCGCACCAGTCAGCCCAGCATGACCAACCTGCTGGATATCACCGACGATTCTGACCCCCTGAATATCTCGCGCGGTAATCCGGAGCTGAAGCCCTCTTTCTCGCATCGCCTGAACGGACATTTCAACACGTATAATGCAGAGCGGCAGCGCGGTTTGTGGAGCTATCTGTATGCCAATGTCACCCACAACGGAATCAGCAACAAGACAACCTACGACCCCGTTACGGGTATCCGTACCACCAAGCCTATGAATATAAACGGCAACTGGTCGGGTGGAACGGGTGCGGGCTTTAACACCGCTATGGGCAAGAAGAAGCTTTTCTTCCTGAGCCTGGATGCGCACTTGCATTACAGTCACAATGTAGGTTACTATAACAATGCCACCTCGCAGCAGACCGACATTGCAGACATCACCTCCATCACCCACAACATCAACACCAGCGGAACGTTGCAGTTCTCATACAGGAACGACAAGATTGACATCGGTATGCGCGGCTCCCTCAATTACCAGCACATGAAGAACAATGTTACCGACAACGGCAACAACAACACCTACCGGTTCTCATACGGCCCCCGTGTGGAATGGACCCTGCCTTGGGGTACCAAACTCTCCACGGATTATGCTGTGCAGTGCCGTCGCGGCTATTCGCAGCAGGATATGAATACCAACGAGATGATATGGAACGCCTCCATATCCCATTCCTTCCTAAAGGGAAAGGCGCTGACCATAAAGGGTGAGTTCTTTGATATTCTGGGGCAGCAGAGCACCATTAGCAGAAGTGTCTCGGAATTTGGGCGCAGCGATAACCGCACCAATGACATCTACCAGTATGGTATGCTCTCCGTTATCTACCGTTTCAGCATTATAGCAGGCAAGAACACGATGGGTACCAAAGAAGAGCGCAAAGAGCAACGCTGGTAATACTCACGGGGTTCGAGCCAGAACATGAAATGGCTTGAGCCCCTAAAAACATCCCCCCAAAAAACAGTAAGGCACCCCGATGGATTATCAGAGTGCCTCAGCAGGAACATTTGGCTAATGTCTTGGATTACTTAACCTATACTTTACCACTCATCATCCCAGACTCCCTGGCTTTTGACCATGGCTTGGTCTGTGGTCACAGGAGAGTCAGTATAAACATCCTGAGTTATTGTGGATGATGAAAACAGGTGTCTTGTCTGTAGTGTTACCTGTATCATTTTGGGAGTTTCATATTTTGTTTTCATTGTTCCTGGCGTTTTATTTGATGAATACTTTTTTTCCGTCATTAATATACAATCCCTTCTTAGTCTTGCTAACTCGCTGTCCTGCGATATTGTAGATAGCACCCTTCCCTTGTGAGAGGATAGGATTGATATTTATCCCTGTTGCATCATCGTCGAAGACAATCTTCAGGGCTTTCACATCAGACACACTTGCCGTGGGCAGTTGCAAGTATGCCTTTCCACCTGCCAATTCACCAGCTTCAGACAGGCTGTAGAAGGCAACACCGTGACTGCCATTGGCAAGAATGAAGTTCGTGTTAGAACCATCTGTCGGAGAAATAGTAGCAGCCCGAGTCACGCCTTTCAGCAGATTGGAGTAAACCGCATCTGTTGTGGTTTCTGGAATCTCATAGCTACCAGCAGTACCAACTATATAGAGTCCCTCCCCCGCAGGCACTTCTGTCACTTGAGTCAGCGTCAATGTATATGTTCCTGAGTCAAAATCACTGGCAACGTAGGCATTGATACCTGAAATGCCAGAAAAGTCCAAGGCATTGGGAGAGCAATATGTAGAAAAACCTGTGCTTCCAACATTAACGGTATTGCTTTCTATAATCTCCTTAAACTCCTCCCAATAATCAGCTGTTTCGTATGCTGCCTTGCAACCATTAGGAACGTAGAGAGTGGCATTGGTACGATTTGAGAATGTTAGACTGGTTATCTCAACAGGTGTAGGATTGAGCATTGTAACGGAGGTCAGAGAACAACCATGGAAGGCATTGTTGTAGATGCTTGTCACATTTGAGGGGATGGTAACAGAAGTCAGGCCACTGCAATCAACGAATTTGCAAATACTTTTATATCAACGACTTGTGCATTAAACGGTAGAAAAGTGATGTCGTTGATTCTTGAACGAGGTAAAAAGAATGAGATTTAACATTTTTAACTTTATTAAACCTCAAAAATGTCGAATTTGTGCATTGTGGAGACTTCCCCCCAAAAAGCACCAAGGTATAAATAATAACACCAATTGCAACTCGTAAGAATCCAGAAACACCCCGTCAAGGGTATGACTCTGAAAAATAATATAGAAAACTGTAAAAAGGGTGCTAATTTACCCCATTTCCTGTATAAATTGCCTCTTCAAACATAAAAAAAGACCTTTTTCAACGAAAAACGGTTAAACAATCCAAAAAGTTGCATCAAAAAGCGTGTTCTATAACGAAAATTTCGTAACTTTGTGCCAAACTTAAGATATTTTATTATGCTTATTAGGATTGTAACGACGAATTTTAGGTCGTATGGACAAGAAACGGAGTTTAATATGTTGCCGTCATCGAATGTCCGTAGGAAGGACTGGCATGTTCACAGCCAAGGTCGTGGTGCCAATGTGTTGCGCACGGCAGTTATCTATGGTGCCAATGGCGCAGGAAAGTCGTGTCTAGTCAAGGCGCTCGGCCGACTCCAGACGATGGTAGCTGTTGGCAGTCTGCCTCCCACGGCCTTCAGAGATGCCAACAAGTACAACGACCAAGAAATGCCTGTTACCATTGAAGTGGAGTTTGGCTCAGAGTCAGACCAGTATTCATACGGGGTGAGCTATCGTGGCAACCTCTGTATGGAGGAATGGCTGTATTCTACTGTTAAGAAACCCGTTTGCGTGTTTGAACGAAAGTATGAAGCGCAGACTGGTAAGACCAACATCAGGTTGGCTGGCAACAAAAGGGACGAGGCAAAGAATAAACTGCTGATTTCTTTGTTAGAAGACAATCTGCTGAAGGGCAACGAACTGATGCTGTCGAAGCACGATGTGGTGAAAAACAATCAGATGACCGATGCGTTCCTTTGGTTGACCACCAAGTTGCACGTCATCTTCCCTGAGACCCGCTCGACCTCTATTTTCGACAATAGGTATTCCGACGAAAGATTCAAATCCCAGTCTGAAGCCCTTATCTCAGCCTTGGATCTCGGCATCAACGAGCTTACCTTAAAGGACGAGGATATTGAGTCGTTCAAGCAGAGCATTTCCGAATGGCCCGAACTGGTGCAGGGCGTGGATGGCATTGTTAAGAGGCTTTCACGTTCGCCCGAGGGTTCAGAAGAAGTGATGATCGATACGGGTGCCTTCACCGTCAGTATGCGCCGCGAAGGCAACAAGTATTTCGTGCGCCGTGTAAAGGCTCTCCATAAGGTCAACGACAACCTTTATGACTTTGAACTGAAGGAGGAGTCGGACGGCACCCAGCGCATTTTCGACTTTGTGCCGATGGTTCAGAATGTCAAGAGCGAGGCTTGCACATACGTCATTGACGAATTGGACCGCAGCCTGCATCCCACCCTTGTACGTTCACTGGTTTCACGTATTGTCAATGACAAGATCATGAAGGGCCAGCTGATTTTCACCACCCACGATGCAGGTCTGCTCGACGGAAAAGTGTTCCGCAACGATGAGATTTGGTTTGCAGAGAAAGACCGCGAGACGCAGAGTACCCATCTGTACACGCTCGACGAATTCAAGCCCCGTGCAGATCTTGATTTGGAGAAAGGTTACCTCAATGGCCGTTTCGGAGCCATTCCTTTCTTAGCACGTTTCAACGAATTAAACTGGGAGTGATATGGGATTCAAAGTTAGAGGCTATACGAGGGATGTCCCTCAGGAGAAGGTTCGCGACTATTCCTTGTTTGCCATTGCTACAGAAGGGACTGAGCGTGAGCCAGACTACTTCAGACTTTTCGACGGCATCGACCGTATCAAGGTTGACATCATTGAGCCGGAGGTTTTTGACGAAGAAAACCCGCAAGAAAAGAGAAAGGCATCTTCTCCGTCAAAAGTACTGGAAAAGGTGAAGGCATACATCGCCGAGAACCAGTTGAGCGCCGATGATGGCGACTCCTTATGGTGTGTCATCGACGTTGACCGTTGGCCGCAGGAGCAGATAGAGGAACTTCATGCCTTCTGCGCCCAGAAGGACAACTGGCATCTGGTCATCAGCAACCCAAGCATTGAGATATGGCTACTCTATCACAAACGGGCTGACTTGAAAGACCTTGGCATTCAGACAGCCAAAGATGCCAAACAAGCACTCGACAAGATAGAGAAAGGCGGTTATTATTACATCAAATATCTGCCCCTGATGCTCAATGCCATCGAAAATGCACAGCAAGCCGACACGAATCCCGACGGTTACATGCCAGAGTTGTTGCAGACGAAGGTTTACCAGTTGGGACGTGCACTCTATGAACGTATGGGCAAGGTTCGCTTCGAGAAATTCGTAGCCTCATTGCCCAGCATTGAGAAGGAAATTTTGAAACAGAGAAAAAAACAATGATAGCAACCAAACAGTGATGATAAAGAAATTCATTGACGTCTACAAAGAGGAAATGGGATTTACCTTTCCAACTGAAATTGCATTAGATGTAACAGAAATATGACGAAATTCTAATAAATAAGATTCGATTAATATGGAATTAAATGCAGAAATATACACATATGAGCAGTTTTGTGTAGCACAACTACTATGGGGCAAAAAAGGAGAGAATGATGTAAGAGTTCCAAATGAGCTTGAGGGATTCGCATTCCCTCCTGATTTATATGCACCTAATGGTATCCTTGCTTTAGGTCTTGAAGGCAAAACAGTAATAGAAGTAAAAAAACTTCTTTCTTACGCAACAGTAAAAGAGATGAATGCCCTCTATGAGACTCATGGTACTAATTATAATGTATTGGTTGTGTATTTCAGCAAATCAATTTCTAGAGTTCCAGAAGAAATGAAGGAACAAGGGAAGACAATTAAATACATATCATTACGGGATTTAAAAAGGATATATAAGAAGAAATCAGAAATAAATAAAGAAGATTATTATGCTAAGAAGGCCAAAAAGAACGATTGGATAACAGATCGCAAAGATACAATAAATCGAGCTCAGGAGGCCATTTCTCAAGGGAATTGTGTAATGTTCTTAGGCGCAGGTGTAAGCATGTCTGCCAAGTTGCCTTCCTGGAATGATTTGCTCAAAGGATTGATGGGCGAAGTAAAACAACTGAGAGTCTCAACCTTAGAGGCCTTCAAAGAATTGAACACCCATGTACTGGATGAATGCGGAGATTCATATTTAATCATGGCTCGCTATCTACAGACTGCCATTAAATTATATAATGACAAAACTGTGTTTTCTGAGTTAATACAGAAGTATCTTTATAACGATAATAATACATCGGAACTCCTTACCCAATTAGCTCTCATCGTACAGCAGAAAAAAGTTAACGAGGTGATAACGTACAATTTTGATGACTTGTTGGAGCAGAATTTAGAAAAACTACAATTGAAAGATAGCATTGATTATACCTCAATATCAAAGGACGCAGAAATAAAAGGTCACAATACTCTGCCAATCTATCATGTACATGGAATTATACCCAAGGCGGGGCCTGTGGATACCGTCGTATTTTCAGAAGAAGAATACCATAGTCGTTACTCAAATGCCTTTCATTGGTCTAATATTGAACAGCTTCATGCATTGTCAAGAATGCATTGCTTCTTTATAGGTCTATCCATGACCGACCCAAACTTGAGAAGACTGCTTGATATTGCTAAAAAGATGAATGAGAATAATGGGGACTCTCATTTTGCCTTTCTTCGTAGAAAAAAGTTAGAAAAGTATTGTATATCGGATATAGAGCGGAGTTGTAAATATGTTCATGTGTCGGAATCACTGATAGATAAAAAGAAACAAAAGGAGATATATGACCTAAACTATACCGTTATTGAAAGGATTTTCATGGAACTTGGTGTTAGGGTGATTTGGTATGAAGAATTTGATGATCTACCTGAATTGGTAGCGGAGGTTTTTGGACTATCAAAATATAAAGCGCAAAGCGATGATTCACTTATAAAACTATGTGAAGTGAAGATTAAAGAAATACAAGACATTGAAGACAATCTGCCGAAGTTTAATGTAGCAACAATGACAATAATGGATGTGATTGCATTCAAGCAATATAACTCTACTCACGGCGAGGCGTATAGGAAGGATGTAGATGATGTAAAGGATATTCTTAATGAACTGTCAAGTAGAATTACTATGGAGAAAATGGTTGAAAAGAATATGGATTTGCGTGACATACAGAACCGTGTTCCTAAGTTTAACGAGAACTTGTCTGGCTTCGGACAATTCTTTAGTGCTTGGTTTGAAGCCGTGAAAGCATTTTTTGAATAACGCTAATGAGTATCTGAAATAAGACATATAAGAAACACATGAAAACAACAGCTTCATAAATAGCGAAAAAAATACCTTGTGTACCCACAAAAGAAAAGATGACGACATTATGACACACCAATCTAACAAGCAATTTAACACCTACAAGGAGGGACTCGATCTAAAGGTTTTACGGCGGAACTGCCTGGAGCATGGGAAGGTGAGAAACCATATAGTACATAGATTTAGAAAGGCCGCAAGCGATGAGGCAACAGTTAAGATTAAGAGTATTTGTGACCATCTATAGTTGTATCTTTACGATTTATTGATATGCTATAAGTTGCCCAAAGTGAACAGACCTACACCAGCAGCTTGATTTTATAATCGTTACACAATGGAAGAAAATGAAGTTAATAACAACGAGGGACATAAAGAGACGAATACTCCTCAGAAAGAGTATAGAACACTCCTTTCACCTTGTAATATACCGGAAGATGACACATCTCACCTTGCCGTGGATGACCTGAAGTTTGCTTTGGAGCAAAGCGACTCCAGAAATATTGCTATTACCGGTCATTATGGCTCCGGTAAGAGTTCTGTTGCAAATACCTGCATAGATGAAATGGGAATAGCGAATGAAGTCCTTCGTATTTCCATGTCAACCTTTTCTCTACCTTCTGAAAATGAAGATCAGAATTCAAACGAGATTGAATACAAGATAGTCCAGCATCTGCTGTATAAGTGCGACAAGAATAAGATACCACGTTCTGGGTTTAAACGCATCCACGAACCGGTCGTGAGATATTATGAGCAATACATCGTTCGTATTCTTGTTGCTTTAGCTTGTTTTGTTATAGCATTTGAACCTTCTATTTTAAGAATTGATAGCTTTTACGACGGCTATTATAGATTTTTTGGAGAGAAGGCAGGATGGTGGATTAATCTTATAGCAGATGCTTGTTCAGTAGGCTATTTGGTTTGGTTCCTGTTCTGGGTTGGCAAAATAACAGCTTCGAAGCTAAATCAATTCAGAAATATTAAAATTGAAGCAAAAGGTGTTAAGTTGGAAGCATCAGCAGATGTGGATGTGTCCGTATTCAATAAGTATCTGGATGAGATTATATATATCATACAAGAAAGCCAATATGATTATATACTGTTTGAAGACTTAGACCGATTAGATAATTCTGACAAATTGTTTTTGAAGATTCGAGAACTGAACATGTTGATTAATGAGTCGGAAACGTTTAAGAAACGGGGGCGTATTGTTCGGTTCATATATGCAATTAGGGATGATGTCTTTACCAGGGATCTTAGGACAAAATGCTTTGACTATATCATTGCGGTTGTTCCTGTGGTGGATCATTACAATGTGACCGACTATCTGATTAAACAGTATAAGAATAAAGGTCTATTTAAAACTGTAGATACGCCGGTATTGGAACAGCTGTTGAGCAGGGTGGCGGGACTGCGTGAGTTGAAGAACATAGTAAATGAATATACGCTTTTCCAGAAGAGCTTAAAGACGCATTTAAGTGGTGATGACGAGAACTACGAACAAAAACTGCTTGCAGTTATTGTTTATAAGAACCTGTTCCCACAAGATTTTGCTAAGGCATATTTAAAGCAGGGATTGTTTTATGCGATTTTCAAGAACAAGTCATTATTTAGTGAAGACGAGACAAAGGAATTAAGGGAGAAAGCAAATGCCTCAATTCAAAGTATGAATGAGGCACGGGAGAAGATAATCAATATTAGAAAACAATACCTTGAAAAACTAAACGATCAGGTTGAAGTTACGACTCTGATAAAAAACGGCTATGATTATACCTTGGAACAGGTGGCAAGTAGGGATAATCTCTTTGAACTGTTTATTAACGATGAGTTTGATAGATATACTTACACTGACCATAACCGTGAGGAAACTGGCAGTATGACCTATAATTTCGAATTTGATGAGATTGAGAAGAAGGTCACGGAGGATATGGGCTATTATGAGGCCATTGATGAGCATTCACAAACATATAATAGGAGCAACGATGAAAGGCTAAAACTCGAAAAGGAGATAAAGGTAATCGAGAATACTGCTTTACGGGAAGTCTTAAGAAAAATAGGGGGAGAAAAAGCCCGTGCGGTTTTATATAAGATATACGTCAAAGAGTATCCGGCCAAAGAAAATGAGCCTCAGACCGTGAATGATGAAATGGTAGATACTCTATTAACCATGATTTATGGCGGGTATATCACTGAAGATTACTATCTCTATATTTCAAAATTCTATGAAGGATCTACATCAGAGAGCGATTATCAGTTTACCAATGCGGTATTACAGGGTACAGAACGCCCCTATGATCAAAAAATAAATAATGTCAAAAGTGTAATACGCAAGTTTAGAGTTGAAGATTTTAAGAATAATAGTATCCTTAACTATGATATTCTGAACTACTTGCTTGATAACAAAGAGGAACATTTCCTAACGAGTTTCATAGAAACCGCTCGAAAGAATCCTGAGTTTATCGTGAGTTATGCCCAGATGTCGGGAAAAGTTAACGACCAGTTCTTTACTCGTGTATTTGACGGCTGGAATTCATGTGTTAACATCATTAAGGAACAAGAAAAGGCCGAGAATAGTGATGCGTTACTGAAACTCTTCTTCAGAGAGTCTCCAGTCTCTATAAAACTGAATGATGAAGAGATAAAGCATCTTGAGGGTAAATATGAATTTTTGCATTCTAGTATTAAATTCTATAAACTTGCCAAACTTAAGAAATTTATTTATAAGTACAATCTACGCTTTGAAACACTCGTAAAACCCGGCAAAGAATCACAGGATTTATATGAATATTGCTTGACTAATAAGAGATTCGTTATTAGTAAAAAAAATCTTGGTGTTATTTTGGGTGATAGTTTGTCTAAGAAACCAATGACGGCTCTCCTTGAACTGTCAAATGATAAGTTGAAGAAATACCTGCTAAATGACCAGAAGACCATAGTCACATGGTTTGAAACGAGTTGTAACGAGGAGAGTAGAGAAACACTGGTGTATATGATAAAGGAGGCGGTTGGCGATGATGAATGGTTAACACAATATCTTAGCCAGCAATTATATGATTTTGATGATGTAAGCGACCTTGACAAAAGAGCAGTGGGCTTGATTTTGGCTGCGGATAAGCAGGCAGTTGCATGGCATTGCATTCTTGGCGCTTATCAAGTGTTAGGAACTCTGGATGATACTCTGAACGAATATTTGACAAGACATGCTGCCGTACTGTCAAAAGAAAGGTGTGCGGGGGATGAGAAACTGGTAACATTGATGCATAAACAATTGTTTACCGGTGAGAAGCAACCGATGCCTGAGTTTGTGAAGTTACTGCGTAGTTTTGATATGAAATTTACCTTAGTTGAACTTAGAGAAATGGACGATGAAAGAATAGCTGAGGTAATAAGACAGAAAAAAGTGAGTGCAGACTCCGAAATATTTAAGCATTTAAACATTAACTGCTCTGATCAAGTAGCGGATGATTATCTCATTCTTCACTATGATGCACTCATGGATGATGAAACAATTGAGTGGGAAGAATATATGAGAAATAATATGGGTGTTCGTATCCTTAATAGTAAGTTGACTCTGGAGCAAAAGAAACAATTCTTAAATGAATGTTTGTTTATAACGAAAGAGAGTCAGGACGCATGGGAGTTGGCCAAACTGGTTTGCTTCTATTATAACCAGTGTGGTGTTGACGGGGCTGACAAGGATTTAATCGTAACGGCATTAACTATTTATCAAGGTGGAGATAGTTGGGAACAAAAGATAACCCTCATTAATAAGTGCAATGCTGCATGGGAGTATAATACTGAACGGGAAAACAAACTTTTAGATGGATTAGGAGGTGAGTATCACAAACTAACCTATGCTCGTGGTTGGGCTAGCTTTGATATAAACGAACATAATTTCATGTTGTTGGACTACCTGAAAGAGAAAGGACATTATATCAGTAAGGTGGAAGAAAAAGATGGTCAGTATTATGTGACTTTCAAACATTGTTAGCATGACACAGGAAGAAAGATGATTGGCAAGGTATAGTGAGGTGATAGATTTCATGGATAAGAACCTTAGAAATCCATCACGTCATCATTTAGAGGAGCCCCTATTCTTGAATATTGTCAAACATAATAGAAAGTTAATGAATAAGGGGGAGATGAAAGATGAGAGAGTGGAGAAGTTTAAGGAGTTACTCGCTATATGCGAGGAGTGTAAGCGTAAGAATCAGTATACGTAGATAAGGATAAGGCAATGAGCAATGCAGTAACGATTATAGTAGGTGCAGGTGCTGTTTTGGACTTTGACCATAAGGGTATATTTCCTTCTGTGAAGAATATTACAGATGAGGTGCTTAGACATCTGCTACTCGGTGAGTACTAGCTGATCTTTCGCCCTGCAATAGTGCGAGTAGAATTTGTGACGTTTACATTGCAATCGCTCTTCTAATAGCTCTAATATGGTAACAATAGGACCTTAATTATTCCAATTTTTATATAAAAAATTAAATATATATTGTTTTAATCCGAAAAAAAGCTTATCTTTGTACACGAAAATAATATTAAACACTTATGAACAACCCAATTGATAAGGCAATAAAGGATATGCTCAACGAAGCATTAGCTGAGTTAGAGAATGTATTGAATAGCGATGTACTGTGCTATTTTGGCCCTATTGCCAACGGCAATGAAAATATGATGCTACAGATTGTTGAGGAACTAGCCCAAGACCCCAACAAAAAGGAACAGCTTGCAATCTTACTCACAACAAACGGAGGTAGTGCCATGGCTGTTGAAAGGTATGTCAACATCATTAGGAAACACTATAATAAGGTAATCTTTATTGTACCTGATTATGCTTACTCTGCAGGTACTATTTTCTGTATGAGCGGTGATGAAATCTGGATGGACTATTTCTCTGTTCTTGGACCGATAGATCCACAAGTTCCAAATAAAGAAGGGCGTTATGTTCCTGCTTTGGGCTATTTGGATAAAGTCAATGAACTTATTGCAAAAGCACAAGCAGGTAAACTTACCCAAGCCGAATTCCTAATTCTTAAGGATTTTGATTTGGCAGAACTTAGACAATATGAACAGGCTAAGGAACTTACAATATCTTTATTGAAAAATTGGCTTGTTAAATACAAATTCAAAAATTGGAGTACTCATAGTTCTACGGGACAACCTGTTACTCCAAATGATAAAAAGAAGCGTGCAGAAGAAATTGCTGGTAAGTTAGGAGATAACAAATTATGGAAATCTCATGGACGTCCCATAAATATTGAAGCATTAGAAAGCCTAAAACTTCAAATTAAAGACTTCAGCGATCTGCAAGCAGAAAGAGGGGCTATACGCAAATATTATAATTTATTGCAAGAATTTTGTAGAAAGTACAATATGCAAATGTTTATTCACACACGTAAATTCTTATAATTATGGGCAAGACAGAAAAGGCATTACTCGAAGTGATGAAGAATGGCGATACCATTTGCCCTGACAAAGAGCAATTGGATTCGTATGTGAGCGCATTAAACGAATTTAATGCACTAATTAACCAAGGTTACACCAAATCGCGGGGCTACAACCTCCAAACCGTTGAAGAGCGAGGATTTGCAATGGCATTCAACGTTGGAGTTTTATGATTGCTATAAGCGGTGAGAAATAATCTCATCGCTTTTTTAGTGTTTTTTCTTGCAAAATCATTGCTACTTTACTTCTTTATATTCTACATAATCCTGTATCTTGTGAAGCGGATGGTCTCTTGGGCGACGCCCATGATGCGGCGGACGTCGCGGTCTTCCAGGCCTATCTCTTAGAGGCTGAGGAAAGGCTACGGGAAGGCGAACGCAGTTCGGGAATAGAGGGATTTTCTCAATCCCCTGCTTTTCTCTCGGAAACTTTTTGTACCTTTGCAGCCAGAAATTAACGACTGACTTATGGAACAGAAATTCAACAATAATCGCTTAGATTTGCAGATATTGCGGGAGTTTTGCGAGCGGGAGGGTGAGGAGATTGCTTACCGCAAGGGTGATCAACTGGAGCGCGAGGGTGACCCTGCACGGTGGTTCGCTTTTGTCACTGAAGGATGTTTCAAATATGTAAAATATGGCATGAGCGACGACAAGGCACATATTACGTGGTTCTCGTTTGAGGGCGAGTTCGTATGTGACTACCCCACATTTCTCTATGGCCGTCCGTCACAGGCCACAATTGAGGCAATGGTACCCAGCCGTGTACTGAGGGTTACGGGCCAGCAATTGGAACAATTCTTCAATCAAAACATGGAAACGATGAAACTACGAGCCATGATTGGCGAGCACATCCTCAGCCAATTCCGCTCACGCTATCTTGACCTCCATTGTACTACGCCCCGTGAACGCTACGAGATGTTGCTGCAACGCTGCCCTGGTATTATGGAGTTACTTGATTTGCAAGACATCGCTTCGTTCTTGAACGTCCATCCAAATACTGTCAGCAAAATACGGCGCAACATAACGTTTGGCGACAGATAATAGTCAATAACGGATAGAAACTCTCAACCTAAGTTGAGACATTCGCCCTTGGCATTCATATTTTAGATTTAGCCAAGGGCTTATTTTTGTGCTTTTTTGTAACTTTGTGGCCCGAACAAGCAAAATGAACATTTGAAAATGGAACTAAGATATTGGAGGCTGTCAGACAAAATGGAATTGACGAACCTGTGTAATGCAGTTGACAGGCGTTTCCTTTCAGACCGTCTGCCCTATCCTTATACGGAAAAGGATGCGGAAGAATGGTTGAAGATGGTTACCAATAATGATGCAATTACTGGTATCTATCGAGCTATTGTATATGATGGGAAACTCATAGGCAGCATATCGGTTGAGAAGAAAGATGATGATGCAGAAATCGGTTATATGCTTCTCAAAGAATATTCAAACAAAGGGATTGGCACAGAAGCAGTCAGACAGGTATACTCCATTGCATTCAAGATCTTATCGCTTGAACAAATAACGGCCAATGTCTTTCAGCCAAACATTGCTTCAATAAGGGTGCTACTGAAGAATGGCTTCAAGTATAAAGGTGCTATACCAAATGCCGTCATAAAAGATGGGAATGTTTATGACTTGCTCATTTACGTATTGACAAAAGAAACAAGATAAAGCATAATCAATATAAATCAATGAACAAGAAAACCATCATCACCGCACTAGTCGCCCTCGTCGCCATGTCAGCCGATGCACAGAGGCTTAACAAGGATGTTGAGAGGATGCAATATGTCTATGTCCTTAAAGTGGTCATCAACGATAGCGTCTGGAGTGGATTTGCTGATAAGCAATATGATGTACCTCTACTATATTATGGCGATACCTGTTGCTATGTGATGAATCCCACGGAGAAGTTTTTGGCTAAGTATCCGTCAGTCTTGATACATAGCGACAACAACATCCAGATTTATCAGACGGAGAAAGTCGATGATAAACCATTCCACATGCATGTAACCTTCACAGATGAGGAAAGCAACATCGACTACCGCACACCCTTCATGAGATGCAGCAGTCTGGAGCAGACGAGTAAGACTATTCCAGATGTCACTTCAGTCAACGAATGGGCTACGATGGTGATGCATGAGTATTTTCATGGCTTCCAGTTCAAGAACGATGGCTATCTGGATGTTTACGAAACAATCACCAATACGGTTTTGCCAGATACTCTAATCGCATTAGCCGCCTGTCATGATTGGTACAGAGAAAGCATCACTCAGGAGAACAACTTTCTGCTAAAAGCAATTGACACTAACGATATTGAGGCGTCAAGAGCCTATATCCAGTCGTTCTTAGAGTTGCGTAACGAACGCAGGGAAAGGGTGAAAAAGAAACTTGGTATAGACATTGTAGCCTTGGAGCAGTTGTATGAAATGATGGAAGGTTCTGCTCGCTATATCGAATATTGTCTGTATCGGCATTTTGGAAACTTCAACCTTTCTGATGCCAAATGGCTATACACTGTTGGACGCAAGTATTACTATGCCACGGGATTCAATCTTCTCCGCCTATCAGACAAGTTGAGGATTGATTATAAATACGCGATATTCAAAGACGTATCAACTGTAGAAAGGAATTTAAGAATACTTATATCAGAATGAAACGACTAAGATATGTAATAGATATGAAAACAAAGAAAATTTGGAGAAACATCCTCGTGATGACCGCTGCCATGCTTTCCCTCGCCTCTTGCAGCAGCGACGATGACAACAAAGACATTACCAAGGAAATGAATATGAGCGTTTCCGCAGAGCCGGGCGTTATGTACGACCTCTTCGACAGCATGGGAGAGCATCCCATCGAGTGCATGCGTGTGATGACAGAGGACGAGCCAGGACAATGGCAGAACCTCTACTTCAGTGAAATCAAGGGTTTCACTTACGAAAGAGGCCATGAATACGAGCTGCGCGTAAAGCGGACTATTTTGGCCAACCCTCCCCAGGATGCCAGTAACCGTACATACGAGTTGGTACGCATCCTCGCCGATAAGAAAGTGGAAGATGTGGCAGAGCCTGTGGAGAAAGAGGTAAAGGAAGAACCTGACATAGAGTATGAGCAGCAGTGTCCGGTAGAGAAGTATGCCATAGCCAAAGGAGGTGAATACATGGTGGATGCCGATGGCAATATGACTTACGCTGATGGCACGCTGACTCCCGAATTTGACAAGCATGCACAAATCTACTTGGAGAACATTCTCGACAAGAGCCATCCGCTATGGCAGGCAGGTGCCCGATATATGGCAACATACGCCTATGTCCTTTCACCGCTTACTGATGAGATACGACTTGTGTCAGGCACTCGTTCAAACTTCCTCTTCAAGAACATACTTACCGAGAGCGAAATGGAATACGTCAAACAATCGATGAAACAGGGCGAGGCTCTGCACTACAACCTCATCCTCGCCAATGTCTATAAGCGTGGAATACAAAAAGTGAAGTTCACGATAAAGAAGAAATGAGAACAATAAGAATCTTTAGACTCGCCTTCGAAATTTGTATGATAGTATCAAAGAAACCAATTGGCTTAATAGTTCTATTGTTTATACCTTGTTTTGCTGTTTGTCAGAACTCCGTGGATAGTACGGCGATCATACAAGACAGTATAGCTACTATAACAGACTCGCTAAGTCAACGGAATGCCAAATGCAAATGTGACACAGTTAGAAAAGACAGTTGTCGACAGCAGCATAGACTATCTTTTGTCTGCAAAGAGCAAAAGCCGACAAAAGGCATCAACCCGAATGCTGTTAAAATGCAAAGGTTCGATCCTTACAAGAAGAAATTTACTGACATGAGAATAATTGAAACTATTGGGTCGCACATTAGCCAGTAAGTAAATTCAAATTTTTCTGAGGTGTATCCTCATATTTTGTCTCACTTTATTATGACTTGTTCTAAAAAAGAAACTATTTCTTGCGCTTTGGAGGTTTTATGAATCAATTGCTATATATCGTCTGGAATCCAGACCTCGTGGCATTCAGACTGGGTCCGCTGTCGGTGCGATGGTACGGGCTGATGTGGGGCATCGGAATCGCACTGGCCTTTCTCGTGGTGAAACGCCTGTATAAGGAGCAGAAGATCAAGGACGAACTCTTCGCCCCACTCTACATCTACTGCTTCTTCGGTATCCTGATTGGTGCCCGACTGGGGCACTGCATCTTCTATCAGCCTCAGGACTTCCTGACTTCAGGGAAAGGCATCATAGAGATGCTGCTGCCGATACACTTCATGGCTGACGGAGGCTGGAAGCTGACAGGCTATGCCGGACTAGCTTCGCATGGCGGAACGCTGGGACTCATGATAGCCCTGTGGCTCTATGTCCGCAAGACAAAACTGAGTATCTGGACGGTGCTCGACAATATAGCCATCGCTACAGGTACCACAGCCTGCTTTATCCGTTTGGGCAACCTGATAAACTCAGAGATTATCGGAAAAATCTCCGATGCGCCTTGGGCTTTTATCTTCGAGAAGGTAGACATGATGCCCCGTCATCCTGGTCAGCTCTACGAAGCCATAGCCTATGCCGTGCTCTTCTTCATCATGTGGACACTACACAAACGGATGCCAGAGAAGATAGGTACAGGCTGGTATTTCGGCTTCTGTCTGACGTATATCTTCACCTTCCGTTTCTTCATCGAGTACACCAAGGAGATACAAGTAGCCTTCGAGGCATCGCTGCCCATCGATATGGGGCAGATACTCTCCATCCCGTTTATCATCCTCGGCGTGTACTGCATGCTAAGAACCCGCAAATGAAAACACAGTTCTTTCATAAGAGATGATGAAACAAGCAAAACTTCTCTTCCTCCTGATTGCCGCCCTCGCATTCGTCTCTTGCCGTTCAACGACACGGCAGACGGTGGCAGATGCGGAACAGCCTACGGACAGCATTGAGGCCGTGACCATTAAGGACACCCTGCGTATGCTCATTACCGACAAAAGCCTCTCGCAAACCGACTCCGTTGTGCAGGCGAGGATCATCAACCCTAACGACTACGATGTGAACTACGGACAGGAGTACACCATCGAGCGCGAGACTGACGGCCACTGGCTGCAAGTCCCCTTTCCCGAGCATTTCGGCTTCACTTCCGTCCTGAGCACCGTAGCCGTCCACGACTCCGCCACCGTCTATGTCCATATCCGCCTGTTTCACCTCGCCCCCGGCCACTACCGCCTGAACAAACAGATAGATGGCCGCACCCTCTCCGACGACTTCTACATCCAGTGGAAATACACATAGGCGGCAATCTCCAACACAATCGTTATCAATGACAGGAGGGAAAGGGAGCCAATGATGTAAAACAAACGTTGTGAGAGCCAAACGCCCTCATTATTCCTCACAATGTCCGTAAGTCTGTAGCTCTGCTTCTGCCATAGTACTTCCTGCTGCCTGCGTTGGTCTACAAGCATCTGTTTCTCCTTTTCCATCCATTGGGCATGGAGTTCTTGCATCTTCTGCCAGTCAGTATCACATACTGTTACTGTCACCTTCAACTTTGTGGGCGCATCTTTCAGAACTTGATCGATGTGCTTGTCGATGGTGTCAACTTTGCCTCTGATGGTATTCACGGCAGCACCGAGCACTCCTTCTTCACGCTGGGTTTGGCGGATTGAGGATTCCAAGGATAGCTTGGCATTGATGACGGCAGTTGTTGCCTTGTCAATGTTCTCACTCAACTTCCTGAGTTCAGGAACACGGTCGGCTATATTCTGTTCGATTTGCTGAACCTCCAGTTCCTCTTCGACTTCGCTCATCATATCATCGAAGTCAGGTTGCGCTTCATTTGTTTTGCTTTTCTTTATAGACATAGACATTAGTGTTTTATCGGTGGAAACCGCGTTTAACTGATTTTGGTTTGTACATAGAATGTGCCATCTGTAGGCATCGACGAGCATAGGCACGCTCGTCCTCATCATCCTTCTTGCCCCAACCAGATTCAGGGGTAGAACCGCCACCTCCGCAAGATTCGGACATGGACGTTGCGGCATCAATGTAGCCAGCAGAGAGAAGCAGAGCCATTTTCAGAACTATCAATGATGCCGACGGGTCGGCAAGGGGGAATGACGGCGAAAGTTGGCTTGCCGACGTGGCGGCAAGGAAGAATGAAAAGCGGTTTGCATTTGCCGACAGGGTGGCAAGAATGAATGAACGCTCAAACGAGATTGCCGACGGAACGGCAAAGAAGAATGAACAGCCGTTTGAATTTGCCGACAAGGCGGCACGAAAGAAAGAATTTACGTTAAACCTATTAAAACCGAAAAATCATGGCAGAACTTAACAGAAGAAACATTCACGACGTTGCCAACGCCTTCCATTTCAACACGGTGGAGCGGATACTGACGCTGGTGATGAGTTCGGGGCTGCGTGCGACGTTCCGTCCGCTGGGTGCGCTGGCCGAGGAGCTGATGCGCCGCTTCCAGATTGAGGACGCGGCCTACAAGAGGTCGCAGAAGAACTTCGCCAGCGACGACATCAAGGGGCTGGACACGAAGCGCGACAAGTACGCGCAGTTCATCAAGTTGGTGCTGACGGCCTACACTTCGCTTCCCGAGGGCGACGAGGTTCGGCAGGCGGAGCAGCTGGTGCAGGTGTTCAAGGACTTCCAGTGGCGCTCGTCGGAGGCTTATCTGGCCGAGACCGCTAAGCTGGACAACATGTTGCAGGAGTGGGACAAGGAGCGCAACGCGGAGTGGCTCGCGGCAATGGGACTCGGGGCTTACGTTGAGAAGCTGCGCAATGCCAACGCGCAGGTGAAGTACCTCATCTCAAGCCGTCAGGGCGAGCAGTCGATGGTCGTGCGCGGCGAACTGCGTGCGGCTCGCGAGGCTGTGGATGAGACGTTGCAGCAGATGCTTCGCTACATCGACGCGCTGAACGTGACTTCGCCATCCGAGGAACTGACCGACCTCATTCTGAAAATCAACGAGGCGTTCCGCTACATGGACGCGCAGATTGCGGCCGGCAAGCGCAAGGGTTCTTCGGAGGAGGGCAGTTCCTCCTTTGGTTCGTCCGATGGCGGCACGACGGTCATCAGCAACGAGGACACAATTCACGGGCTGGAGTAAAGCCCCCTCCCTGCCTCCCCCGAGGAGGAGGAGACAAATGCTGCCCGAAGGTCTCTCAATTGAGGCTTTCGGGCAGTTTGTGTTCGCACTTTCACGCTGTTGGTGCTTATTATTGGGCGTTATTGGAGCCTGTAAGAGCCGAATTGTGCAAGTCTGCTTGCCATTATTCGGTCTAATTCCTCCTTGACGATGAGGTTCTGTACACCGACTTTCACCTTCGTGAGGTTGTTCGTCTTGACGATCACGCAGATATTGCTCTTGGTCATGCCGTATTTCTCGGCAGCTTCGGCTGTAGTGTAATAGGAATCACTCGCCTTCAGGTCGGGGCGGAAGATGTCATCAAGATGTATCTTTGAATAATAGGTCTTGCCATATTCTCGCTTGGTGGGAATATGGCGGCGGTAGGCTTGGGTGCGCAAGGATTCTTTGGTCGTGGAATATAGGGATTCTGCCTCATCCGTTGTGAGCCACTCTGTCAAGGATTCAATCTCGGCAGTAACTCCGAAGAGTGCATCCATGTGTTTTCGGCTATAGTAGTTCTTGCCTGCAATCTTACACATAGGTATGTTGTTTCTCTTGGCTGAAACATAGAGCCAAGACTTCTTAACCTTGTAGATGCGCATGACATCCTCGCCAGAGATATATTCAAGTGGTTCGATGTTCTGAAAAGAATCCTCTTTTCTCGCTGGCTTACTTGAAGCACGTCCTTTCTTCAACGAAAGGGAAGAAGGAGTCGTTGACTTGAGTGTTGGCAACACTCTATGATAAGGATTACCTGCAAGCATCTGCTCAATGTCTGCCTTACGGATGAATGCCATCCGGCTGCTGATTCGTGATGCAGGCAGTTTCCCCTCGTTTACCAACTTGTAAACGTATTGACGGGAGCATCCCATAAGGATGGCAGCCTTGGAGAATGTAAGATACTCCTGGCTGGCGATGTCTATAACAGGCTGGACAGCCTTCAAAAAGTCCTGTTGCCTCTTCTTGCGCTGAGCCTTTGCAGCCTCGGCACATTGTTCTGAGCAATACCTCTGCGAACCGCTGTTACAAGTGAACTCCTTTCCGCAAAACGCGCATTTTCTTATCTTTCTCATTTGACTCCTTTTTATGTGGTTTTACAATCAATTTCGTGCAAACCGCCACGGAGTGAACTTTCGTCAATCATCGACAATCCTTGTCAACTCATTCCACGATGTCACGTTGGCTAACGCCGAGCTAAACCTTCTTCAAATGAGGTCACTTCCTTGCCACTTTTCCTCTCGTTCTTCAGTCAACGGTTGTACACTTTTGTCAACCTTTGTCAACCCTGTCCACGAGATGGCAAAATAAAAGCCCTCAAAATTCTCCGCGGTAGAAATGCGTTGCAAAGGTAAGCGGATTTTTGAGAACCACCAAAAAGCAAGTCCGAAGTGTTAAAATCTAAAAGTAGTTGATATACAGAGATTTATCTCTATATGTTTTTCATTGTTTGTAGTTGTTTAGAGGTCTCTAAATACAATATGCGAAGGCACAACTTTTGATGCTCGTCACACTATTGGAAATGGTAACAGAGGTCAGACCAGTGCAATTACAGAACGCATAATCGCCGATGCTGGTCACAGAATTTCCAATCACATATTCATTTACCTGTTCTCCGAACATAGTTTTAAATGATGTATCTGATGTCCGTGATTTAGAAACTATAGCATCGCTTTCCAAAGTCACAGAGGTCAGGTTGCTACAACCAGCAAAAGCAGAGCTAGCGATGCTGGTAACACTGTTGCCAATAGTGACAGAGGTCAGGCCAATGCACCAATAGAAAGCCTGTCCCTCAATGCTTGTCACACTATTGGGGATGGTGATTGAAGTCAGATTGTCACAGCCTGAGAAAGCACAGCTTTTGATGCTCTTCACGCTATTGGGAATGGTAACAGAAGTCAGACCTGTGCAACAATAGAATGCATATTTGCCAATGCTTGTCACACTATTAGGAATGGTGACGGATGTCAGGCTACTGCAACCATAGAAAGCATGGTCGCTAATGCTCGTTATACTATTGGGGATGGTGACAGAGGTTAGACTGTTGCAATCATAGAAAGCATAGTTGCCAATGCTTGTTACGTATGAAATTATAACTCTTTAGAAATCATATTGTTACCTTATTTATAATGTCGATTAGGTAACGATTTAGAAACGAGCTGAATTACATATTCTGTCTCGTCATACACATTTCCAAAGAACGCTTTTTAGTGAGTGCAAAGATAAACATTTATTCTGTTACCACCAAAGAAATCAGGAATTTCTTAACGTTTTTATAGCATTTTGTTTCCATTTGGATGGAGATTCCATGTATTTTAGTTACCGAGTCCATTTTGGTAACGGTTTCCTTCTTTACACTTGATTGCTTTGCTTCCTCAACTTTCCTCACGGCTGACTGCTCGTCGTTGGGCTGTCCTTTGTTGCTGTATCACCCTATCGGGACGAGCCGGATAGAGTGCTATAGCAACGGAGTGGCGAGAAGATAGCACGCTAACTTCTCCTTTTGCCACTCCCTGCGGACGGCCTCAATGACGGCTGTCGGCTGTGAGGACGGGAGCAAGCATATAGAGAAAAGCCATCAGGCATACAACATTCTGCATTTCTCGCATCGTAGCAGGTACGACGGGAGAGATACAGAGAGTTGTATGCTGGTGGCAATCCCCACAAGAGTGCATCGGAAGAGTCAAACAGATGGATAACCATTTGTCTGTCTTTTCTGATGCACACTTGCTTTATGGGCTTGCCGTCCCTGCTTTTATCTGTTCATTGCCTACTACCAGTTTCCCTTCTTGTACCATGCTTTTCTAAAACATGTAAATAGTAATTGAAAAGTATACCACCATAATAATCGAAAAGGGTACCACGTAGATCAGGGTTTTACGTTATATATATGGTCGCTCAGAAGGGCGCTGTAATTGTATAATCAGTTAAAACATGGTAGACATGGACAAGA
>JAGCPD010000016.1 GCA_017645305.1 Bacteroidaceae bacterium | reverse complement strand
TGTTACGAATGGAATCACTGAAGGATACGTCAACAAGCTGAAAGCCGTGAAGAGGCTGATGTATGGAAGGGCTGGAATTGAACTGCTGAAGAACAAACTGGTAATGGAGCATGTACTTTTCAACTAAATTGAAGAAGAACCCCAGCATTTGACCAGATACAGCTTGTATTCTGCTGATTTGGCATTTCAGGCAGAAGACGAAGAAGGCCTTCAGGCCATCGCCTTTGCATGGTTGCCTGGCGACACGAATGACGCTGCCCAATGGTTGCGTAATCAACTGCCTAAACTGACGGACGAGGAGCAGCAGACGCTGTTGACCAACGAGCGTTACCTGACGCGGACGGATGCAGAACTACAGTCTAAGATACTGCCAAACTCGGCAAAACTCTCTTTCTTCATCAGTCAGAAGCTAGGCTATGGTACACCTGTGCTGAACGGCCCCAACGATGTCTGGATTTCGAAGGATGGAGGTTATTATCTGACCGACCCTTACTTTCGGAGAGACTACTGGACACGCAGCCCGGAACGCCAGCAGCCTGTAGAAGGCTTGTACTATCTGCCTCCGGGAGGCAAGCAACTGACCATGCTTGACTCGACGCTAAACCAGCCCAACGGCCTTGTGGGAACGCCCGACGGGAAACACCTGTATGTGGCGGAGGCAAAGGCAAACAGAATCCTGAAATACGATATTCTGCCAAACGGCAACCTAACGAACCGGCAGGTGTTTGCCAACATGGGGTCTGACGGGATGACGATAGACGACCGTGGGAACGTCTATCTTACAGGCAACGGCGTTACCGTATTCGACAAGGATGGCCAGAAGATAGCCCATTTCCCCATTCCCGAGGACTGGACAGCCAACGTCTGCTTTGGCGGGAAAGAACGTAATATCCTGTTTATTACCGCCTCGAAATCTGTTTACACCCTGAAAATGCTTGTGCATGGGGTAAAGTGATGAAATAAGATTTTGAGACAAAGATTATAAAAACAAAGATGACGAAAACGATGAAGAACAAGAGTTATTTGAAGAAAGGCTGTGGATGCTTGTCGGGAGGAATCCTTTTGATAGTGGTCCTTGGAATTATCGCTTATTTTGTATTCAAGCCCAAATGGCACAACGAGTATGGTCAGCGGTTTCTGGACGTTGCATACGGCAACCGCCAACATAACACTTACGACCTGTACCTACCCAACGATGCAAGCAAGAACGATAGCCTGGCACTAATACTATTTATACATGGCGGATCGTGGTTGGGTGGTGACAAGGAATGGCGTCATGGTGAGTGCTACACCTGGGTACAGAAGGGTTATGCTACCGCCACTATGAACTACAGTCTGCTCTACGAGGAAGGCGTATCGTTGCTAACCATGTACGAAGAGATAGATACATGTATCCGTCACATCAAGAGATTTGCATCCGAGAAAGGTGCTCGTATCCGTCAAATGGCTATTGCCGGATACTCTGCAGGCGGCCACCTTGCTATGATGTTTGCATACAATCATTCGCACCCGTTGCCTATTCGCTTCGAAGCCATCAAGGTCGGGCCTTCGGACTTCCGTATCCTTTTCCCAAAAGATAAGAATGCCAAGGACGAAGACATCGAAAATGCTGTCTTTTGTGGTACAGGCAAGCACATAAAAGCCAGCGAGATTACAGATGAACTGCTTGATAACGTCAGGATTCTGAATTCGCCAGTATGCTACATCAACGACTCAACTGCCCTGCCTGCCATCTTTGCCTATGGCGAGAAGGACGGACTTGTTAAGCCAGGACATTACCATGCTTTGCAGGAGAAATACGACAGCCTTGGCAAACCTTATGAACTGATAGTATTTCCTAACTCTGGCCACGATCTGATGCGCGACAAAGACTGCGCCGAGCGTTACGACAGCATTCTACACTCTTATTGCAAGACGTATTTTGGATATTGAAGGACATTGAAGTCCCGCATATTCCATGCCTTGTGGTCATAACTTTGCGACATCCCATTTGATTAGGTATTCCATTGTATGGATTATCTCATCGTTGATGGGGCGGATTGTTACCATCTTCCACACCTGTTGTTGCTCATCCAGCTGGTAATCGTACTGCATTTTGTAGCCTTCGCTCGACTCGACATCTTGCAACAGATTCCTGCAAGCCGTGCCGAAGTAGCCGTTTGCCACAAGTGCCTCGAAATCATGCAGGACATGCCTCGGGTCACTCATAACAAGGGAGCCTGTCAGCGAGGAATAGCTGTAGGTGTTAACCGTTGTTTCGGGTATACCATTGGGGATGAAGCAGGTACGCTGGATGATGTTCCCGTCCTGCCATTCAAACGTGTGTTGCTCTGTGTACCAAGGATTCTTCTTATATTTCGGATTAACATTCTCGTTCCTTGCATACGTCAGTTCGCCGCGCTCGTTGTATCGGAATTTAAAGAAGAAACGGTTCCCGTCTTGCCGTGCACCTGCACAACTGTCGACTCTACCATCAACGAGGAAGAGGGTGTCCTGGTGAAACACGTTGTTCCTGTCGTTCGAGTCGTATCCTCCTTCGGGCAGTTCTTTGTACTGCCGATGGTCGATGTAGATGCAGTCCTTATCGTATCTGTATTCTGAGATATACTTGTGGGTGTCCCACCAATAATCGAATCGCTCGGCATAGACTACCCTTCCCAAGTTGTCATATTCGTAGGCAATGTGTGTGTCACCACCATCCAGAGAGAGCATTCTTCCCGTATTCTGAACGACCTTCGGAGTCTCTGGCTCCGGAACATTGCTGGAACATGAGAACAGGACTACCAGCAGCATAATTGAGAAAAAGAATCTCGGCATACCATTTCTTGTTATTAAGTTAACGACCTACTTAATAAACGAGTTCCTGCTTCTTTTTAGTGTATCCTCTTTTGCAAATAATGTTAAAAGAGTATGTCTTGGCATTCCTGTCTCAGGAAACCATGTTACCAAAAAACATCCAACACCTTAATAATTTTCTTCATTCCCTTTGTAGGGCGCGGATGATTCTCTAATTCTTTTCCGTCTGTTTTGCTTGGCAAATATGAGAATTCTTCGTACCTTCGCACTCAAATATATATGAGAAATAACCTGAAGAAGGTTTATTTGCTCATATTGTGGTTGATAACAGTTATCTTAAAATAGAACGAAATTAATATATCTATAACAAGGATTTATGAACCGAGAAATTGATTTGAGCGTATCAGCCTATGGCGTTACACGTCCTCTCGACTACGATGTTGTCATCCTGCCATGGGGTGCCACAGAGCCCCACAACCTGCATCTGCCCTACCTTACAGATGCTATTCTGGCTCATGATGTAGCAGTCGATGCTGCCCAGCAGGCTATGGATGACTACGGCATCCGTTCTATGGTGCTGCCACCTGTGGCGATGGGGGCCCAGAATCCCGGCCAGCGCGACCTGAAGTTCTGCATCCATTACCGCTATAACACCCAGTGTGCCATCCTTGCCGACACGGTGGCATCCCTGCATCATCAGGGTTTCCGCAAACTGCTTATCGTCAATGGTCATGGAGGAAATAGCTTCAAGAGTATGATTCGCGACCTGGCTGTAGATTACCCCGATTTCTTCATCCTTTCCAGCGAATGGTTCACCGTCCTGCCTGCTAAGGAGTGGTTCGACGAGCCAGGTGATCATGCCGATGAGTTGGAGACCTCCGTCATGATGCACTACCATCCCGAACTTGTCAACCTCAGCGAAGCAGGTCCCGGCTGTGCCAATCCCTTTGCCCTGCAGAGCCTCCGCGAGAAAACCGCTTGGATGCCCCGCCATTGGACACGCGTCACGTCCGACACCGGCATCGGCAATCCCCATCTTGCTTCAGCCGAGAAAGGACGTCGCTTTGCAGAAGCCGTAGCCCGGAAGTATGCCGTACTGCTGAAAGAACTTGCTGCTGTCAATAGCGAACAGGACTTCTATCAGAAAAATTAATATTATAGACCAATATGAGAGAAAAAGATATTTATCTTGCCGGAGGGTGTTTCTGGGGAACAGAGCACTATTTCAAACAAATTGAGGGCGTGGAGTTTGTCATGAATGGAGCCAACCATAGGATGGATGGTGTGACGACTTACCCATTTTATGTCATTGGCGGCGACTGGGGCAGTGCTATAGCACCAGTGAAAGACGAATTGCCTCTGAAGGGTGATACCGTTGTGGGTAATGACGTTTGGATTGGTCAGCATGTAACCATCATGCCAGGCGTTCATATCGGCGATGGAGCCATTATCGGTGCCAACTCGGTGGTGGCCTCAGATATTCCACCATACGCTGTTGCCGTGGGTAATCCCTGCCAAGTGGTCAGGATGCGTTTTGACGACGAATTCATCGCCTATCTGCTGCAATTGAAATGGTGGGATTGGGACATAGAGAAGATTGAGCGCAATTTCAAAGCCTTGTCAAGTGGTGATTTGTCGTTGATCAGAAAGGTTAAAGAATAGTTTCACATTTATGGTTATACTGATAACAGGTGCTTCACATACGGGTAAGACACTTTTGGCACAACGGTTGCTTGAAAAATACAAGTATCCTTATCTGTCTATAGACCATTTGAAAATGGGCTTGATTCGTAGTGGTATGACAACTCTCACTCCAGAGGACGATGATGCCCTTACGGACGAGCTTTGGCCTATTGTGCGTGAAATGTTGAAGACTGCCATTGAGAATCATCAGAATCTCATAGTAGAGGGCTGTTATATCCCTTCTGGTTGGCGCAATGATTTCAGCGAGCGATATTTGCGGTCAATAAGGTTTATTTGCCTTGCAATGTCGGATGCTTACATTGAAGCTCATATTGATGAGATAAGGAATCACGCCTCTACCATAGAAAAGAGGTTGTACGACACAGATTATACCATAGAATCTTTGAAGTTTGACAATAAATACTACATTGATGCTTTTACTCAAAGTGGTGAGCAGATTACAATGATTGATACAGATTATTGGCAGACTGTAGAAGAACTCTTAGAACAGTAAATTCCAATTTATCTGCATATAATCTATATGTACAGCTTAAAATATAAGGTAACGACAAGCACCTGCGACAGCGAAGGAAAGCTGAAACTGTATTCCGCTCTCCAGATGATGCAGGACTGCTCAGAGATGTGGATTGACAGCGAGCCTGAAGTCAAGGACTACTTCGTGCAGCAGAACATGGCTCAGCTTTTGGCTACACGTCAGGTAGAGATTATCCGTGTGCCAGACTACAAAGAGGAGCTGACGGTGACGACCTCCGTCTATGGCATGAAGCCTATGTTCGGATTCCGAAATACGTTCATCTACGACGCACAGGGGAATCCCTGTTATAAGACTTGGAGCATGGGAGCATTTGTCGACAAGGTGGCTGGGAAACTGAAGCGTGTCGATGAAGCGACAATACAATCAATGAAGCTTGAGCCACAGCTGGAGATGAACTACAAAGACCGCCGTATTATCCTGCCAAAGACAGAAGGTGAAGCTATGGAGCCGATAAGGGTGCTTCGTGCCGACATCGATTACAACAAGCACCTGAACAATGCCAACTATGTCCGCATGGCGATGGAACTGTTGCCGGAGAATTTCGTGGTAAGCGGCTTACGCGTGGAGTATCGTGTGGCTGCAAAACTTGGCGATAGTCTGACTCCCACCATTCATAAAACATCTGACGGCATCATCGTTTCCCTGTCTATAGGGAATGAGGTGAGTGCCATCATTGAGTTCACCTAATTTATGTATTTTATATGAAAGCATTATTTATCAACGGTAGTCCGCGTAAGAACGGCAATACGGCACAGCTGCTGAAGCGTGCTATGGATGGTGCCAGAGAGGCTGGTGCCGAAGTAGAACTGGTGAATCTCTACGACCGCAGCCTGAACTACAAGGGCTGCATGTCGTGTTTTGCCTGTAAGCTAAAGGGAGGCAAGAAAGGTGTCTGTTCATTCAAGGATGACCTGCAGCCCATACTTCAGAAGGCAGTCGATGCAGATGTTCTGGTGTGTGGCTCACCCAACTATTGCGGCTACCCCTCTGCCGCCCTTCGTGCCTTTATGGAGCGTATGGAATTTCCCGCAGTCAACTACTCTGACTACTCCAAGCCCGTCGTACTGAAACGCATCTGTTCTGCTACCATTTATACGATGAACTGTCCCAACGAAGAGGTTTATCGACAGATGAACTATCACGTACTTATGGACACTGCCGCCAATCAACTCGGCGTGTTCGGTCCTACAGAGATACTATGTTCC